>NZ_SSMZ01000019.1 GCF_004799395.1 Phenylobacterium sp.
GCTCCGTCCGGCGTTTCTGGTAGACCGCGACCCAATCCTGAGCCGGCTGATGCAGGAAGGCGTCGAGAATGGTCTGCATCATCGACGAGGTGGCCGCGCCGGTCTGCTGGTTGGTGAGCACGATGACGCCGACGTGCTGTTCCGGCAGCAGGGACACGTAGCTCACCATGCCGATGATTGCGCCGGTATGTGTGACCCTTAACGCGCCGTCGTAGTCCTCGATCATCCAGCCCAGACCGTAGTTGCGGAATCGCGTCTTGGGCGCCGCCGCCGACTCGGCGACCGGGATGATCGTCTGCGGCGTCCACATCTCCTTGTGCCGGGCGGCGCTGAAGAGAAGCGAGCCATCCGGGAACTGACCGCCGGCCAACTGCAGGTTCGCCCACGCGGCCATGCCGCTGGCGTTGCACTCGATCGATCCTGCCGGGTCGTAGGCGGTGCTGGGATCCGGCTCGAGCTCGGTCACCTTGCCGTCGATCTCCGCATGAGGCGCTGCGACGTTGCGGTTCCCGGCGGTGAGCGTCAGGGTCGCCGCGCAGCCGGTTCCCAGCCGGTCCAGGATCTTGGTCTGGACGTACTGCTCCCAACTGACCCCGGTGATCTTCGGGATCAGCTCCCCGGCGACGATGTAGAGCAGGTTGTCGTAGGCGTATTTGGACCTGAAGCTGGAGGCCGGCGGCAGGTAGCGCAGGTTGTGGATGATTTCATCCCGCGTGAAATCGCTGACCGGGAACAGCATCAGGTCGCCTGACCCCAGGCCCAGGCCGCTCCGGTGCGTGAGCAGGTCCCGCACCGTCAGTTCGCGCGTGACGTAGGGATCGTAGAGCCGGAAGCCCGGCAACAGGTCGGTGACCTTGTCGTCCCAATGCAGTTTGCCTTCGTCCACCAGCGTCGAAAGCGCCGCCACGGTGAAGGCCTTGGTGTTCGAGCCGATGCCGAACAGGGTGTCGGCGTCGACCTTGTCCGGCTTTCCGGTGGCCCGGACGCCATAGCCCTTGGCGAACAACACCTTCCCGTCCTTGACGACCGCCACCGACATGCCGGGCACCGAGAACGTCTCCAGGATGCGCGCGGCGAGCCGGTCGATGTCCTGCGGCTGCGCCCCGGCCGGCAGGCTGGGCGGCGCAGCGGCCGTCGCGGCCCAACCGGGCGACGCCACGGCGAGCCCCAGCACGCAGGCCAGTGTCCCGCCGGCGAGGCGCCGGCCCATCCTCGATGCGGTGCGTAGAACGTCCATGGTGATCCTGCGGTCTGGGGCTCTAGCGAGGCGCCGGCTGGGACTGAAGATGCCGGGCGAAGAAGTCGTCGGTGGCGTGGAAGAACCGGTTCCAGGAGTCCGCGCGGAGCAGGTCATGGATCTCGTCGGGCAGGATGATCTGCTCGAACTCGACGTTGTGCTGACGCAGCGCCTCGACGATCTCGACCGTCTGGGAGAACGGCACGTTGCGGTCGTCGTCGGCATGTATCAGCAGCACCGGCGACTTCCATTTGTCGATGGCCCCCATCGGCGAAGACTGAAGGGCAAGTTCCGCCGCGCCCTTGGCCGACCCCGGACCGAGGCGGCCCATGGCGCTCCAGTCGTGCACCCCCGCGTAGTCGACGCCGGCCGCCAGCAGGTCGGAATGGCGCGAAAGGCCCAGCGCCGTCATCAGTCCGCCGTAGCTGCCGCCCCAGATGCCGATGTGCGCGGCGTCGACGTCGGGACGCGAGGCCAGATATTTGGCCGCGCCGACGATGTCGTTGTCCTCGCTCGCGCCCTTGGCTCCGAAATTCTTCGCCTCGCGGAAGTCGAGGCCGTAGCCGCTGCCGCCGCGGTAATTGACCGAGAGGACCACGTAGCCCTCGTTGGCCAGATACTGGTTCAGGCCGTACATGTAGGCGTAGGCGTCCATCGGATGCCAGCCGAGCAGCATCTGCCGGGTCGGACCGCCATGGAAGAAGAGGATGGCGGGGCCCCGGGACGGATGTCCCGCAGGCGGCAGGAACAGCTGGGCGTGGACCTTCACGCCGTCGGGCGAGTCGAAGATCACCTGCTTGGGTTCGGTGAGCCGGGCCGCCGGGAATTCCGCCGGCATGGCCGAGGGCGCCAGCTCGACCGGCTGGCCCGAGGCGGCCAGTGAAACCGGCCGGATCGGTTTGCGCCAATCGCCGTGCAAGGCGACCACCTGACCGGCGCTGGTCACCGCCGGACTGTCTTCGACGGTCGCGCCACGCGTCAGCTGGCGGGGCGCCGTGGCGCCCGCCGCGAGCTCCCAGACGTGCCGGTGATCGATGTCGCCCTCGTTGGAGGAGTAGACGATCCGCTTGCGGTCGGCGCTGAGGCTGGCGCTGAACACCTCGAAATCGCCATGGGTGAGCCGGGTCGGCTCGCCGCCCGCAGGCGAGACCGAATAGAGCTGCATCCAGCCGCTGCGCTCCCACGGGAAGACCAGCCGGCCGTCGGCGGTCCACATCAGGGTCTTCTCGACTTCCAGCGAATGGAACGCGCTTCCCGGCCCCGGGTTGGCGGTCCAGATGGCGTTCGCCGTCCCCGTGGCGGGGTTGCCGACCCAGAGCGACCAGGGCTGGGCTTCACGGCTGTCGGCGAACAGGCCCGCATGGCTGGTGGCGATGCGGACGAAGGCGACGCTTCGGCCATCGGGAGACCAGGTGGGGGCCATGTCCCGATCGACGCTCGGACCGAGCCAGGTGATGGTCTTGGCGGCGAAGTCGTAGACGCCGACGAGGCTGTGGTCGCCGCGCGAACTTGCGAACGCCAGCTTCCCTCCGTCGGGTGACCAGGCAATCTGCCCACTCCGCCCGCGATCGTGGATCAGCTGCGTCGGTTGCCCGCCGGCCGCCAGGGGCGCCAGCCAGATCTGATCGGCCTGGACGTACGCGACGGCGCCTCCCCGCGGGGAGACGGCGGCGGAGTGCCCGGGCCCGATCCGGCGCGGCGCGGTCCCGTCGACCGAGGCCACCCAGACCTCCTGGCCGACGGCCCCCGAGGGAAGGCTGTGGACGTTCACCGGGCCGCCGCCCTCCAGGCTGCCGCCGCGCGAAAAGACGACCTGGCGACCGTCGGGCGTCCAGTCCAGTTCGCCCATATCGACGCCGTCGTCGCCCGTGAAGGCGCTGATCGGATGCGCCGTGAAGGCGCCGTTCGCACCCGGCTCGGCGACCCAGACGTTGCGGCTACCGTCCTTGTCGAAGACCCACGCCACTCGGCCACCCTGCGCGGCGGCGACCAGGCTGGAGGGGAACGGCGCGCTGAGGACCTGTTCGATCGTGAAGTCGTGGGCCAGGGCGCGGGGCGCGGCGTTCGCGTGCCACGGCGTCAACATGGTCGCGGCGGACAGAGCTGCGGTGAACAGGCGCGCGGCGCCGGGAAGCTTCAACATCATTGGAAACCTTCAAGGATTGATCGGTCTGCGCCGCGGGCCGGCGCGAGGTTCTCGGCGTTCATAAGAGAGCTCGGAAGACGTGCCATCCGGCCCACAGGTCCTGCGCGACGCATCCGAGGGACTTGTAGGCCGTGACCTGCGTGGCGGACTGACGGCCCTCGATCTTGCCCGCCAGCACCTCGCCGATCTCGCCGGCGATGTGGCTGTCGTCGATCCGTCCGGACTCGACGGCCCGGCGGAATTCCGTCCCCTGGGCCAGCACATTGGCGCGGCTGTCGGCGAAGTAGCGGGCGCGTACGACAAGGTCGTCATCGACTTCGGTGGGGCCCAGCCGGCTGGAGCCGACGATGTTCACGTGGGCGCCGTCCGTCAGCCAGTCACCCGCCAGGATCGGCTCGGCCGAGCCGGTCGTCGTGCAGACGATGTCGGCCTCGGCGACGGCGGATCGCACGTCCGCGGCGACCTCGATCTTGAAGCCGTCGTTGGCGCCGAGCTCGGTGGCCAGTCTTTGCGCGTGCTCGCGATTGCGGCCCCACACCACGATCCGGCTCAGGGGTCGGACGGCAGAGATCGCCCGGATGTGGGCTTCTGCCTGCTCGCCAGTCCCCAACACCGCGAGCCGATCGGCGTCGGGCCGAGCCAGCACCTCAGTGGCCAAGGCGCTTGCCGCGGCAGTGCGGATCCGGGTGATCTCCCCGGCGTCGAGCACGCAGACGGGCGACCCGGTCACGGGATCGAAAAGCACCACCACGCCCTGATGCGCCGGAAGGTGGGAACCCGCCGGTTGGCTGAAGGCGCTGATCAGCTTGGCGCCGAACCGGTCGTCGCCGATCACGCCGGGCATGATCCCGAACGCGCCCCGCCCGCTGACCAGCGGCAGGATCTGCCGCGGCGGCTGGTTGATGCCGCCGCTCGATACCGCGAGCATCGCCTCGCGCATCAGCGGTGTGCAGGCCTCGAAGGTCAGGACCCGTCTGATTTCCTTGCGGCCGATGAACCGGGGTTCCATGGCGGGGCCTCAATAAGCGATGTTCAGGGTGATCAGGCGTAGGCTGATGACGAACCAGATCGACGCCAGGCACGCGGCGGCGATCGCGACGCTTGAGACCTTGGCCCACCAGCTTCGTGCTGGATCGGCTAACACCGTCCCGACATTCATGAGCGGCGCGACCGTCCCGGCCACGCAGACCACGCCGAGCAGCTGGATCAGTCGAACGATCCAATCGCCGCCGCTGGATGCATGCCCCCCTTGAGTGAGGAGCCAGTACCAGAGGTAGCCGAAGGCCAGATACCCGCAACAGACTGCCCGGGTCAGCCTGTAGAGCGTGGCCGCGCGCCCGGACAATTCAAAGCCCTGGCCGTATCGCTTGCGGATGATGGCGGCCAGCGGCCAGGCCAGCGCCGCGATCGCCAGAATTGCGGCGCTCACGTACAGGAGCGGCAGGTTCCAGGCCGCCGACAGGGCGGCCGGCACGGGCTGGAGCGCCTCCACCGGCGGATAGTCGTCGCGCATGATCAGGCTGACTTTGCCGTCTCGGACAACCGCCGCCATGCGGCTGGCGCTGCCGATCGCCTGGTATTGGAACGGTCCGATTTCGCGCCAGCGCTCGAGCTGATGGTTCACGCCGCGATAGGACGAGACGGTGACGATGCCATCCTTGTCCGAGGAGACCTTGGTCTGCCCCAGGAGGAAGCTGCGAATACGCGTCCAGCTGGCCTCCGACCGTCCGGTGTCGAGGTAGTCGCCGGACAAGGTCTGGCCATCGGCCCTGGCGGTCGCCCAGGTGGGCGGCTCCGCAGCCTTGGGCGCCGGGAAATACCGGTTCGTGAAGCCTCTGAAAACCGAGGTGCGGAGCCCGCTGCCCAGCGATCCGGCCCCGCCTGTGCCGGCGCTGTTCAGCGAGATGTAGAGGCCGACGTGGTCGTCCAGAAAGAGATGCAGGTCGCTGTGGAACAGGCCGGTGTCCCCGGCGTGGCCGATCACCCGGTGTCCGTTGGCGGGTTCCTGGTAGAATCCAAGCGCCATGCCGGGCAGTTCCGGGACGGGCTGGAACTGCAGGCTGTGCATGTATTCCGCCGTCTTGACGCTCAGGATGCGTTGGCCCTGATATTCCCCGTCCTGCAGGTGGGCGATCATAAAGTGGCTCAGGTCCGAACCGGTGGTCGCCAGAGCGCCCGCCGGCGGCATCTGGACGAGCTCGTACGGACCCGGGTGACCGGAGCCCGTCCGGTAGCCCTTTGACATGTTCGCCGACCAGCCCTTCGGCAACGGCTGGTCGAAGGTCGAATGCATCATGCCGAGCGGGGCAAAGATGTGTTGCGCGACGTAGTCCTCGAACCGCTCTCCGGACACGCGCTGCACGATGTAGCCGGCAAGAGACGCGCCGTAGTTCGAATAGGCGGGCGTGGTCCCGGGCGGGAAGATCCGCGCGGGCATCGCGACCTCGCCCATCCGGCTGAGAGGCTTGAGGTGTTTGAGATCGGGCGGGAAAAGGTCCTTGGAGGCGTCGGCGAACCCCGCTGAATGGGTCATCAGCTGCCGCATGGTCATCGGCTTGCCGTCGTAAGGCGGGACCTTGAAATCGAGGTACTGATTGATATCGGCGTCGAGGTCGATCTTGCCCGCTTCCACCAGCTGCATGACCGACGTCCAGGTGAACAGCTTCGAAATGGAGCCGGGGCGGAACAGCGTTGTGTCCGGATCGACCGGCCGCCCCGCCTTGACGTCGGCAAGACCGTAGCCCCGTTCGAACAGCGGCTGCCCGTCCTTGACGACCACAATGATGACGCCGGCGATATCGGCGCGTTCCATCTCTGAGGGCAGCATGCCGTCGAAATAGGCCGCAACGTCCTCGGCTGTGAGCGCGTGTGCGCTCGTCGGCGCGGAAGCCGCGGCCCCGCCTGCCGCGTGGGCCCCAGGCGACAAGGTCGCGGGCGACTGGCTCGCTGGCGCGGCGGCGAAACCACCAAGCGCGACGAACATCGCGCCCACTGCGGCGATCCTTGAGAGCGGATTCATCGCCGGCCTCAGTAGGCGATGTGCAGGGTGATCAGGTGCAGACTGAGGGCGAACCAGATGAACGCCAGCGCCGCGGTGGCGATCGCGACGCTCGAGACCTTGGCCCACCAGCTTCGCGAGGCGTCGGCGAAGACGGCCGCGACGTTCGCCAGGGGTGCGATCGCGCCCACCACGCCCACCAGACCGACGAGCTGGATCAGCCGGATGATCCCGTCATTGGCGCTGCTCAGCCATTGGCTGCCCTGGTGCGACATGAACCAGAACCACAGGCCGGCGAAGGCCAGGTCTACCAGGCAGACGGCCCGGGTCAGCCGGTAGAGCAGCGCCGCACGGCCGGTCAGCTCGAAGCTGTGGCCATATCGTCTGCGGATGATCGCCGCGGCAGGCCAGCTCACCCCGGCGATCGTCAGGATTCCCGCGGTGAGGTAGAACAGCGGCACGTTCCAGGTCGCCGACATCGCCCCAGAGACAGGCTGAAGAGACAGCACGGGAGGCTCGTCGTCGGTCATGACCCTTGTCACCTTGCCGCCCTCGACGACGGCCGCCATCCGGCTGTCGCCGCCGACTTCCTGATACTGGAACGGTCCGACCTCGCGCCAATGCTTGGGTCGGTTGTTCACCCCGCGGAAGGCAGAGACCGTCACCACGCCGCTCCCATCGGTGGTGATCTTCGCCTGGCCCAGCAGGAAGCCGCCGATCCTCAACCAGCCGGAGTCGGAGCGCCGGCTGTCGATATAGTTGCCCGCGAGCGTCTGACCGTCGGCTTTGGCGTCCTTCCAGGTCGGCAGGGCAGGCGCCGGTGCGGCGGGGAAATAGCGGTTCGTGAAACCCTTGAACACCGTCGCGCGGATGGTGTGCGCCGCGCCCATGCTGCCGGCGCTGTTGAGGGAGATGAACAGGCCGACGTGGTCGTCCAGGTACAGATGCATGTCGCTGTGGAACAGGCTGGTGTCGCCGGCGTGGCCGATCACGCGATGGCCGTTGCCGGGCTCCTGATAGAAGCCGAACGCCATGCCGGGAAGCGACGGAACCGGCGCGAACTGCAGGCTATGCATGGTCTCGGCCGTCTTGGCCGCCAGGATGCGCTGCCCCTGGAATTCTCCGTCCTGCAGGTGGGCGATCATGAAGCGGGCCATGTCCGACCCGGTCGTCGCCATCGAACCCGCGGGCGACGGCCCGACGATCTCGTAGGCGCCCGGCGGGCTCGAGGCCACGCGGTAGCCCTTTGACATGTTCGCCGACCAGCCGGCCGGGAGGGGCTGGACGAAGGTGGAATGGGACATGCCGAGGGGGCTGAGAATGTGGTGGGCGATGTAATCCGCGAACGGCTCGCCGGAGACACGCTCCACGATGTAACCGGCCAGGGCGGCGCCGTAGTTCGAGTAGGCCGGCGTCGTTCCGGGCGGGAAGATGCGCGCCGGCGTGGTCCCGTTCAGAGTCGCGCCGAGGCTTTTCAGGCGCTTGGGGTCGGTGAAGATGAGATCCTTGGCCGCATCGGAAAACCCGGGCGAATGGGTCATCAGATTGCGCATGGTGATGGGCTTGCCGTCGTAGGGCGGGATCTTGAAGTCCAGGTACTGGTTGACGTCGGCGTCGAGGTCGATCTTGCCGGCCTCGACCTGCTGCATGACCGCGGTCCAGGTGAACGTCTTCGAAATCGAGCCAGGCCGGAACAGGGTCTTGTCCGGATCGACCGGCTTGCGCGCCTTGACGTCCGAAAGGCCATAGCCGCGCTCGAACAGGGGTTGCCCGTCCTTGACGATGACGATCACCGCGCCGGCGATATCCGCGCGGCTTATCGCGTCGGGCAGCAGTCCGTCGAAATAGGCCGCGGCGTCTTCGGCCGTGAGCGCATGTCCGCTCGTCGGCGCCGGAGCGCTAGCGCTGGCCTTCGCATCCGAGCGCGGCGTGGGAAGGGAAACGACAGGGCCGGTCGCCAGGGCCGTAGGCGATTGGCTCGCCGGCGACGGGGCGAAGCCACCCAGGGCCAACACCATCGCGCCCAGCGCGGCGTACCTTGAGAGTGAGTTCATCCTGCAAGCCCCTTCGAACAGCGCAATACCCGAAACGTTCAACTCGAGACCGGGAGCTCGTGACCTGGAGCGCTTCGGCGACATCGGAGCAAGTCCGCTCCGACGGCTGGCTTGGATGCTCGTCGCTGCCCGATCCGCCTGTCTTCCCCCGCGTCGCGCGGCCCACCGGCCGGCGTCACGATCAGTTCACACGATTTCTCTTTTCGCAAGCTGTTTCCGGTTTAGATATATTGCCGCTCTCTGGGAAACTTGGACCCTGCTGCGGCCCGGCCTCTCCGGCGACGCGCGCGGGCGGGTTGGACCTCTCGACCCGGCGCGTAGTAGAGTGTGAAAAGCAGATGTGGAGCTGAGCGCGCGTGAATACTAAAGCCAAGCCGGGGTCGGTCCTGAAAAGCCTGAGGCTCGCTAACGGCTGGACGTTGTCAGAGGTCAGCCGGCGAACTGGCCTGCCCGTGTCGACGCTGTCCAAAGTCGAAAATGACAAGATGTCGCTCAGCTACGACAAATTGGCTCGGATCAGCCGGGGACTTGAGATCGATATTGGTCTGCTGTTCTCCTCGGAAGCGACGCCACCCATCAGCTTAGCCACCGGCCGTCGCAGTATTAGTCGCGCAGGCGAGGGCCGGATCATCGAAACTGACACCTACGTCACGACCTACTGCGCGACGGATCTGCTGAACAAGCGGTTCGTGCCTCTCATCGCTGAGATACACGCCCGCACCAAATCAGATTTCAGCGAGATGATTCGGCACCCCGGCGAGGAATATGCCTTCGTACTTGAGGGCACGGCCGAACTGCATACGGACCTCTACGCGCCTGTGACGCTGGAGACGGGCGATTCTATCTATTTCGACAGCGGGATGGGGCATATCTACCTGAACGTCGGAGAGGGCCGCTGCCGCGTCCTGTCAATCTGCTCGGGCGACGAATCCCAACTCATCGCCGCTTCAGGCGGCCAGGAGGCCGCGCCGGCGAACGACCCGCCGCTGAAAGCCGTCAAGTCGGTCAAGGCGACCAAGACCCTCAGGCCAGCGGATCGTCGACGCGCGGGTAGAAGCTGAGGTCGGATTTCTTGACGTAGGGCAGGCTTGCGAAATCCATCTGGATAGCGCCGGGCGTCGCCGCCCGGATCACCTTCGCCGCGATCGGCGCGAAGCCGCCATAGAAGTGCTGGCTCGACTTCACCGCGACAATCTTCTTGTCCTGCAGGTCGAGGCCCAGGCCGGTGAAGGCGTCGGGCGAGAAGACCTGGGTCCGGATGGATGAGAGCACCACGTCGATTCCGTCCACTGCGATCCAAACCGACAGCCCCATGTGCGATCGCGAGGTGCCCAGGCCCGCCTGGTCGTGACGTTCGCGGACCCCGCGAACCGTCGCCTCCACGTCCAGCGGCTGGCCGGACGCCAGTCCGGACTTGCCGCCGATCCGAAGCTTCAGGCGGGTCCCGACGCCCGCGTCCGCGCAGGCCCCCGCGGCCATGGGATCCCAGATCGCCCCCAGCGCGGCAGACCCGATCCCGCGGTCCAGCATCGCTTTCAGGAGGCTCGTGTTGTCGCCGGGCGCGCCGCCTCCGGCATTGTCCGCGGTGTCGGCGACCACCACCAGCCCAGGGGCTTCCAAAGCCTCGGTAAGCGCCGCCTCGACGCCGGGAAACCGCGGCAGCAGCGCGTCGCGGGCGGCGTAGATTTCGAGGCCGACCTGCGCGCTCAGCCGCGCCGCAAGCTGCGCATCGCCGTCCGTGATGACCAGCACCCGTGAGCCGGTGTCGGGCGTGTCCCCCCAGGGAAAACCATGGGCGAAACTCACCGAGAGGACGCCGGGCTGGCGCTCGATCTCCCCGAAGCGCTCGACAAACGACGCCATGGGCTCCTGGGTGGTCGGGTAGAAGCCCACCATCCGGCAATCGAACAGGGCCGAGGTCGGCCGCACCTCGCCGCGGGCCTTGCCAAGGCACAACTCGTAAAGCTCGGCCCCGCGCTCGAGATAGTCATCGTGCGGATAGTGCTTCATCAGGATCACGGCGTCCGCGGCTTCGACGAGCGCCGGCGTCAGATGGCAATGGGGATCGAGTTCCACGCCGATCACCGCCGCCTCGCCCGCGACCTCGCGCGCTCGGCCTACGAGGTCGGCCTCGCAGTCATCGCACCCGGTCGACACCATGGCGCCGTGCAGGAAAAGCAACACGACATCGAACGGCCCTTGAGACCGCAGCGCGGTGAGGATCTCGTCGCGAAAGCCCTCATAGACCGACTGCACGATGGGCCCGGAAGGCTGCGCCCAGGTGAACAGGCTGGCGGTGAATTCGTGCCCATCGCGCGCGCACAAGTCGCGCCACAGCTGCGCCGTCTGGTGGTCGGCGCCCCTGCCCTCCAGTACCGCGGCGCCCCGCCGGACCCCGCCTTCCTCGAAGGCCCTGGCGCCGGTCGGCCACGAGGCGAAGGTGTTTGTCTCGTGCTGTAGTCCGGCTACCAAGACCCGCAATCCCAGTCTCCTAGATTTCGGTTGTAGAAAACGGTTTTCAGATATGCCAAGTCGTATCGGACCCTGGTGACCGATTCAACTGATGATGACCACCTCCAACTCCGATGGCTTCACGGCCGGGGAAGCGCCCTGGCCGCCCTCGTCCCGCGCATGGTGGGCCGTCGGGGTGTTTTGCATCGCCGCGGTGCTGTCTTACAGCGATCGGCAGATTCTGAGCCTGCTGGTCGATCCGATCCGTGCGGACCTGCACGCGACAGACGTACAGATCGGCCTGTTGCAGGGCGCGGCCTTTGCACTGATCTACGCCGTGGCGGGCGTAGGGCTCGGCCGCGCCGCCGACGTCCTCCCGCGCCGGCTGGTGATCGTCGCGGGCATCGTCATCTGGAGCCTCGCGACGGTGGCGTGCGGCTACGCGGCGTCGTTCGGGAGCCTGTTCGCCGCGCGGGCGGCCGTCGGAATTGGTGAGGCCGCCTTGGCGCCGGCGGCGATGTCGATCATCACCGACAGCTTTCCCGTAAACCGCCGCGGCGCCGCCACCGGCACATTCCTGATGGGCATGATCGTGGGCGGCGGCGTGGCGCTGGCGCTCGGCGGACTCATCCTTCAGGCCGCGGAATCCGGGGCGCTGCACAGCCTGCCGATCGTCGGCGAGCTTGCCCCCTGGCGCGCCGGGCTGGTGATCCTGGGCCTGCTCGGTCTGCCCGTGGCGGCGCTGGCGCTGACGGTCCCCGAACCCAGGCGCCGCCACCTGATCGCCGGCGTCGCCGCCACGCCGGTCCCGCTCCTCGACGCGGCAAGGCGCCTGGCCCTGCTCTGGCCGGTCCTGCTGCCCCTATATGCCGCGATGGGCCTGAGCAGCCTCTGCGACTTCGCCATCCTGAACTGGGTCCCGACGTTGTTGTCGCGACGCTTCGGCGTCGGCGTGGCGGAGATCGGCGGCGTGCTGGGCGCGGTGGTGATCGTCGGCGGCGTATTGGGCTCGGCAGGCGCCGGGATCGTCGCCGACCGAATGGTCAAGCGGGGCGGCGCCTCCTCCCGCCTGCTGCTCGCCGTTGGCGCCATGCTCGGCGGCGTGGTCAGCACCCTGTTCGTCCTGGCGCCGCTGCCGGCGGTGATCTTCGCCCTGGCCGGAGTGTGGATCTTCGCCTCGACCACAGGCCAGTCGGTCGGAATCACCGTCCTGCAGGAGCTGGCCCCCGGAGACGCCCGCGGGCTCAGCGTCAGCATCGTCTCGCTGATCAATATCGGTCTCGGCCTTGCGTTGGGCGCGGCCCTTCCGGCGCTAATCCTTGAACACGTCCTCCACAATCCCACCGCGGTCGGCGCTGCGATTACAGCGGTTGCGTTTCCCGCGGCCATCCTTGCGACCTTGCTTTACCGGACCGCCCTGGCAGCCGCCCGAAAGATCGACATGACATGAGTACGACCATCGCCGACGTTGTCGTTATTGGCGCCGGGATCGCCGGCGCCTCGGTCGCCGCTGCGCTCGCTCAGACGCAGAAGGTGATCGTCCTTGAGCGCGAAGCCTTTCCCGGGATGCATTCGACCGGACGCTCGGCGGCGCTCTTCTCCGAGATCTACGGAAGCGTGCCAATCCGCGCCCTCTCCCGCGCGAGCCGCAACTTCCTGTATTCACCGCCAGAGGGCTTTGTCGACGCGCCGATCGTCCGCCCGCGCGGCGCCATGCATATCGCCTCGGCGGCGCAGCTGGCGAGGCTGGAAGCCTTCTGCGCCTTGCCGGATGTGGCCCCGGCGATCCGCCGCCTGACCGCCGCCGAAGCGAGCGCCCAATGCTCGGTGTTACGGGGAGACTATGTCGCGGCCGCCGCGGTCGAAACCGGCTCCGCCGACGTCGACGTCGACGTGCTGCATCAGGGCTGGCTCCGCCAGGTCAAGGCCAGGGGCGGAGAGCTGGTCGTCAACGCGGAGGTCGTTCGCCTTTCCCGTCAGGGCTCGGGATGGCTCGTGGAGACGCCCGACATTCAGATCGAAGCCAAGGTCGTGATCAACGCGGCCGGAGCATGGGCCGATGTGATCGCGCGGCTTGCCGGCGTCAGGACCGTAGGTCTCCAGCCAAACCGCAGGACGGCGCTGATCGTTGCTGCGCCTGACGGGTCGAACAGCGACGAATGGCCGATGGTGATCGACGTCGACGAGCAATTCTACTTTCGACCCGACGCCGGCGCCCTTCTCCTGTCCCCGGGAGACGAGACGCCTTCGGAGCCCTGCGACGCACAGCCCGACGAGTGGGATATTGCGACCGCGGTCGACCGAGTGCAGACGGCGACGACCCTGGAGGTCCATCGCATCCGCCGCAGCTGGGCCGGCCTTCGAAGTTTTGTCGCCGATCGCAGTCCCGTGGTCGGCTTCGCGCCCGATGCGCCCGGCTTCTTTTGGCTCGCGGGCCAGGGCGGCTACGGCATCCAGACCGCGCCGGCCATGGGCGCGCTGGCGTGCGCCCTTGTGCTGGGCGAGCCGGCGCCTGACGACCTGGTGCGGTTTGGCGTGAGCGCCTATGATCTTCGCCCGGATCGCTTCACGGAGAGCTTGGCGACGGCCCAGCGCGACTGAATAAGTCGGCGTTCAAGGCCTCGTCGGATCAGATGTGAATCGCGTGCCCGAGCGCCTTCAGGGCGCTCTCATGCACCGCCTCGCTCAGGGTCGGATGGACATGGATGATGCCCGCGACGTCCTCGAGGACCGCACCCATTTCCATCAAGGTGGCGAACTGGGCGGACAACTCCGAGACGTGGCGCCCGACAGCCTGGATACCTAGGATCCGGTGATCCGACTTGCGCGCCACCACGCGGACGAAGCCGCCGTCACCGCCGGCGTCCATGGAGAGCGCGCGGCCATTGGCCTGGAAGGGGAATTGCCCGACGACCAGCTCCACCCCGCCGGGCGCTTCGTCCGGGCCGATGCCGACGCTGACGATCTCGGGCTCTGTGAAGCAGACGGCCGCGATGGCCACCGGGTCGAAGCGGCGACGCGCGCCGGCGATGATCTCGGCCACCATCTCGCCTTGTGCGGACGCCTTGTGGGCCAGCATCGGCTCGCCGACCAGGTCGCCGATCGCCCACACGTTGGTGGTCGAGGTGGCGCATCGGTCGTCCACCTTCACGAACGGCCCCTCCATCGCCAGGCCGGTGGCGTCCAGGCCCCATCCCATCGTGTTCGGCCGCCGTCCGACGGTGACAAGGATGCGATCCGCCGGCAGGGCGAGCCGCTCGCCGGCCGCGGCCTCGATGGCCAGCGCGCGTCCGCCATGGCCGAGGGCCTTGGCGCCCAGATGCAGGGTCACGTCATGCCTGTCGAGCCAGCGGCGCACAGGCTCAACGAGCTTGACGTCGTAGAGCGGCAGGATGCGGTCCTGCAGTTCCACGATGGAAACCGCGGATCCCAGCTTGGCGTAGGCGATGCCCAATTCCAGGCCGATGTAGCCGGCGCCTACGACCACCAGATGCTTCGGGACCTGCGAAAGCGATAGCGCCTCCGTGGACGAAATGACCGGGCCGCCGAAGGGTAGAGCGGCCAGTTCCGCTGGCACGGAGCCTGTGGCCAGGATCACGTGTTCGGCCGTGACCTCGATCGGGCCCTCCGCGCCGGCGACCGTGCAGGTCTTGGCATCCGAGAAGGTCGCCCAGCCGGACAACACCTTGACGTTGGCGCGCTTCAGCAGGCCGGCGACCCCATTGCTCAGCCTGTCGACGACGCTCTCTTTCCATTCGACGGTCTCGTTGAAATCAAGCCTCGGCTTGGACTTCAGGTGGATGCCGAACCGTCCGAGGTCGGCCGCCTGCGCCATCTCCGCATAGAGGCCCGCGGCGTGGATCAGGGCCTTTGAGGGGATGCATCCGCGGATGAGGCAGGTGCCGCCCAGGCGGTCGGCTTCGACCAAGACGGTCTCGAGCCCGAGCTGACCGGCGCGGATCGCGGCGACGTAGCCGCCGGGACCGCCGCCCACCACAAGCACCTTCGTCTTGAGGGTCTGCGGCATGTTCAATCCACGAAGATGAGTGCGGGATGCTCGATGCGCCGCTTGAGCTGCTGAATGAACCGGGCGGCGTCGAAGCCATCGACGATCCGGTGATCGAAGGACGACGAGACATTCATCATCTTCCGAACGACGACATGCCCCGCCTGCACCACGGCGCGTTCGACCAGCTTGTTGGGCCCGATGATCGCCACTTCCGGGTGGTTGATCACCGGGGTCGCCGCGACGCCGCCGAGGGCCCCGAGGCTGGTCACGGTGATCGTCGATCCGGTGAGCTCATCGCGCGTGGCGCTGCCGTCCCGGGCGGCGGCCGTGACGCGGGACAGTTCCGCCGCGCAATCCCACAGGTCGCGCGCCTCGGCATGGGCGACCACCGGAACCATCAGTCCTGCCGGCGTCTGCGTCGCAATGCCGATGTGGACCCCTTCCGACCTGTGCAGGACTCCGGCCTCGTCGTCATAGCGCGCGTTGATCTGCGGGAAATCCGGCAGGACGCCGACCAGGGCGCGCATGAAGAAGGGCAGCAGGGTGAGCTTCGGCCGACCGTCCGTACGGCCGGCGTTGAGTTCCTCGCGAAGCCCTTCCAGCTCGGTGAGATCGAATTCCTCGACGTAGCCGAAGTGCGGGATCCGCCGCTTGGCTTCCTGCATCTTCTCGGCGATCCGGCGGCGCAGCCCGAGGATGCGAACCTCCGTCACGCCGGCTTTCGGCGCGTAGCGCGCGCCCTGACCGTTCGCCGGACTGCCGCCGGCCACATGGGTGTCGAGATCCTGCGCGGTGATCCGGCCTGCCGGACCTGTGCCCGCGACGAACTGCAGGGGAATCCCCAACTCATGCGCCCGCGCTCGGGTCGCCGGGGACGCGAGCGGGGCATCGCCGGGCGGCCCAGCGGACGTGACGCTCGGCGGCCCGGCCAACTTGGCGTTCGCCATCGGCGCCACGGCCGGCGCAGCCGCCTCTGTCGGCTTGGCGGCCGCTGGCGCTTCGGCGGCCAGCGTCGGGGCGGCCTCGCCGGCGCCTTCGACTTCGATCTCGACCAGCACCGAGCCCACCGGCGCCATCGCCCCCGGTTCGCCGTGCAGCGACACGATCACCCCCTCCACCGGGGAGGTCATCTCGACCGTGGCCTTGTCAGTCATCACATCGACCAACGCCTGGTCTTCCTGGATCCGGGCGCCGGCCTGGACGTGCCAGGCGACGATCTCGGCCTCGGCGACACCCTCGCCGACATCGGGAAGGCGGAAGAGAAACCGGCCCATTCCCTAGGCCTCCAGGGTTCGGATCAGGGCGGCGGCCAGGCGTTTGGGGCCGGGGAAATAGTCCCATTCGAAGGCGTGCGGATAGGGTGTGTCCCAGCCGGCGACCCGCTCGATCGGGCTCTTCAGATGGTAGAAGCAGCGCTCCTGGATCAAGGCGGAGAGCTCACCGCCAAAGCCGCCGAACCGGGAGGCCTCGTGCAGGATCACGCAGCGGCCGGTCTTGCGCACGGACGCGACGATGGTCTCGATGTCCAGCGGCACGATGGAGCGCAGATCGATCAGCTCCGCGTCGACCCCGCTCTCGGCGATGCCGGCCTGCGCGACGTGGACCATGGTGCCGTAGGCGATCACGGTGACGTCAGCGCCCTTCCTTACGAGGGCCGCCTTGCCGAGGGGAACGGTGTAGCGGCCCTCGGGAACCTCGGCGCCCGGCTCTCCGGCCCAGACCTTGAGCAACTGGTCGTACCGGCCGTCGAAGGGGCCATTGTAGATCCGCTTGGGCTCCAGGAAGATCACCGGGTCGTCGTCCTCGATCGCCGCGATCAGCAGGCCCTTTGCATCGTAGGGATTGGAGGGGATGACGGTCTTGAGGCCGGTGATGTGGGCGAAGATCGCTTCCGGACTTTGACTGTGGGTCTGGCCGCCGAAGATGCCGCCGCCGTAGGGCGCACGCACCGTGATGGGCGCGAAGAACTCGCCGTTCGAGCGATAGCGCAGCCGCGCCGCTTCAGAGACCAGCTGGTCGTAGGCCGGCAGGATGTAGTCGGCGAACTGGATTTCGACGATGGGCCGCAGGCCGTAGGCGCCCATGCCGATCGCGGTTGCCACGATGCCGCCTTCGGAGATCGGCGCATCGAAGCATCGGGTCAGCCCGTGCTTCCTCTGGAGCCCTTCGGTCACCCGAAAGACACCGCCGAAATAGCCGACGTCCTCGCCGAAGATCAGCGTGTCGGGGTCTTCGGTCAGCATGACGTCGAGCGCGGAGTTCAGCGCCTGGATCATGTTCATCGTCGGCATGTCAGATTCCCAGCTCGCGCCGCTGTTCGATCAGACGCCAGTCGGGCTCCTTGAAGACGCCCTCGAACATCTCGCGGACGCTGGGCTTGGACTTGCCGAGGCACCCCACGGCCTCGCCTTCCTTGACCGCCGCGCGGACGGCCTCGGTCAGTTCGGCCTGCAAAGCCTGGTGGCGCGTCTCGTCCCATTCGCCCAGCGCGACCAGGTGCTGCTTCAGCCGCTCCACCGGATCGCCCAGCGGCCATTTCGCCGCCTCGCCCGCCGGGCGGTATTTACTCGGATCGTCGCTCGTCGAGTGACCGCCTGCGCGGTAGGTGAAGAGCTCGATCAGAGTGGCGCCGCGGTTGCTTCGCGCCCGCTCGGCGGCCCATTCGGTGGCCGCCCAGATCGCCAGGAAGTCGTTTCCATCGACCCGCAGGCCCGGCAGACCGTAGGCCAGGGCCTTGGCCGCGAAGGTCGTGGTCTCGGCTCCGGCGATGCCGGAGAAGCTGGAGATGGCCCACTGGTTGTTGGTGACGCACAGGATCACCGGCGCTCGATAGACGCTGGCGAATGTGAGCGCCTCGTGGAAATCGCCTTCGGCCGTCGTGCCCTCGCCGATGTAGCCGATCGCGATCTTGTCATCGCCTTTGAACGCCGACGCCATGGCCCAGCCGACCGCGGCGCCAAACCGGCTGCCGACATTGCCGGACAGCGAATAGAAGCCGTACTGACGGGCGGAGTAGAGGATCGGCAGCTGTCGGCCCTTGAGCGGGTCCTGGGCGTTGGAGAAGATCTGGTTCACCAGGTCGACCAGCGGATAGTCCCGCGCCATCAGCCAGCTGACCATCCGATAGGTGGGGAAAGCCATGTCGTCGCGGCCCAGCACCATCGACTGGCATGCCCCGATCGCCTCTTCGCCTTCCGACTTCATGTAGAAGCTGGTCTTCCCCTGCCGGTGCAGCCGGAAGAGGCGCTCGTCGAAGGTGCGGGTGAGCAGCATGGCGCGAAGCCCCGCCCGCAACCTGTCGGCGCTCAGGTTCGGGTTCCACGGCCCGACGGCGCGGCCGGCGTCGTCGAGCACCCGGATCAGGCCGTAGGGCAGGTCCCGAAGGTCGGCCTCGGGCGCCGACATGTCGGGCCTTCGAACCGTGCCCGCCGGCGGGATCTCCAGATGGTCGAACGTCGGCTCGTCGCCCGGGCGACCTGGCGGCGTGGGGATGTGCAGTTGGAGCTTGGGCGTATTCGACATCATGCCCCGATCGTCGGCGGTGCTGACCGGTTCACCAGGGCGTGGCCGGGGTAGGATGGACTTGGGCCGCCCAGCTCCTCGGACCGAGGCGCGGCCCACGGGTTGCGCCGGGTCTCGCGACGATCAGAGGCGGAAAGATTTGCGGCCGTCAGCCGGGCCGTCAGATGATCGTCGACCTCAGCTCTGCCCAGGACGACCACGTCTGCGGGCCGCAGTCCGAACGCGCCATCGAGCGCCTGCAGGCGCTCGACCAAGGACTCTGCGTCGCCAGAAGGGGCCGAGAGACCCGGGGGCTGGTCCCCAAACTCGTCCCTCGTGACCACAATCCTGCAGCCCCGCTCGCCGTCCAGCAGGACATAGCCAAAGATGCTGCGGAATGGATTGCGGCGGCCGTCAAGCGATGCGCCGACGACCGCCGCCAGCCGCGGAACTGCCGGCGGCCTGGCGCCGGGAAGTTGAAGGACCCGGCTCAACAGGGGCCGCAGATTCAGCAGCGGTTCTGAAGCGGACCGAACCCGGCCGGTCCGAGGCAGGGCTGAGGCGCCCTCCCCGCCCGCAATTCGCGGGGCCCAGGCCGTCAGCTCGCCGGCGACGTGGCGAAACACGCCCTGGTCCTCGTCGACCAGCGCCCAGCCGGGTTGCTCCCCATCGAAACGAACCAACTGCACCCGTGACTCTCCGAGCCGGACATCGATGGAGAGCAGGATAGGCGCCGGCGCGGACTAGGTTTTCGCGTTCTTCGGCTATTGCCGCGCTCAAGCGCATCGCTCAATATGCCGCGGAGGTGTTTTGTGGATAATTCTAACCCCGATCTCGATGAGATAGATTTGCGCATCCTGGATGCGCTGCAGAAGGATTGCTCCCTCTCCACAAGTGATCTCGCCGAGGTGGTCGGGCTTTCGCAGTCCCCCTGCTGGCGACGACTGTCGCGCCTTCGGGAGGCGGGCTACATTCGCGCCCAAGTGGCGCTCCTGGATGCCGAGAAGCTCGGCATCAACACCATGGTTTTCGCCAGCGTCCGATTGTCCGCACACGGTCGCGCCAACCTTACAGAGTTCTCTGAGGCGATCCGCCGGTTCCCCGAAGTTGTTGAATGTCATGCTATTATGGGACCGTTCGATTTCCTCCTGCGCATCATTACGCGCGACGTGAGAGCCTATGAGCAGTTTGTCTTCGGTCGCCTATCGACCCTGCCCACGGTCCAGGAAATCAACTCCACGATGACGCTTTCTGAAATCAAATCGACGACTGCCCTGCCGCTACGGGCGCGCTGAACAAGGGCCGCGCCGAATCGGCGTGCGGCTCTGGGCATAGCGGCCGGCCAAGAGTCCAGAAATGCCGGCTTTGACGACTTAAATAATCTAACAATCGATGTTTTGCGCTGTTGAAATTCCCGGGCATTCGGCCGAGTTGTATGGGACGGGAGGAACGTCGTCAGGCTTCCTGAAAGGATGTTTTGATGGCGCCACAACTTGGGTTCGGCCTTGGCGAGACGGCCGACGCGATCCGGGAGACCACGGCCCGCTTCGCCGCCGACAAGATCGCGCCGCTCGCGGCCGAGATTGACGAGACCAACAGC
>NZ_SSMZ01000190.1 GCF_004799395.1 Phenylobacterium sp.
CGTCCTTGCCACAGGCTAGGCGCTTCGACTGGTCGAACCTGGGCCTGCGCATCGCCTCGGGCGTGGTGCTGGTCCCGACGGCGCTCTACGCCACGCTCGGCCAGCACCAGCACTGGGTTCCGGCCCTGCAGGGGCGCCAGGAAGCCTTGCCCTATCTGCTGATGATCTCGGTCGGCGTGGCCCTGCTGTCTATCGAATGGGGCGGCATGAGTGCGCCCGGCGCGCCGGTGCGGGTCTCCGCGGCGGTGACTGCGGCGGTGCTGGCGGCGGTGTTCCTGGGGTACAAGGACCACTTCGTCCTGGGCTGGCTGGTCATTCCGGTGGGTGCGATCGCCGCGGCCCTGGTGGCGCGCGGCGTGGCCGAACGACCGGCCGACGCGGCCTATGGAGTCTTCTACATCGCGCCAGCAGCGCTGTGCCTGATCTGGCTTCGCGCGACCAACCAGGGCGTCTGGTGGGCGCTCATGCTGTTCGCCTGCACCTGGGGCGCCGACATCGGGGCTTTCGCCGTGGGCAGCACGCTGAAGGGACCCAAGCTCTGGCCCCGATTCTCGCCGAACAAGACCTGGTCCGGCTTCGTCGGCGGCCTTGCGGCCGCGATGGGGGCCGGGACGCTGATGGCCTCCTTGCCCTATTTCCAGCTCAGCCTCTGGGCCGCCGCGGTGATCGGATTGACCGTCGGCTTGGCCACCATGGCGGGCGACCTTTGGGAGTCAGCATTGAAACGAAGGTTCGGCGTCAAGGATTCCGGCGATATCATCCCCGGGCATGGCGGCCTGCTCGACCGCGTGGACGGCTTGATGTTCGCCGTCGTGGTGATGGCCGCAGCCCGCCTCGCCAATCACCTGGGATGGGGACATTGAGCCTTCCGCGTAAGATCAGCGTCTTGGGATCCACCGGTTCGGTGGGGGTCTCGACCCTCGACGTGCTCGAACAAGCCAAGGCCGAGGTCGAGGTGGTGGCGCTCGTCGCCGGCCGGAATGTGGATCGTCTGGCCGAGCAGGCGCTGCGATGGCGCCCGCAGATTACCGTCATCCAGGACGAGACCCTGCTGCCCGGTCTGCGCGAACGGCTGGCAGGCTCCGGCCTGGCGACGGCCGCCGGCGTCCAGGCGGTGACGCACGCGGCGGCCATGGAGGCCCATTGGGTGATGTCGGCCATCGTCGGCTTCGCGGGCCTGGCGCCGACCCTGGCTGCGGCGCGAACCGGGACCATCGTCGCCTTGGCCAACAAGGAGAGCCTGATCTGCGCCGGGCCCCAGCTGTTGCGCACGGCCAAGCAGGCCGGCGGGACGGTGATCCCGGTGGATTCCGAGCACTCCGCGATTTTCCAAGTCCTCGATCCGCAGAATGCGCACCACGTGGCGCGGTTAATCCTCACCGCCTCGGGCGGCCCCTTCCGCGGCTGGACCCGCGAGCAGATGGGCCGCGCAACTCGCGAGCAGGCGCTGAACCACCCCAATTGGAGCATGGGCGCCAAGATCACGATCGATTCGGCCACCATGATGAACAAGGGCCTGGAGGTGATCGAGGCGGCCTACCTCTTCGCCATGCCGCCCGAGAGGATCGACGTGGTGATCCACCCGCAGTCGATCGTCCACTCGCTCGTGGAATACGCCGACGGCTCGACGCTCGCCCAACTCGGCCCGCCGGACATGCGCGCGCCGATCGCCTGCGCCTACGCCTGGCCCGATCGGCTGCCCTGGCCCGCCGAGAAGCTCGACCTGGCCCGCGTCAGCCCACTGACCTTCGAAAACCCCGACCCTGAACGATTCCCGGCTCTGCGCATCGCCAAGGCCGCGCTCGCCGAGGGCGGCGCCGCGCCGGCCGCGATGAACGCCGCCGACGAGATCGCCGTCGCCGCCTTCCTGGGCGGACGGATCGGATTCCTTGATATTGCCGAAGTTGTCGAGGAAACGCTGTCGCGGATGGATCGCCAAGCCTTGCTCCGCACGCCTTCGAACGACCCGGTCGAGGCGGCCCGCCTGACAGATGCGACCGCGCGCCGCGTGGCGGACGAGGTGCTAAGTGGCGTTATGCCCCCGGTTCACGCATGACGCGTCCGAAGGAATAGACGGCCGATGCTAGGTCTCCTCGCCAACCTGCTGTTCTACATCATCCCCTTCCTGCTGATCGTGGGCGTGGTGGTGACGATCCACGAGTTCGGCCACTTCCTGGCGGGCAAGGCGGTGGGCGCGAAGATCGACCAGTTCTCGATCGGCTTCGGCAAGCCCATCGCCCATTGGGTCGACCGGTCGGGCGTGGAGTGGCGGCTGGGCTGGCTGCCGATCGGCGGCTTCGTGCGCTTCGCCGGCGACGACAATGCCGCCAGCGTGCCCGACACCGACGACCTCGACGCGCTGCGCCGCGAGGTGGTGACGCGGGAAGGCGAGGCGGCGCTCAGCCAGTATCATCAGTTCAAGCCGATCTGGCAGCGGGCCATCATCAGCGCCGCGGGTCCTGTGGCCAATTTCGTGTTGTCGATCGCGATCTTCGCGGGCGTGCTGCTGGCGCTCGGCGAGCCGATCGCCGCAGCCCGGATCGCCGCGGTCGTTCCCAACAAGCCCGCCGCCCGAGCCGGTTTCCAGTCGGGCGACCTCATCGTCCAGGTCGACGGCAGGCCGGTGAGATCGTTCGATACGGTGAAGCAGCTGATCATTCTGCGAACCGGCGTACCGATCAACTTCGTCGTCGAGCGCGGCGGCCGCCAAGTGTTGCTGACTGCAACACCGGTCCGCGGCCCCGTCACCGACGCGGTGGGCCATGTGCATCAACTCGGCACCGTGGGCATCCAGTTCGCCGACCTGCCGCAGGACCGCAAGGTCATTCGCTATGGGCCCGTCGAGGCGCTGGGCGCGGGCGTGGTCAAGACCGCCGACGTGGTGCAGACCACGGTCTACTACATCGGCCGGATGATCACTGGCCGCGAGACCGCCGAGCAGATTTCCGGCCCGCTGGGCATGGCGCAGATCTCCGGCGACCTTGCCAAACAGACTGCCGACCTGTCGAAGGACATCCCGACCTTCGCCATCAACGCCCTCCTGACCGCGCTCCTGCTGGTGGCCAATATCTCGGTCGGCATCGGATTCCTGAACCTGATGCCGATACCTGTGCTCGATGGGGGACACCTGCTGTTCTATGCGTATGAAGCGGTCGCTCGGCGCCCACTTGCTGCCAAGGTTCAAGCGGCAGGGTATCGCGTAGGCCTTGCGCTGGTTCTCGGTTTGATGTTGTTCGCCACCTGGAACGATCTGCAGCGCCTGCGTGTGTTCAATTTCATCGGCGGGCTATTCTCCTAACCCCCGACTTTTCCTCAACGGCTGATTCGATGCACAGACACCGCGCCCGTAGCGCTGCGCTAGGTTCCGGTCTTGCCGGTCTTTTGGCGACGACCGCACTAGTAAGCCCAGGGTTGGCGCTTGCGCAGGCTCCACCAGCCGCGCCGCCAGCGCCACCGCCGGCGGCCGCTGCTGCGCCAGCAACCGGTGCGCCCGTGGCCACGGCGCCTGCGCCTCAGGCTCCGCCGCCTCCGGCGCCGGTCCAGACCGGCGTGATCCAGCGCTTCGTCGTACGCGGCAACGAGCGCATCGAACCCACGACAGTGATCTCCTACCTGCCGATGACGGTGGGCGAGACGGTCGACCCGGCAAAGCTGGACGCGGGCGAAAAGGCGCTGGCCCGCACGCAGCTGTTCTCCGACGAGAAGATCGAGCTGAACAATGGCGACCTGATCATCACCGTCGTCGAGAACCCGATCATCAATCGGGTGCTCTTCGAGGGGAATTCCTCGATCAAGGAAGACAAGCTGAAGGACGAGGTGACCGTGCGTCCGCGCGGCATCTTCACCCGCGCCAAGGCGCAGGCCGACGTGGCGCGGATCATCGAGCTCTACCGCCGCGCCGGTCGGATCTCCGCAGAGGTGACGCCGCAGATCGTCGAGCTGCCGCAAAAACGCGTGGATCTGATCTTCAAGATCAACGAGGGCGCCAAGAGCGGCATCCTGCGCGTCAACTTCCTGGGCAACAAAGCCTTCTCGGACGATGACCTGCGCGACGTGATCGTCACCGAGCAAAGCCACTGGTACAAATTCTTCTCGTCCAACGCCAACTACGACCCCGACCGCCTGGAGTACGACAAGGAGCAGTTGCGCAAGTACTACCGCAACCGCGGCTTCTACGACTTCCGTGTGGCGTCCTCGGTGGCCGAGCTGTCGCCGGACAAGAACGGCTTCGTGGTGACCTACACCGTCGAAGAAGGGCCAGAGTACAAGTTCGGCAAGATCAGCGTCGAGACCGACCTCAAGAAGCTCGACAAGAACGTGCTTGAGGCCCTGGTGCCGTTCCGCAAAGGCGACATCTACCAGGACGAAAAGATCGAACAGGCGACCGACGCCCTGACCTTCGCCGCCGGGGCCGCGGGGTTCGCGTTCGTGGACGTGCGCCCTCGCTATGTGCCGGACCGGGCCAAGGGCACGGTCGACGTCACCTTCGACGTGAGGGAAGGCCCGCGCGTCTACGTCGACCGCATCGACATCGTCGGCAACACGCGCACCCTGGACTATGTCATTCGCCGCGAGATGAACGTCTCGGAAGGCGATGCGTACAACCGCGTGCTGGTCGACCGGTCGAAGAACCAGGTCAAGGCGCTTGGGTATTTCAAGGACGTCGAGATCACCGAGATCCCCGGGTCGGCCCCCGACCGCACGGGGCTGCAGGTGAAGGTCACCGAGCAACCGACAGGCGAACTTTCGTTCAGCGCCGGCTATTCGTCGGTGGACCAGCTGGTGGTCGACCTGGGCATCTCGGAACGCAATTTCCGCGGTCGCGGCGAGGATGTGCGCGCGCGCATCTCCATTGGCTATATCCGGTCGCAGATCGATGTTTCGTTCACCGAGCCCCGGTTCCTCGGCCGGGATCTGTCGGCCGGGTATGACGCCTTCTTCTACAAGTACGACCTGACCCAGTACTCGGCCTACAAGACCACCTCCGTCGGCACCGGCGTGCGGCTGAATTTCCCGCTGAGCCTGAATTCACGCGGCAGCCTGCGCTACACGCTTCGTGAAGACGACGTGCAGATCGATCCGACCTTCTGCGATCCGACCAACCTGATCGTCTCGACCTCGATCTGCGACCAGCGTGGTGATTTCCTAACCTCGTCGGTGGGTTACGGCTATCGGTTGGACCGCCGCAACGACGCGATCAATCCCACGCGCGGCTGGTATATCGACTTCAACCAGGACCTTGCGGGCCTGGGCGGCGACGTGAAGTACGTCCGCACCGAGGGCGAGGGCGGCTGGTATCACGGGTTCAACAAGACCTACATCCTCAGCATCACCGGCAGCGCCGGCGACATCGAGGGCTGGGGCGGCGACCACGTCCGGATCAACGACCGCTTCTACAAGGGGGGCAACAGCTTCCCGGGCTTCCAGACCGCCGGCATCGGTCCGCGCGACCTGACGTTCGCCCAAGAGGGCACGAACAGTCAGAACGACGCGCTGGGCGGCAAGGCCTACGCCATTGCGTCGGCCGAGCTGACCGTGCCGACCTTCCTGCCCGAGCAATACGGGATCAAGGCCGCGCTGTTCACCTATGTGGGCACCGAAGGCCTGCTGGACAGCTATGACAAGCGGACCACCGACACCACCACGGGGCTGATGATCGACAACCCAGAGATCAAGGACGACCTGGGCCTGCGCGCTTCTGCGGGCTTGAGCGTCTTCTGGAAATCGCCGATGGGACCGATCCGCTTCGACTTCAGTCAGATCCTGAAGAAAGAAACCTACGACATCACGGAAGTCTTCCGGTTCTCAACTTCAACCCGGTTCTAGGAATATCATGATCTCCAAGCCCATCGTCGCCGGCGTCTGCACTGCCGCCATCGCCCTGACCGCGGGCGCCAATGCGTTCGCCCAAGCTCCCGCTCCGGCTGCGGTCCCGCCGCAAGCCGTGACCCACGGACCGCCGTTGACCGGCGTCTGCATCTTCTCCTTCGAGAACGCCATCCAGACCTCGACGGTGGGCCATGCGGTGGACCTGCGGATGCAGCAGATCGTGGCCCAAGTGAACGCCGAGCTCACCTCCGAGAAGACGGCGATCGACAACGAGGCCAAAGCGCTCGACGCGCGCCGCGCCACGCTCGATCAGGCGACGCTGGAAAGCCAGGCCTCGCAACTGCAGATCCGCGCCAACGCCCTGCAGCGCAAGGTTCAGCTTCGCGACCGCGAAGTGCAAGCCACCGAACAGAAGGCCGTCGCGCGCATCAGCCAGGAACTGGAGCCCTTCGTGCGCCAGACGTACCAGTCCAAGGCGTGCAGCATCCTGCTGCAGCGCAGCGCGGTGATCATCGGCAATCCGGCCATGGACATCACCCCCGGGGTGGTGGCCGGCCTGAACGGCAAGATCACCCAGCTCACCTTTGAGCGCGAACACCTCGACCAGCCGGGCGCGCCCGGCGCGGCCGCAGGCGCTCCGCCGATCGTCCAGACCCCCGGTCCCGCGCGCACTGCGGCTCCGCCGACGAAGAAGTAGGCCGTCTTGGAAGGCGCGGGTCGCCGCATCGAAACCATGCCCGATCCGCGCTTCTTCGAAGACCTTGGCCCCGTCACCCTGTCCGACCTTGCGGCCCTGACCGGGGCGCAGCTCGCTGACGCCTCGACGGGCGCCCGGCAGGTGAGGGCGGTCTCGGTGATGACCGGCGCCGCGGCCGACACCGTCACCTTCGCGACCGACCGCAAGTTCATCGAGCAGGCCGGGATGACGCTGGCCGGAGCCTGCTTCGTCCGGTCCGATTCCGTCGATGCACTGCCGACCGGCTGCGCGGCCCTGGTGATGGCGTCGCCCCAGCTGGGCTATGCGCTCGCCGCCGCGCGTCTACACCGCCCGCGCTTCGTCACCGGCGAGAAGGGCGTCCACCCGACCGCCGAGATCGAGGCGCAGGTCGAGCTGGGACCGGGCGTGGTGATCGGAGCCGGCGCGCAGGTGGGGCGCGGCACGCGGATCGGCGCCAACACCGTCATCGGCCCCGGCGTGGCGATCGGGCGCGATTGCGAGATTTCAGCCAGCGTGACCATCGGGTTTGCGCTGATCGGCGACCGGGTGCGGATCCTGGCCGGTGCGCGCATCGGAGAGGCGGGGTTCGGGGCCACGGCGGGACCCAAGGGCCTGGTGGACATTCCGCAGCTCGGCCGCGCCATCCTGCAGGACGGCGTGACGATCGGGGCCAACAGCTGCGTCGACAGAGGCGCCTTCGACGACACGGTGATGGGCGAGAACACCAAGATCGACAACCTGGTGCAGATCGGCCACAACGTCCGGGTCGGACGTAACTGCGTTATGGCCGCCTACACGGGGATTTCCGGCAGCGTCACCATAGGCGATGGCGTTCAGTTCGGAGGCCGCGCGGGCGTGGCCGATCACCTGCACGTCGGCGACGGCGCGCGCATTACGGCGGCGGCTGGCGTCATCAAGGATGTTCCGGCCGGCGAGACCTGGGGCGGCTACCCGGCTCGGCCGATCCGGCAATGGATGCGGGAAACCGCGTGGCTCGCCCGGCAGGCGAGCCGCAAGGAAGGGAATTCATGAGCCGCAAGGCGCCGGTGAGCGATGCTCCCACCGAAATCGACATCAATGAGGTCATGGCGCGGATTCCGCATCGCTATCCCTTTCTGCTGGTCGACAGGTGCGAGGAGTACGTTGAGAACCTCTCGATCGTTGGCGTCAAATGCGTGAGCGTGAACGAGCCCTTCTTCCAAGGCCACTTTCCGCACTATCCGGTGATGCCCGGCGTGTTGATCGTCGAAGCCATGGCCCAGACCAGCGCGGTCCTGATGTCGAAGTCGCTGAACGTCGATGTCGCGGACAAGGCGATCTTCTTCATGTCGCTGGACAACTGCCGTTTCCGCGCCCCGGTGCGCCCAGGCGCGGTGATGCGCCTGCCCGTCGAGGTCACCCGCGCGCGCGGCGACATCTTCAAATTCAAAGGCCGCGCCCTGGTCGATGACAAGGTCGCCGCCGAGGCGGAGTGGGCGGCTATGGTGGTGGACACGAAGTGAGCGTTGATATCCATCCGACGGCCATCGTCGCCACCGGCGCCGAGATCGCCGACGGCGTGAGCATCGGACCCTATTGCATCATCGGCGAGCACGCGCGGATCGGCGCGCGCACGACGTTGGCCAGCCACGTGGTCATCGAAGGTCACACGCGGGTCGGCGAGGATTGCACGGTCCGCAATTTCGCCAATCTCGGCGGGCCGCCGCACCACACCGGCTACAATGGCGAACCCACCGAGCTGGTGATCGGCGACCGCAACAAGCTCTGGGAGCATGTGACGATGCATATCGGCACGCCCCAGGCTGGCGGCGTGACCCGGGTCGGCGACGACGGCATGTATATGGCCACCAGCCATGTGGGCCACGACTGCACGGTGGGCGACAACGTGATCCTGGCGCACTCGGCGACCCTGGGCGGTCATGTCCAAATCGGCGACTTCGTGATGGTGAGTGGCCTGGCGGCGGTGCACCAGTACTGCCGCGTCGGACGCTATTCGTTCATCGGCGGACTGGCCGCGGTGACCAAGGACGTGATCCCCTACGGCCTGGTGTGGGGTAATCACGCCCACCTCGAAGGGCTGAACCTGGTGGGCCTGAAGCGCCGCGACTTCGGCCGCGATACGATCGGTGAACTTCGCTCGGCCTACCGCCTGCTGTTCGCCGAGGAGGGCACCTTCCAGGAGCGGATCGACGACACCGCCGCCACCTTCGGCCATTCCGCGCCGGTGATGGAGATCATCGACTTTATCCGCGCCGACGCCGGGCGGCCGCTCTGCCTGCCCGAACGCGAGGTCTAGGTGCAGAAGCTCGGCCTGATCGCCGGGGGCGGAAGCCTGCCGGTGGAGATCGCCGAGCATTGCCAGCGGTCCGGCCGGCCTCTGTTCGTCATCCGCCTGAAGGGTTTCGCTGGCGAGGGGCTCGAACCCTACGCCGGAGCCGAGGTCGGCCTGGCTGAGCTCGGCAAGTGCTTCAAGGCGCTGAAGCGCGCCGGCTGCCATTCGGTCTGCCTGGCGGGTAACGTGGCGCGGCCGGACTTCGCCACCCTGATGCCGGACCTGCGCGGCCTCGCCGCCCTTCCGGCGGCGATCGCCGCGGCGCGCCAGGGCGACGACGCCCTACTGCGTATGCTGGTGGCCGAATTCGAAAAGGAAGGCTTCGCCGTGGAAGGCGCGCATGAGGTGATGGACGACCTCAGCCTGGGCGCCGGGCCCCTGGGACGTATCGCTCCGGAGCCGGAAAGCGCGGCCGACATTCGACAGGCCATGGATGTCGCCCGCGCCATCGGCCTCCTCGACGCCGGCCAGGCCGCCGTGGTCTGCCGGGGTCTCGTGCTCGGCCTGGAGGCCGCCGAGGGCACAGACGCCCTGCTGGCCCGGGTCGCCGACCTGCCCGAGGCGCTTCGCGGGCGTCCGGGCGCGCCGGCTGGCGTGCTGGCCAAGGCGCCCAAGCCCACCCAGGAAAGGCGGGTCGACCTGCCCACCATCGGCCCCGCCACCGTCGAGGGCGTCGCCCGGGCGGGCCTGGCGGGCATTGTGGGCGAGGCGGGACATCTGCTGGTGCTGGACCGCGAAGCGGTGACGGCGCTGGCCGACGAGTTGGGCGTGTTCATCCTGGGCGTGGACGCGCCAGCCTCGTGAGCGCAACCACAAAGCGCCCCCTGAGCGTCATGCTGGTGGCGGCCGAGGCTTCGGGCGATGACCGTGGCGCGGGCCTGGCAAGGGCCCTGAAGGCGCGCCTGGGAGCGGACGGCGTCCGCTTCGTCGGGGTCGGCGGCGAGCGGATGGCCGCGGAGGGCGTACAAAGTCCCTTCGATATCTCCGACATCTCCATCCTGGGCCTCGCTGAGGCTCTGCTCGCCTATCCTCGGGTCGTGCGCCGCGCCGACGAGACCGCAGCGCTCGCCCTGCGGGAAAAGCCGGACGTGGCCGTGCTGATCGATTCCTGGGGCTTCACCTTGAGGGTCGCGCAGCGGCTGCGGCGACAGGCGCCGGACCTGCCCCTGATCAAATATGTGGGACCCCAGGTCTGGGCGACGCGACCGGGCCGGGCCAGGACGCTGGCGGCCACAGTCGACCATTTGCTGTCGATCCACGCCTTTGATGCGTCCTATTTCGAAGCCGAGGGCCTGCCGGTGACCTTCGTCGGTAACTCGGCCCTGAGTGTCGACTTCTCGAAGGCTGAGCCGGCGCGGCTGCGCAGGCAGATCGGCGCCAAGTCGGCCGATCCGATCCTCATCGTCCTGCCCGGGAGCCGCCCTGGGGAGATCGAGCGCATGCTGCCGCCCTTCGAGGACGCGGTAAGCCGCCTGAAGGAGACCCACCCCAATCTGCAGGTGGTGGTTCCCGCCGCGCCCACCGTGGCCGAGACGGTCAAGTCGCGGGTGGCCGGCTGGCCGCACCGGGCCCATGTGATCGAGGGGGACCAAGGCAAGCACGACGCCATGAAGGCCGCCACCGTCGCCATGGCTTGCTCCGGCACTGTGACGACGGAACTCGCGCAGGCCGGCGTCCCCATGGTCATCGGCTATCGCCTGGGCCCCGTGACCGCCTGGATCATCCTGCGGTTCTTGCTGCGCACGAAGTGGGTCACCCTGTTCAACATCGCCGCCCGCCAGTTCATCGCCCCGGAACTGATCCAGGACGACTGCACCGGCGAACGACTGGCCGAAGAGATCGCCCTGCGCCTTGACGACAAGGCCCTGCGCGACCGCCAGATCGCCGCCCAGTTCGACGCCCTCGACAAGATGGGCCGCGGCGGGCCTGACCCTTCGGAGGCGGCCGCCGAGGCGGTGCTGAAGATCGTGGCGGCGCGGCGCCTCTAGGGCGCCTTGGCGGTCCCGAAGGGCGCGCCGCGAAGCTGGGCGTAGACGCCATCGAAGATCTTCAGGGTCGCGAGCTCCGGCGGCGGGCCTGCCGCAATCAGGTCGTTCAGGCGCAGGATCGCGCCGTCATCCGCCTTGAACCGCGGCCACGCCGGCCGTCCGGGCCCGTTGGGGTCGCCGCGCTTGGCGAAATCGACCCAATAGCCCGCCATGGCGTCGGCCAGCTTGCGGTCGGCGGACGTCCAGGTCCAGGTCTCCTGGTCAAGGTGGTCGAAAACGTACCAGAGCTCGGCGAAGTGCGAGGCGCCCCAGTCCGCGCGGACCGAGCCCGCCGGGAAGGGCGGGCGGCGTTCGAAACGGTAGACGTAGGCGGGCGGTCCGGCGCGGGCCTGCAGCCGCGCCCAGGTCCAGTCATCCCAGGCGAACCTCAGGTCGCGCTCGAAGCCGGTTCGCGCCTGGACGGCCTGGGCGTCGTCCGCGTGCGGATAGGCGTCGATCATGGCGCTCGGCAGTGGTCCGAAGGCCTTGCGGATGTCCTGGGTGAAGGTGGCGGCGCGCACGCTTCCAAGATCGGTCAGCGAGCGCGGCTCCTCGGCATTCCACCCGACCAACACCGGCACGCGCGCCTGCTTGCCCGCCACGAAGGCGTCGTAGGGCGACAAGGGCAGGGCGTATGGCTCGACGACGGGATGGGTGACCTTGCCCGCCTCTCCGTGCAGAAGCGCAGCGCCGGGCAGGCGGCGAAGCTCGGCGACGGAGCTCGCGCCGACGGACTTGGCGTAGCTCACGCCATCGCGTTCGGCCACGGAGAGGCTGTAGCTGGGCGCCAGCTGCAGGGGTTCGAACAGCCCGCCGCTTTCGCCGATCGCGCCCTGGAACAGGCCTTGGGCCAAGGGCGAGGCCATCAGCATGCTCACCGACATGGCGCCGGCCGACTGGCCGAAGATCGTCACCCGGCCGGGATCGCCTCCGAAGGCCGCGATGTTGCGCTTCACCCAGGCGAGCGCCGCGATCTGGTCCAACAGGCCGTAGTTTCCGGAGCTATGGTGCGGCGATTCCGCGGTGAGCTCCGGGTGGGCCAGATACCCGAGGGCGCCCAGGCGATAGGCGACAGTCACGACGACCACGCCGCGCCTGGCCAGCCGGTCGCCCCAGTAGAGCGGGAGCGAAGTCGCGCCGTTGGCGTAGCCGCCGCCTGGAATGAACACCATTACCGGCGATTGGCCACGGGGACGCTTCGCCGACGCCCAGACGTTCAGGTAAAGGCAATCCTCGTCGGTCCTGGGGTCCGGCTCGCCGGCCATTGAGACCCCAAGTTGGAGGCAGGCCGGGGCGAAGGCTGTGGCATCGCGAATGCCTTTCCAGCGTTGGACCGGCTGCGGCTCACGCCAGCGCAGCAGCCCCAACGGCGGAGCGGCGTAGGGCACGCCTTCATAGGCCGCGATCCCATTGGCGGTCGAGCCGCGTAGCCGCCCAGTGTCCGTGCTGACCGTCGCGGCCAAGGCCAGGATGGGCGCCGCCGTCAGGATCGCGGCCAGCGCCGCCATTCGCCGTCTCATTGTTCGCCTCGCGCTTTCGGGTCTGCATCGGAGTCTGGCGGGGCGGCGCGAGCTGCGATAGCCGCCGGCCCCGCAACTCGTCCCGGGCCATGAACACATCGTCACAATTCACCCGATGGACGCCAGGCGGGCGCGCTCCCACACTGCCGGCCATGCGCCCGACCGTCACCGCCGCCACCCTAGATCTCCGCCACGCCGCCCGCCGGGGCGCGCAGGACCTGGGATTGGGCTTCCTATATTGGCTGGGATTCGTCCTGGTCCTCGAGCCGGACAATCTGATGCGCTGGACACCGCCCGATGCAGCGGCGTGGCTGCACGAGGCGCTGCGCCTGTTCGGGGCGAGCCTGCTGGGTGCGGCCGCGACCCCGGCGATCCTGGCCCTCACCCGACGGGCGCCAATCGAAGCGCCCTTCGTCTGGCGGCGGGGCTTGCTGCACTTGGCCTTCAATCTAGCCATGACCTTCGCGCTGATCGTGGCCTCCTGCCTACTGGCGCGGGTTCTGCCGCATTCGGCGCATCGGCCGCTGATGCGCGACATCGCCGAGCAACTGGGCGCCAATGGCGCGTTGGTCGCCGCATGGATCGCCGGCCTGACCGCGCTCGCCCATGCCGCCCGCAATCATCATCGCCGCAACTTCGCCGTCGACGGGGCCGCTGCCGGCCTGGCGGTCCGCCAGCGCGGACACTTCACCCGCCTGGACCTGTCGCAGGTCGCGTGGATCGAGACCCAAGGCAACTATTTGGCCCTGCATGGCGCGGCAGGAGCCACTTTGCTTCGCCGAACCGCCAAGAGCCTGGAGCCCGAGCTTGACCCCAGCCGGTTCATCCGTATCCACCGCCGCGCCATCGTCGCCCTGGACGCCGTGAAGGTGGTGACGCCGCTCCCCGCCGGCGATGCGCTTCTTCGCCTGAAGACAGGCGAAACCCTACGCGTCAGCCGAAGTTGCCGCGCGCGGCTTCACCAGGCCTTGGAGAGCGTTGGCTAGCGCTTGTCGACCGGGACGTACGGGCGTTCGAGCGCGCCGGTGTAGAGCTGGCGCGGGCGGCCGATCTTGTAGGCCGGATCCTCGATCATCTCTTTCCACTGGCTGATCCAGCCGACGGTGCGGGCCACGGCGAACAGCACCGTGAACATCTCGGCCGGGAAGCCCAGGGCGCGCAACGTGATGCCCGAGTAGAAGTCGACGTTGGGATAGAGCTTGCGCTCGATGAAGTACTCGTCGGAAAGCGCGATGCGCTCGAGCTCCAGGGCGACCTTCAGCAACGGATCGTCGGCGTCGCCGACCTCGTCCAGCACCTCATGGCAGGTCTTCTGCATCACCGTCGCGCGGGGATCGTAGTTCTTGTAGACGCGGTGGCCGAAGCCCATCAACCGGTAGCGGCGGTCCTTCACACCCTGGATGTATTCGGGGATCTTATCGACCGTCCCGATCTCCTTGAGCATGTTGAGCGCTTCTTCGTTGGCCCCGCCGTGCGCGGGCCCCCATAGGCAGGCGATGCCGGCGGCGATGCAGGCGAAGGGATTGGCGCCCGACGAGCCGGCGAGACGCACGGTGGACGTCGAGGCGTTCTGCTCGTGGTCGGCGTGCAGGATGAAAATCCGGTCCATCGCCCTGGTCAGCACCGGATTGGGCTTCCAGTCCTCGGCCGGAACCGAGAAGCACATGCGCAGGAAGTTCTCCGCGTAGGAGAGGTCGTTGCGCGGATGCACGAAGGGCTGGCCCTGGAAGTATTTGAAGGCCCGCGCAGCGATCGTCGGCATCTTGGCGATCAGGCGGTGCGCCGAGATCATGCGCTGCTCGGGATCGTTGATGTCTGTGCTGTCGTGATAGAAGGCCGAGAGGGCGCCGACCGCACCCGTCATGATCGCCATCGGGTGAGCATCCCGACGGAAGCCTTGGAAAAACCTATCGAACTGCTCATGCAGCATGGTGTGATAGGTGATTGTGTGCTCGAACTCGGTGAACTGCGCCGCGGTCGGCAGCTCGCCGTGCAGCAGCAGGTAGCAGGTGTCGAGGAAGGTCGACTTCTCGGCCAGTTCGCCGATCTTGTAGCCGCGGTGGAGCAGGATGCCCGCGTCGCCATCGATGTAGGTGATCTTGCTTTCGCAACTGGCGGTCGAGGTGAAGCCAGGATCGTAGGTGAAGGCGTCGCTCTCGGCGTAGAATTTGCGAATGTCGACGACATCCGGACCCGTCGTGCCCTTCAAGATGGGCAGGTCGATGGTCTTGCCGCCGATGCTGATCTTCGCCGTGTCGGCCATGCCTGTCCCCTTCGGTGAATTGGGATGAAACGCCTGTTCGGACGGCTTATAGCGCGTTAGCCGCCAAGCGAAAGCGCATCGTCGAGACGGGCCAAGCTTTCGTCTTTCCCGAGTGAAACAAGGGCGCCGGCGAGGTCCGGCGCCGGCGTACCGCCGGAGAGCGCGGCGCGCAGGGCCGGGCCGAATTTGCCCATGCCGACGCCCTCGCTTTCGGCGAAGCCGCGATTGACGTTTTCGAGAGTCGGCACGTCCCACGTGGGGGCCGCTGCAAGGGCGGTGCGCAATCGACCAAGTCGCGCGCGGGTCTCGTCGTTGACCACCAATTCTCGGGCCTTGTCGGTGAAAGCCAACGGCCGGCGGCTCAGCGCAAACACCGTGGCGTCCGCCAATTCCAGCGTCGTCTTGGCGCCGTCGCGGACGAAGGGGATCACGTGGGCCAGCTGCGCCAGATGGCCATCGTGCAGGGGGAAATCGCGGCTCCTGTGGATCGCGGCCACCAAGCCCGCCAGCCGGGCCGGATCGGCCTGGCGGATGTAGTGGTTGTTGAGGTGGTTGAGCTTTGCCCAATCGAGGCGCGCAGGCGCGCCGACCACGTCCTTGATATCGAACCAGCCGATGGCCTGTTCGTCGGAGAAGATCTCGTCGTCGCCGTGTCCCCAGCCGAGCTTGGCCAGGTAGTTGCGCATCGCCTCGGGCAGGTAGCCCATGTCGGCGAACTCGCTGACCGCCTGCGCCCCGTGGCGCTTCGAGAGCTTCGTCCCGTCGGGCCCATGGATCAGCGGCAGGTGCGCCCAGACCGGCGGCGCCCAACCAAGTCCTTGGTAGATCAGGGTCTGGCGCGCGGCATTGTTCAGGTGGTCGTCTCCACGGATCACGTGGGTCACGCCCATCTCGTGATCGTCCACCACGACGGCCAGGTTGTAGGTCGGCGAGCCGTCGGTGCGTAGCAGGATCAGGTCATCCAGGTCCTTGTTCTGGAAGACGACGCGGCCCTTCACCTGGTCGTCGATCACCGTTTCGCCCTCGATCGGCGCCTTCAGCCGCACCACGAAGGGACGGTCCGGCGCGTCGTTGGGCGAGTGATCGCGCCAGGGCGAGCGCACGACGCGCCCTTCGGCCCGTGCGTTCGTACGCTCGGTCTCGAGCTCGTCAGGGGTCATGTAGTCGCGATAGGCCGAACCGCGGGCCAGCATCTCGTCCACGGCCTTGACGTGCCGATCGGCGCGGGCGGCCTGAAAGACCGGGGTCTCGTCGGCTTCCAGGCCCAGCCACGCCAGGCCGTCGAAGATCACCTGGACCGCAGCCTCGGTGGAGCGCTCCCGGTCGGTGTCTTCGACGCGCAAAAGGAACTTCCCACCCGTGTGGCGTGCATAAAGCCAGTTGAACAGCGCCGTCCTGGCCGTGCCAATGTGCATGGCGCCGGTCGGCGAGGGAGCGATACGGGTGACGACGGAGCTGTCGGACATAGAGTTTGAAAGACCTGGAGACGCTGCGGCGGGGGACGCCGGGGCGGCGCCTCTTAACACGCCGCCCAAGGTGCGTCCTAGCCTCGCGGACGCCGGCCGGTGGCTCCGCGAACAAGGCGCACGGCAGTCGATGCGCTGGACGCTGTGGACGCCGGTGGCGTTCGGATGCGGTGCGGGCCTCGACTTCGCCCTTAGGCGCGGGCCGGGCAAGGGGCGGATTGTCTGGGCGCAGGACCTGCGTGGGCGCCGTCCCTGGACCTGGGGACCCGATCCGAGGTTCGCGCCGTGATGTTCACCAAGCGGCTGCGCGAGCCGGTCATACGCGGCGAGGTCACCTGCAGCGTGCGCATCTGGCGAAGCGCGCGCGTCAAGGCGGGCGGCCGCTATCCGCTGGGCGCCGGCTACATCGAGGTGACCTCTGTCCGCGAGATTACGCTGGCCGACGTGACGCCGGATCTCGCCCGGAGGTCCGGGTTCCTGGGCGTCGTCGATCTGTTGAAAGTGGCCAAGCACGGGCCCGGCGAACGGGTGTTTCTCGTGGAGTTCGCCTACCACGCCGCCTGATGGCGAAGATGGAGCCCCAGCCCGCGAGGCTGAGGCTCCGGAGGCAAGCGCTACTTCTTCGCGGCGTCCTTGTCCGCCTTGGCGGTGTCCTTGGCCGCGGCAGTGCTCGCGTCGGCGGCCTTGTCCGCATGCGTGGTGGCCAGCTTGGAAGCATCGGTGGCGGCGGCCGAGTCAGCCTTGGCGGCGTCCGCGCTCGGCGCAGCGGCGGCGGCCGAGGCGTCCTTCGCGGCGGTGTCCGCCGCAGAGCTGGCGGCGGCCGATTCGGCGTTGGCCTTGGTGGTGTCGTCCGCGGCCTTTTCGGCCGGCTTGTTGCAGGCCGCGACGGCCAGACTCAGGGCGGCAATCGCCGAAAGCGTGATGAAACGCATGGTTTGGATCTCTCCCTTGGGACTTCGCGTGCCGCGAAGCCTTCGTAGTCGTGGGTCTGGATAAGCGACCCACCCCGCCCGGTCGAAACGCCGGACTAAGGCCGAGGTTGCTCCGAATCCCCCAGGAGAGACAGCGGTTCTAATGGTAACGGCGGATCAGGCCGACCAGCTTGCCCTGCACGGCGACCTGATCGGGACCGAAGATGCGGGTCTCGTAGGCTGGATTGGCGGCCTCCAGCGCGATCGACGCGCCCTTCTTGCGAAGGCGCTTCAGAGTGGCTTCCTCGCCCATGACCAAGGCAACAACGATGTCGCCGGAAGTGGCGGTGTCGCCCTTGCGGATGACCACGAAGTCACCGTCCAGGATGCCGGCGTTGATCATCGAGTCGCCCTGGATCTCCAAAACGAAGTGCTCGCCAGCTCCCAGCATGCTTTCCGCCACCGGAATACGGTCGCGTTCCTGCTGGATGGCCTCGATGGGCGTACCGGCGGCGATCTTGCCAAGGATCGGCAGGTCGCGAGTGTCGTTGGCGGCGACTGGCGCAGAGGGCCCGCCGTCGACGATCTGAGGCTTGAAGGGCGACCGGCCCTTGGGCGGGGCGGCCATGGTGGCCTGTTGCGGCAGCTTCACCACCTCCAGCGCCCGGGCCCGGTGAGGCAGGCGGCGCAGGAAGCCGCGCTCCTCGAGCGCGGTGATCAGCCGGTGGATGCCGGACTTCGAGGCCAGGTCCAACGCCTCCTTCATCTCGTCGAAGGAGGGCGATACGCCGCTTTCCTTGATCCGCTCATGAATGAACATGAGCAGCTCGTGTTGCTTACGGGTGAGCATCGAACGGACCCTCGGTTAAGGCGCGAGAACAAAGCGCTAACGCTTGCCGATGTTCTCTAGGTGTTCCGTATTAATGTCAAGTTACGGCCGGCGTCGCTGAAACTTCAACGGATTTTCCGGCGCGATGCTTAATGGCCGCCCGACTCAGGCGGTGAGCAGCGCCCGGGTGGCGGCGGCCACATCGGCCTGTCGCATCAGGCTCTCGCCGACCAGCATCGCCTTGGCGCCCGATCGCTCCAGCCGCGCCGCGTCCCGGGCGGTGAAGATCCCGCTCTCGGTGACGAGCAAGGCTCCGACCGGCGCGGCGGCGGCCAGTCGCTCGGTGATCGAAAGATCAACCTCAAAGGTCCGCAGGTTGCGATTATTGACGCCCACCAGATCGGCCTTGAGCGCCGCGGCGCGCGCGAGCTCCGCCTCGTCGTGGGTTTCGACCAGCACGTCCATGCCGTGGGCGTGGGCGGCTTCCATCAGGTCGGAGGCCAAGGTGTCGTCGACCATGGCGAGGATCACCAGGATGGCGTCGGCGCCGAGGGCCCGGCTTTCCGCCACCTGCCAGGGATCGACCAGGAATTCTTTACGCAGGCAGGGCAGGCCGGTCGCCATCCGCGCCATCACCAGATAGTCGTCGGCGCCCTGGAAGCTCGGCGCGTCCGTCAGCACCGACAGGCAGGTCGCGCCGCCGTCCTCGTAGGCATGCGCCAGGGCGGACGGCTCGAAGTCCTCGCGGATCACCCCGCGCGAGGGCGAAGCCTTCTTTATCTCAGCGATCAGCGCCAGGCGGCCGGGGCCGTGGGCGCGCTCCAGGGCCTTGCGGAACCCGCGAGGCTGGGAGACTTCGCGCGCGGCGGCCTCGACGGAGGCCAGCGGCCGCGCCGCCTTGCGCGTGGCGACCTCCTCGCGCTTGTAGGCGGCGATCCGCTCCAGGATATCGCTCATGCGCCGCCCAGCGCCTTCAGCTTGTCGAGCGCGCCCTGGGCCCGGCCGTCGTCGATCACCGCGGCGGCGAGGTCGACCCCTTCGCGCAGGGTCTCGACGGTCTCTCCGACCAGGAACGCGGCAGCCGCGTTCAGCAGCACGATATCGCGATAGGGGCCGCTCTGGCCGGTCAGCAGCTGGCTAAGCGCCCGGGCGTTCTGCTTGGGTGTGCCGCCGGTGAGATCGGCGAGCGCCGCGCGTGGCAGGCCCACAGCTTCCGGGGTGACGGTGAACAGGCGCACCTGGCCATCGCGCAGCTCCGCGACGCTCGTCTCGCCCGTGGTGGTCATCTCATCCATGCCGCCGCCGTGCACCACCCACGCGCGCTCCGAGCCCAGGGCCTTGAGCGCCTCGGCGGTCGGCATGACCCAGCGCTCGGCGAAGACCCCGACCACCTGGCGCTGGGCGTGGGCCGGATTGGTCAGCGGGCCCAGCAGGTTGAAGATCGTCCGGAAGCCGAGCTCCGCACGGATCGGCGAGACGTGGCGCATGGCCCCATGGTGGGCCGGGGCGAACATGAAGCAGATGCCGGCTTCGTCCAGCGCCTGCAGCTGCCGGTCGGCCGGCATGGCGATGTCGACGCCGAGTTCGCTCAGCACGTCGGCCGTGCCCGACTTCGACGAGAGCGCGCGGTTACCATGCTTGGCGACCTTCAGGCCGCCGCCGGCCGCCACGAAGCCCACGGCCGTGGAGACGTTCAGGGTGTGCAGACCGTCGCCCCCGGTGCCGCAAACGTCGATGGTGGGGTAGGGCGGCTCGATGTGGACGGCGGCTTTGCGCATGGCGCGCGCGCAGGCGACGATCTCGCCCAGAGTCTCGCCGCGCATGCGCATTGCGGTGAGCGCCGCGCCCACCTGGGCCGGCGTGGGTTCGCCCCGCAGGCAGGCGTCGAAGAAGTCGCCGGCATTGTCTTCGGACAGGGTGCCGCCGTCGGCGAGCAGGCTCAGCAGGGGCTTGAAGGCGTCGGACATGCTGGCGCGTTCAGACCTGCGCCAGGCGCCTCACGCCGGCGATCTCGAGGAAGTTGGCCAGCAGGTCGTAGCCGCATTCCGTGGCGATCGATTCCGGATGGAACTGCACGCCGTGGACGGGCCGGGTCCTGTGCTGGACGCCCATGATCTCGCCGTCCTCGGTCCAGGCGGTGACCTCCAGGTCGCTCGGCAGGTCCTCCTTGCGCACCGACAGGCTGTGATAGCGCGTGGCGGTGAAGGGATTTTTCAGGCCGGCGAAGACGCCCTTGCCGTCATGATGGATCTGACTGGTCTTGCCGTGCATCAGCGCCTTGGCGTGGATCACCGCCCCGCCATAGGCCTGGCCGATCGATTGGTGGCCCAGGCAGACGCCGAAGATCGGCAGGTCGGCCGGCGCGGCCTTGAGCAGCGCCAGGCAGATGCCCGCATCGCTCGGCGTTTTGGGTCCCGGTGACAGCAGGACGCCCTGCGGCTTCTGGCCCAAGGCCTGCTGCACGGTGAGCGCGTCGTTGCGCACAACATGCGTCTCCGCGCCCAGTTCATTGAGGTAATGAACGAGGTTGTAGGTGAAGCTGTCGTAGTTATCGATCACCAGGATCATGCCGGCCCCGCTCCTTGACCCGAGCCTTATTCCGCCGTCCAGCCGCCGTCCACCGACAGATTGGCGCCGGTGATCTGCTTGGCCGCGTCGCCGCAGAGGAAGACGACGATGGCGGCGACCTCATCGACGGTGACGAACTGCTTGGTGGGCTGGCTGTCCAGGAGGACGTCGTTGATCACCTGGTCACGGGTCAGGCCGCGGGCCTTCATGGTGTCGGGTATCTGGTTCTCCACCAGGGGCGTCCAGACATAGCCGGGGCTGATGCAGTTGACCGTCACGCCGTGGGTGGCGAGCTCCAGGGCGGCGGTCTTCGTCAGACCCGCGATGCCGTGCTTGGCGGCCACATAGGCGGACTTGAACGGCGAGGCGACCAGGCTGTGGGCCGAGGCCGTCGAGATGATCCGGCCCCAGCCGCGCTTCTTCATCCCCGGGATCGCCGCGCGCATGCAGTGGAAGGCCGAGGACAGGTTGATGGCGATGATCTGGTCCCATTTCTCGATCGGGAACTCCTCGATCGGAGAGACGAACTGGATGCCGGCGTTGTTCATCAGCACGTCCACCGAGCCAAAGGTGGACTCGGCCAGCGCGATCATGGCGGCGATCTCGTCGGGCTTGGTCATGTCGGCCGGAGAGTGGATGCACTTCACGCCGTACTCGGACTCGATGGCGGCGCGCTCCTTCTCGATGTCCTCGGGCTTACCGAAGCCGTTGATCAGGACATTGGCGCCTTCGGCGGCCAGGGCACGGGCGATAGCCAGGCCGATGCCGCTGGTCGAGCCGGTGACCACGGCGGTCTTGGATTTCAGGATCATGGGGGTGTCCTCGTCCTAGGGGTTGGTTCGGTCGGGATTGGCGTCGAGGCCGGGGTCGACGCTCACTGCGCCGCCGGGTCCCGGCTTCGGCGGATTGTGCGTCCGGCGTTGCACCGAGCGCTCGCCGTCGGCCAGGCCTGAGGCCCAGTGGTCGAGCATGGTCTGCCGTGAGAACTCGACGTCCTTGAAGCTGCCCTCGTAGGCCCGATCGCGGTAGATCAGCTGCACCACAATCACCGAAGGTTCCTTGGCGAAGTCACTGAGAAGCTGGATCTCCGGGTCTTCGACCATCTCCTGCGGCAGCGTCTTGAGCAGCCCGGCCAAGCTGGTCTTCAGCCGGTGGATGCGAAGCTGGGCGTCGGTGTTCAGGCGTGTCCGGCTGGAGTAGCGGATGTCCTTCTCACGCTCGGCCGCCTCTTGAATCGTCTTGGGCATAGGGCCGCGCGCGTTGAACAGGTCCACCTGGTAGATCACCAGGTCCTCCTGCTGGTCCTGGTCGAGGACGTACTCCAAGGGTGTGTTGGAGACGAGGCCGCCATCCCAGTACCACTCACCCTCGATCTCGATGGGGGGAAAGCCTGGCGGCAGGGCGCCGGAGGCCATGATGTGCTGCGGGCCGATCTTCTGGTGGGCGTTGTCGAAGTAGGCGAAGTTTCCGGTGCGGATATTGACCGCGCCGACGCTCAGGCGGGTCTCGCGGGCGTTGATGCGGTCGAAGTCGACAAGCCGCTCCAGCGTCTCGGTCAGCGGCCCGGTGTCGTAGAAGCTGAGCGCCTCCGGCCCGCCGCCGGACAGCAGCAGGGGTGAAATGGTCCGCGGCGCAAAAAACCCAGGCACCCCTGCGGTCATGGCCCAGCCGATGCTGGCGTCGCCTAGCAGGCCGCGGAAGAGATCAGTGGTGTTGGGAGGGCCAAACGACCAACCGGAGGTCACCAGGGTCCAGAACTCCTGCAGCCGCTCAAGGCGCTTTTCCGGCGCGTTGCCGGCGATGATGGCGGCATTGATCGCGCCGATGGAGATGCCGGCGATCCAGTCGGGCTCGGGCCCCGCGCGATTCAGCGCCTCGTAGACGCCGGCTTGGTAGGAGCCCAGCGCTCCTCCGCCTTGCAGGACCAGGACACGGCGAGGTTCAGCTGGCGTCACAGGATCAGACAGCGTCCAGAGGGTGAGGATTGGGGGACGTGACCATATTGCACCGCACAATGACCGCCATGTGGCGCCGCCGATTGCGCGGCACAAGCCCAGGCGCGATCCTCAATCCATGGTCGGTATCGATTCTGCCCTGAATTCAGAGGAAATGGACCGCGTCCGGACGCTGCTCGAGACGCCCAAGCGTCCTGAGCGCATGTGGCCGGTCGTCGGCGCGGCGGTTCTGCTGGCGATCTCGGCGCTCACCTTCGCCACGGCCATGATCCTCGCGCCCCCACTGACCAGCGAGCACATCGCCCATCAGCGTGGCGTGGATTAGACGAATCGCCAGCTTTCCTCGGCCGCGCGGCGCAGCGCACGGGCCTTGTGCAGGGTCTCTTCGTACTCGGCGTTGGGATCGCTGTCGGCGACCACGCCGCCGCCGGCCTGGACGTACATGGTCCCGTCCTTGAAGAGCGCGGTCCGCAGGACAATGCAGGTGTCGACCGAGCCGTCGGCGCCGAAATAGCCAACGCCCCCAGCGTAGCCCAGGCCGCGCTTCTCGATCTCCAGCTCGTCGATGATCTCCATGGCCCGCACCTTGGGTGCGCCGGAAAGGGTGCCGGCGGGAAGCGCCGCCATCACCACATCGACCGGATCGAGGCCCTCGGGCGCATCGCCTTCGACGTTGGAGACCAGGTGCATCACGTGGCTGTAGCGTTCGACGAAGAAGCTGGCGGTCACCCGCACCCGCGGCGCCTGGCGGGTCTGCGGCGGCTCATTGGCGCCGGGCGCTTTCAGCATTGCCACCCGGCCCACGTCGTTGCGGCCCAGGTCCAGCAGCATCAGATGCTCGGCGCGCTCCTTGGGATCGGAGACCAGCTCCTGCTCCAGCGCCGCGTCCTCGGCCGGCGTCGCCCCGCGCGGACGCGTGCCAGCGATCGGGCGGATGGTGATCTTGCCGTCGCGCAGCCGCACCAGGATTTCCGGCGAGGAGCCCGCCAGCTGGAAATCGCCGAAATTCAGATAGAACAGGAAGGGCGAAGGATTGGTGCGACGCAGCGAACGGTAGAGCGCGAAGGGATCGCGTTTGAACGGGCTGCGGAAGCGGTGGCTCGGCACGACCTGGAAGACGTCGCCGGCGCGGACGTAGTCCTTGGCCTGGTCGACGATCTCGCAATAGCGCTCGCGGCTGACCGGCGAGACGAAGGCGTCGGGCTCGGGCACGCCGTCGCCGGCCAGCGGCGGGGCCGGCCGCTTCAGATCGGCCATCACCGCGGCGATGCGAGCCTGCGCGGCCGCATGGGCGTCCTCCGGCGAGACGGCGCCGGGACGAACCGGGGTCACCAGGATGATCTCCTGGGCGATGGCGTCGAAGATCGCCACGATGCCGGGGCGGGTCATGACGCCGTCAGGCAGTCCGAGGGGGTCCGGGTTGACGTCGGGAAGGTGCTCGACCAGCCGGATCATGTCGTAGCCGATGGCGCCGAACAGCCCCGCTGACGGCGGCGGCAGACCGGGCGGCATCTCGATCCGTGAGGCGGCGACCAGGTCGCGCAGGCTGTCCAGGGCCCCGCCGGGCTGGGGGGCGAAGCGTCCCGCGGCGATATCCTCGCCCTTAGCCACTTCGGCCTGATCGCCCCGGCAGCGCCAGACCAGGTCCGGGTTGAGGGTGATGATCGAATAGCGCGCCCGGAAGGCGCCGCCCTCGACGCTTTCGAACAGGAAGGCGTAGGGCCGTCCCTGGCCGATCTTCAGGTAGGCCGAGACGGGCGTTTCCAGATCGTCGATCAGGCGGGTCCAGACGAGCTGGGGACGGCCCGCCCGGTATGCCTGCTCGAAAGCCGGATACGCAGGCTCGATGGTCATTTCGCCAGCGGCGCCTTGCCCGGAGCGGTCGTCTTGCCCGCGGCGGCCTTCGGATCGATCGGCTCCAGGCCGATCGCCTCGCGGGCCTTGTTGGCGTCGATGGTCACCTTGATCTCGCGCCGCGCGGCAGTGTGGGCGCTTTCGCCCAGTTCGCGGACGAAACCGCTGCTCATCTGCGGGCGCAGCTGTTCGGAAGTCTGGGCCAGGGTCGCGGCATCGGGGACATGCACGGCTTCGAGTTTGCCGACCACGAAGCCGAAGTGGCTGTTCTGGGCGGTGAAGACGTCGCCGGTGCGCGAGGTGAAGAGCTTGGCCAGCATGTCCTGCGACAGGGTCTGGTTCTGGCCGGCGTTGCGGCGGTCGATGCCGGGAACCTGAACGACGCTGGAGCCGGCGGAGGCGGCGACCGCCTCCAGGCTCTCGCCCTTCTTGATCCGCGCCGCGAGGCCGTCGGCCTTGGCCTGCATGGCCCGCACCAGCTCGCGTTGGGTCCAGGCGCGGGTCAGCATCGGCTTGATCTCGTCGAACGGCGGCAGGGCGGCCGGCTGGATCTTCTCCACGCGGACGGCGAAGAACTCGCCGTTACCGGCGTCCTCGACCTCGCTCTCGCCGCCGGCGGGCAGGGCCCAGGCGGTCTCCATGAGCTTCGGGCTCAGACCCTGGACCGGCTGGCCGGTGAGATCGCGGCCGCCTTGCGAGACCGGACCGATGGTGGCTGTGGGCACGCCGGCCTTGGCCGCCGCGGCGGCC
>NZ_SSMZ01000191.1 GCF_004799395.1 Phenylobacterium sp.
GCCTGCTGGCCACGATCGCCGCTGTTGTGGTCGGGGCCATCCTGGCCGTGGTGTTCGCCGCCACGGTCGCGGTGATCGCGGTCATGGCCTCGGCCCTGCTGGGCTTCGCCGGCCTGGCGCTCCGGGCCCGCCGCACCGCCCGGTCCAGAGCTGACGGCGTCATTGAAGCCCGCCACCTGGGCGGCCACCACTGGGTGGCCTACGGCTGGAACGAGCGGGTCTGACCCAGCTCGAGGCGGCGTTCGGCGCCGACCGGACCTTGCAGAGATATATCGTTTGGATGGGTGCGACGCAGGCCGCCGCGCCGCGTCAGTTGACGCCCGTCGCGATGTCCCAGTCCGAGCTTGACCCATGACATGTTCTATTCCGCCGCAAGGACGGAAAGACGATGGGGCTCAGAATGATCACCAGGGCTGCGTAAAGCATAGTCTCAGCAAATCCAATGAATATGCCGGAATTTCTATTTAGTATCGCATCACTCATTGCGCGGAGAATTCCAACAGGACTTCGGTTCGCGACAATGCCATGTATTGACGATACGACTTGTTGACTAAGGCCTGATTTCTCTCGATTTTTATGGATTTATTATGACGCATTGTCAAGCTGCGCCGAAGCAACTGCCCGCCGCGTGCTTTCCGGGATGACACGCCGCAACGCGGACCTTACCGTATTCAAACAATCGTTTGGGAGAACGGCATGACCATCGGCGTGATCGCGACTCTGAAGATCCAGGACGGCAAGGCCGGCGAGTTCGAAGCCTTCTTCGGGGACCTCGCCAAGCAGGTCCGCGCCAACGAGGCGGGCAACCTGGCCTATCAGCTGACCAAGAGCCGCACCGAGGCCAACACCTACAAGGTGCTGGAACTCTACAAGGACCAGGACGCGCTCACGCTCCACGGGGGCACCGACTATTTCAAAGCCGCGGGCCCGAAGTTTGGCGCAGTGCTCGCCGGGCGGCCGGAGATTGAATATCTCGACGGGGTCGGCTGACCGCCTACGGCCGGGCCGTGGCGCTGGACCTTCTGCATCTGCAGGCTCCGATCGGCCGTCGGCGGAGCTACGCTGCGGCGCGGAAGAGGGCGATCCCGTGGATTTCAAGCCCAGCTTTCAGAAGTCCATATAAATTCCCAACTTTGTTTGTGTTTCCCCTTTCAGGAGAAGTCTCCCCTCGGGGTTGTGCAGCGCACACAGATTCGGCGGAATCCGCTTGCCTTGGCTGTACCGGCCGTTAAGGACCTGTTGACCACATGGGCGAACGGCCCGCGTTTCGTGGGTCGAATGGGGTCCTGAATGAAGATCTTTGCCGCGGCCGCCCTGGCGGTTGGCCTGATGACGGCCGGCGTCGCCAACGCGACCGTCGTCTATTTCGAAGGTTTCGACGGCTACGACACCGGCAACCCGGCGACCGATCCCAACGCGATCCAGCACGGCGCCCAGGCCTCGGGCGTGTCGAGCGTGACGGGCAACAGCTTCACCACCGACTACAGCTATCGCATTCCCGGCATGGGCAATGGCCAGGGCAATGCCGACAGCATGTATAACGAGGGCACCTGGACGATCGCGCAGAACCCCAACGCGGTTCATGATCAGTGGATCAACCTGCCCAGCAACACCAACAACATGCTGATGCTGAACGGCGCGACGCTGCCCGCAGGCGGCCAGGCCGCGACCTGGACCAGCAACTCGTTTGCGGTGACCGCGGGCGAATACAACTACTCGTACGATCTGATGAACCTGTGCTGCAACACCTACAGCGGCACCACTTCGGTCCTGCAGTTCTGGTATACCGACGGCCTGGGCAATCAGACGCTGATCTCGCCGATCGTGAGCGAGACCCCGGCGGCGCCCGGTGTGTTCGTGACCGAGATTGGCCAGTTCAACGTCGTCGCCAACGGCTCCATCCGGGTCGGCCTGATCGATGAAGGCGGTGAAGCCAGCGGCAACGACTTCGGCGTCGACAACATCTCGGTGTCCACCGGCTTTGTGAACGTTCCCGAGCCCGCCTCCTGGGCCCTGATGCTGGTTGGCTTCGGCGGTCTTGGCTCGGTGCTGCGCGGCCAGCGGCGCCGTCAGGCCGTCGCCGCCTGAGGCCTGAGGCCGTCGGCTTCCGCCTCGCGCGGCCGATCTTGAGAACCCCGGTCGAAAGGCCGGGGTTTTCATTTGTGCGGGCTCAGGTCCGGGTCGGGATGATCACCGGCAGGGTTTCGTAGCCCTTGACGAAGGACGAGTTCACCCGCCGGGGCGCGCCCACCACCTCGATCTTTGGGAAGCGCTTGAGGATCTCTTCCCAGATGATCTTCAGCTGAAGCTCGGCCAGGCGATTGCCGACGCAGCGGTGGATGCCGAAGCCGAAGCTGAGGTGCTGGCGCACCCGCGGGCGTTCGATCCAGTAGTCGTTGGGCCGCTCGATCACCTCTTCGTCGCGGTTGCCGGAGACGTACCACATGGCGATCTTGTCGCCCTCACGGATGGTCTTGCCGCCGAGTTCGAAGTCCCGCGTGGCGCGCCGGCGCATATAGGCCAGCGGCGTCTGCCAGCGGATGGTCTCGGAGACCATGGCGGGGATCAAATCCGGGTTTGCGCGCAGCAACCGGTCCTGATCGGGGTTCTGGTCCAGCGCCAGGACCGACCCGGTGATGGTGTTGCGGGTGGTGTCGTTGCCGCCGACGATCAGCAGGATCAGGTTCCCCAGGTACTCCATGCGATCCATGTCGCGGGTGGCCTCGCCGTGGGCCAGCATGGAGATCAGGTCGGCCTTAGGCGGGGCGTTCACTCGTTCGTTCCACAGGCGCATGAAGTAGTCGACGCACTCGAACAGCTCGGCGCGCCGTTCGTTCTCGGCGATCTCGGGATCGGTGGAGCTGAAGACCCCGCTGTCCGGCGCCGCGGTCGCCACATCCGACCAACGGGTAAGTTTGCGCCGGTCCTCCCAGGGGAAGTCGAACAGGGTGGCCAGCGTCATGGTGGTGAGCTCGATGGAGACCTTGTCGACCCAGTTGAACTCGACGCCGATCGGGCAGTCGTCGAGAATCTCCCCGGCCCGCTCGCGGATGATCGCTTCCATCTTCGCCAGGTTGGGTCCGGCGACGATCGGGCTGACGGTCTTGCGCTGCACGTCGTGCTTGGGCGGGTCCATGGCGATGAACATCGGAAGGGTGAAGTCTTCCGCCGGGTCGGGCAGCACGATGGTGGGTTCGGAGGAGAACACCTCGTGGTTGGTGTCGACGGCCATGATGTCGTTGAACTTGGTGACCGACCAGTAGCCGCCAATGTCCTCTTCCGCGCTCTCGGCCCAGTGGACCGGGTCCTCCGCCCGCAGGCGCTCGAAATAGGGCGCCCAGGTGTCGGTGCGGAACAGCTCCGGATCCGCCGGATTGATGTCCGCGAGCGGCATGGAATAGGCGGCGTCGCGGGCGGCGCGCTTCACATCGATCGAACCGTCGTCCATGGCCGAAATCCTCCGTCACGGCGGCCTTGCGTGGGGCCGTCCTGAGCCCCCAGTATTCGCGCCAATCGGCCGTCAGGGGAAGCGCCGCGCCGAAAGTGCTGAGTTCCTGAGAGCGGGTTCGGTGAATAAACGCCCTTAACCGATTTGTAGAGCTTCCATCGGATAGTCGCCGGCGAGGCCGTCGGGGGACGCTCGCGCAGCGCTGCGGCGCGCCTGGCGTCCTCGCCGCGAGGCAGGGTGGCGAAGCCGACGGGTTTCGCGTGTGGAGGTCGAATTGGTCGCGCGCGCACAAGACCGCTCGTATCGGAGCCTGAGCGGCCTCGAACGCACGGCCTCCACCAGCCGCGTCCTCAACCTCGCCGCCGTGGCCAGCCAGAACGTCGGCGACGCGGAGTATGAAAGCGCTCCCTTCTTCAAGGCCAGCTCGCTGAACGGCGCGGTGATCATCAAGCACCGCCTGCGGGCCGACGAGCAGTACATCTTCGAAGCCGCCAAGCGCATCTCGACCAAGGTCATCATCCCCTTCGAGCGGACCGACCTGGGCCTGGGCGGCCGATCGCTGTTCGTAGGCCAGCGCGGCTGGCAGGAGATGCTGTACCAGCTGCGCGGCAGCTCCGAGGACGAGGCCCGCGACATCTCGCTCCTGGAGGCCCTGGACGAGCTGCCCTCGCTCGACCCATTCCTGCTGCGCGAGCACCTGAAGCGCCGCGATTTCAAGATCGCCAACTGCTATTTCGCGATCTCCCCCGCCGACCTGGAGCGCATGCAGCGCTTCGTCTCGGGCGAGATCTCCAAACTGGTGGACCTGGCCTACGGCGGCGGGAAGGGCGGCTCGCCCAACGCCAACATCTCCAAGCTGGTGAGCCTCCTGCTGTCCGGCCAGGACGACACGCGACTGGAGCCGCTGCGCCTGACGCTCGGCCTTGAGGGTGAGAACTTCCGGGAGGGGATCTTCAGCTGGAAGGGCTTCCTCTACTACAAATGGGTGCTCAACAGCCTGTGGCCGGAGCTGCGCGAGGTGCTGGCCGAGCTCTCCGAGATCAAGGTCGTGGGCCCGCGCGACTATGAGATGATGAACCAGGTCAAGGACGTGGGCGCGCGGGTGAACCAGGCGATCCTGGGCCAGGTGCGCAAGGTTCGCACGACCCTGCAGGTCTATGACGACGCCTTCGCCGAGCTGACCCAGGCGGGCAACCCGATGGCCTTCCGCAACTTCCTGCTGAAGTCGCCGGAGATGTTCATCACGCTCGGCGAGCGCACGGGGATGGTGTCCCACATCGCCAGCTTCTGGCGCTACCGCTTCCCCAAGGGCCGGCCGCTGAAGGTCGAGCTCGACGAGCTGTTCGACATCCTGCAGGACTTCCACCAGGGCCTGGGCGAAGACGACGACCACAAGGCCAAGCCGCCCGAGGGCAGCGACACCGAAATTCCGGATCCCGCCAACGCCGAGGCCGTCAGCCGCGCGGTCGGCTAGGGCGTGGGCTCATAAGTCCGGCCAGGCGCCGCTATTGGACAAAGAGCCAATGTCGGGGCCGATCCTTCGGACCTTGGGAGGGTCTGGTCTAGTGGTGTCTCAGCTGTGCGCCGTTCTCGGGCTGCGCGGGTTGGCGCCGATGATGCGCACGGAGTTCCAAGGCCGCTTGGGGATTCGAACGAGGTCGATTTGAGCCATGGCTCGCCTCCGAGCGGCAGCGCCCACCCAGCCGATGACCTTCTACAGTCTCATTGCCTCCACGCCCGTTAGCAGACGTTCCGAAGATCGCTGGAGGGAAAGCAGACATTCCTCCGCAAGGCGAACAGCGATACCGTGTTCCTGTCGGCTGGGGCCGGGGCACATGGACATCCATAAGTCGAAGCCGGTTCATAGCTGGCGTGAGTTCCTGACCGAGATCGGAACCATCGTGATCGGCGTCCTGATCGCCCTGCTGGGCGAGCAGACGGTTGAGGCGCTGCACTGGTCCCACAAGGCCGAGGCGGTGCGCACCAGCCTCGATCAAGAGTTGAGCGTCGACCTCGCCTTCGCGGCGGAACAACAGGCCCAAAAGCTCTGCGCAAAGCGTTACTTCGACGCCCTGCAGACAGCGATTGTCCACAATGACGCCCATTTGGCCAACGCTCTTCACGACCTGGGCCGACCGCTCGATAGCTATCCTTGGCAAGCCGATGCTTGGGATGTGGCGCTCTCCGAACAGATCGCCGACCACCTGGGTCGCAAGGAACTGGCCAACTACGCCATCGCCTTCCGAAGGGTCGCCACCGAACGCGAGCTTCAGTTCCAGATGTCTGACAACTTCGCGGAAGCGATGGCCGTCCGCTATGGCGTGCCGAGCAACCCCGCGGTGGAACACGCGCAGCTTGCAGCGCTCGATAAACTCAGAACGGAGGAAGGCATTGTCCTCGCCATATCGGCGAGCTTGACCGGCCAGCAAGGTCCCGGCCTGGGACTTAAACCTGACGCTGCGTTGACGGCTGGCCAGGCGAACAAGGCCGCGGCATGCGAGGCCGCGCTTCAGGCGTTGGGCTCGGGACAAAGGTAGAGTTCCCTCAGAAGCAGGAGGGAGCCGGAAGGTCCTCTCAGGGCCGAAATCGGTCCCAGGCTCCGGCCCCCTAAAGCGATGGGGTGGACGCCGCCTAACGGCATCGAAGTGCCAAAGTGGAGGTGTTGAAAACACCACTGCAAAGGAGGCGTCCGTGGGTGAAGTTAGCACAATCGGC
>NZ_SSMZ01000192.1 GCF_004799395.1 Phenylobacterium sp.
GCGCGCGACGCACGGCGGCCAGCATGCGCGAACGGCTCTCGGCCGATTTCTGGACCCTGCTGGTCAATCTGGAGAGCGAACTCACCGAGGGCGCCCAGGCCCCGCTCTCCGAAGCTGAGGCGTTACAGCAGGTGGAAAGCGCTCTGCAGATTCTAGCCGCCCTGGCCGGCCTCGCTCAGGAGAACATGAACCGCGTCGCCGGTTGGCGTTTCCTCGATCTGGGCCGCCGTATCGAACGCGGCGTCAACACCTGCCGCATCACCCGCACCTTCGCCCACGACGGCGCCACCCCAGACGACCTAGACCTGTTGCTTGACCTTGCCGACAGCCAGATCACTTATCGCGCCCGCTACCTGGTGGGGCTTGCCCTGACGCCCGTGCGCGACATGGTGATGCTCGACCCCTTCAACACTCGGTCCCTGGCGTTCCAGGTGGTCACGCTGAAGGACCATCTCGCGGCGCTACCTTCGCTGCTCGCCGACGGCATGCTTGAGGAGCCGAACAAAATCCTGCTGCCGCTCGCCACCGAGGTCGAGACGACGGACGCCCAAAACCTGACGCCGCCCAGAATGCAGGCCTTCGAGCGCACGTTGCTGCGCCTGTCAGGCGCTATTGCCGACCGCTATTTCCTGCAAGGGGCCCACGCCGTGCCGACCGTGAAGCTGGGTGGGTTGGCGTGATCTACGCCTTGCGGCATCGCACAACCTACACCTACGAGGAGCCCGTCACCTTCGCACGCTGCGTGCTGCGGTTGACGCCCCGCACCACGGCGACCCAGGTGGTCCTCGCCAACACGATCGCGGTCAACCCCCGGCCATCGGACGTTCGCGAGGGCGTTGGCCCATTCGGTGAGAAAACTCGCACCGTCGTCATCGACAAGCCGCACGCCTCCCTGGTGATCGAGGCGCTGTCCCGCGTTGACGTCCGTGCGCCGTCGCCACCCGATCCTCAGCGCACGCAAGCGTGGGAAGCGGTGCGCGCCGAAGGGTTCGAGAGCCGCACTCTGGGTCCCGACGGTCCTGCCGCCTACCTCTATCCCACCCGCCGCACTCCGGCCGCACCGGCCATAACCGAGTATGCCCGCCAAAGCTTTGCAACCGGCCGGCCCATCGTCGCGGCCGCCGCTGAGCTGATGACCCGGATCCGCAAGGAATTCACCTACGACCCGGACGCCACGACCGTATCCACGCCCGCACTAGACGCCTTCACCGCCCGCCACGGCGTATGCCAGGACTTCGCACATGTCATGATCTCGGGCCTGAAGGGCCTGGGCCTCCCGTCCGCCTATGTCAGCGGTTATCTCAGGACCACCCCACCGCCCGGCAAGCCGCGCCTTGAGGGCGCGGACGCCACCCATGCCTGGGTCTCGCTCTGGTGCGGCACGGCACAAGGCTGGGTCGGATTCGATCCGACGAATGCGCTCATCGTCCAGAACGACCATATCGTGCTTGCCATCGGCCGCGACTACTCCGACGTCGCCCCCATCGACGGCATCCTCCTGGCGCCCGGTGGCCAGACCCTGAAGGTCGAGGTCGACGTCGTACCGGAACAGGAAATCGCCGCCGCAACGTCGTAGTCGAATCCCGCCGCTGGCAACGACTAGCCCACAGCAGCGTTTGTACTCCGAGCGCGTACCTGCGCTCACCGCTGCGCTGCGGCCTGCCATGCTGGGCGCCGCCCTGGAGATCGCCATGAAATCCTTCGTCGCCACCGTCACAGTGCTCGGCCTGTTGGCCACGTCGTCCACGGCCCTGGCCCAGCCAGACCACAATCGCCCGGAACAGGGCGCGCGGCCCGCCGGCGGCCAGGCGCCCAACCGGCCCAGCGGTCCGCAAGGTGGCGGCGGCCACGCCGGCCCGGCTCCGGAGCGTGGCGCGGGGGCGCAGAATCCCGGGCGCGGCGCGGGAGAGCAGAATCCCGGGCGCGCGCCTGGGCAGCCGAGCGATCGCGGTGGCCGAGGCCAGGGCCAACAATCGGCCGGCCGTGCTCCGACGCCCGCCACATCCCCGGCGAACCGCCCTGCGGATCAGACGGCGCGCAGAGCCACTCACAGTCCGCCGAGTACGGCCCAAGGCCCAGGCCCAGGCGCTGGCGCTGGCGGCAATCGCGCCGGGACCGCGTCCCGCGCCGCGCCGTCGGCGGGCGGCAGGGCGACGGCGCGGTCGCCGAGCGTGGCGGCGCTGCGCGGAAACGTGCAGGCGCCGCGCCGCTTCAGCGCCGGCGCCTACCGGCAGCCGCAGGGTTATTCCTATCGCCGCTGGGGCTATGGCGATCGCCTTCCGCCGGCCTACTTCGGCCGCAGCTACTGGCTCACTAACTTCCTGGCCTACGGCCTGTTCGGGCCGCCGCCGGGGCTCGTCTGGATCCGGGTCGGACCTGACGCCCTGCTGATCGACGAGTATTCAGGCGAGGTCGTCCGCGCCGAATACGGCGTCTTCTACTGACCCCGCGGGCACGCCGGACCTAGACGTCCGGCGTGTCGGCCTTCTGACGGGCCATGCGACGGCTGGGCATGGCCTTGGCGAGTTCCGCCGCGTCCAGCTTGCCGTCATGATTGGTGTCGAGTTCGTCGAACTTGGCCTGGAGGTAGGCCAGCGGGCCCTTCAGCTCGCTCTTCTCGATGAAGCCGTCGAGGTTCGAGTCCAGCGAGCCCATCATCTGCGAGGCGAACAGCTTGGCCTGCAGATCATCGCGCACATGGCTCGTGGTCTCGTCGGCCCAGCGGTAGTTCAACCGGAAGTACATCATCTCGTCGGGGGTCTGTTCGCCCCAGGTGACGTTGCGCTTCGGGTCCGGATTGGCCGCGTTGTGGACCGAGTTGTCGTAGACCCAGGTGGCGACCAGCTTGGTGCCGGCCTTCACATGGATCGGGGTCACCGGATCGTAGTCGCGCTGCCAGTTGAAGTCGTACTTCGGCAGGCTGAGCAGCATCTGCTCCTTGCCGTCCGGCGTCACCGCTTTCAGCTCCACGTGGTAGCCGCGGTAGTGGGCGTGCGGGTAGAGCGTGTAGAGATAGGCGTCGGCCGGGAAGGTCAGGTAGGCGATCTCCTTGTGGCGCGCCTCGCCGGGCGGGATCATCAGGGCGAAGGTCGAAATCACCGCCGAGCGCTTGATATACTCAGGCGTCGCTTTCAGCGTGTAGAAGCCGACCTGGGTCTTATCGACCGTCTCCGACCCCATGGTCGTGTAGTGCATCTGGAAGTGCAGCTTGCCGCCCGCCGGCACCGGCGCGCCGGAGTTGTCGGCCATCACCTGCGGCTGGGCGCCCGGGGTGTAGGAGCCGACAGAGCCGCCTGGGATCGCGGCGGCCGGCTGGTTCGGGTCGGGGACGTGGTTGGAGACCACGTGGTGCAGCACGCGCCGGTCGCCCGGCTTCATGGCGATCGCCTTCAGCCAGGTGTTTTCCTTGAAGGGATTGTCGACCACCTGGTTCTGGTACTCGACCAATCCCGTGGCCGGGACCTTGAAGGCCGGCAGATCGACGATGACGTCGGGCTTGCCGAGTTCCGGCGGCCATTCCGGCGCGGTCTTGTTGACGTTGGCCAGCAAGGGGTCAGGTCCGTCGCCGCGCGGCGCGCCGGCTTCGATCCAGTGCACCAGGGTCTTGGTCTGATCGGCGGTCAGGCCCTGGTCGTTCTTGAAAACGCCGATGTGCGGATCGGCGAAATAGGGCGGCATGCGCCGGGTGCGGATCGTCTCGCGGATCATCGGCGAGAAGCCCCTGACCACCGCATAGCTGTTCATCGCGAAGGGGCCGATGCCGCCGTTCACGTGGCAGGAGACGCACTTCTCCTGCAGGATCGGAGCGATGTCCTTGGAATAGGAGATGTTGGCGAAGTCGGCGGCGTGCGCCTTCTCCGGGAAGGCCACCGGCTTGCCGACGGTGTCGGCGACCCGCATCACGGCGGGCTTGCTCCCGGCCAGCAGGGCGTCCACCGCCGCGCCGGCATGGGCGTCCATCGGCCCGCGATAGGCGACGGTCCAGGTCTTGGGGTTGATCACGAAGACCTCGCCTTCGCGCTGCACGCCCAGCGATTCGCCGACCAGCTGCTGCTCGTCCATCAGGATCGGGACAGTGAGGCCCTGCTTGGCGGCCTCCGCGGCGACGGCGTCACGGCTGTCGGCCAGGTTGGAGTCCATGGCCCAGACCACGACGCCCTTCTCCTTGTAGGCGGCGTCCAGCTTCTCCAGCGCCGCGGAGTCGGTCTTGGAGACCGCCGTGCCGTTGGTGCGCGTCATGATCACGATCGCCGGCGTGTAGCCGAAGTAATAGAGGTGCTGCGCCAATCGCGTGTGATCGGTGAGCTGGAAGTCGTCGACGTGTTGCGGCGTCGCGTTGGGCGTGTCGGCCGCGAGGCCGACGGGTGCGGCGAAGGTCGCGATGGTCAGGCCCGCGATCGCGGCGGTGGCCAATAGTGCGCGTTTCATGGCGTCAGCTCCCAGCTTTGGCGTCGTCCGGATATCATTGTTTCCCTGCACGAATGTTGCAGCGGCGGCTCCAGGGCGAGTTCACCCGGGCCATGACGTCCATCCAGACAATCGTCTAATATCTAATCGTTGATATCTATAGGTTTTTCAAAATCTCGCGGCCGCGCCTCGACCGGCCTGCCGAGCGATGCGCTGGGGCAAGTCTGAGCGCATCCGACCGCAAGGTCAAAACTTCTCTGGCCGCCCTGGCCCGGCGCTACCGCTGCGGCTCAGTGACAGCACATCAAACTGCGCAGCCGCATCACGCCGGCGCTCGCGCTCGCGCCCGTGCCCGTGCCCGCGGGCACACGCCGACTAAGCGCCGCTTGCGGGCACGGTGGCGGCGCTGACTTCCGCCGGTCTTCGCAGCCTGGGCGCCAACAAGATCAGGACGACCATCGCGAGCGCAATCACCCCGGTCGCCAGGAAGCGGCCAAAATCCAAGCCGCCCTGGGCGTGGGGCTTGGTCAAGGTGTCGCCCAGGGTGGCGCCGAGCGGACGGGTCAGGACATAGGCCGCCCAGAACAGGACCGCCTGCGGCGCCCACTTCATCAGGTGCAGGACGGCGACGAGGCCGATCAGGGCGGCGAACACCACAGCGGCGAGTTCGAACCCCCAAGCATCCCACCCGCCCGCCGGCGCTCCGTGCATGAAAGCTGGCGCGATCTTCTCCATCAGGTCCGGGATGGTCTCCGAGGAGAAGTCGCCAAGCGCGGTGCCGAGCGTGTTGGAGACCAGGATGGTCAGCCAGTAGAAGATTTCGTCGGTGCGCGTGGTGATGCGGTCCGCAGCGATCCTGCCGGTGGTCAGCCTCCACGCAACCAGCACAGCGATCACCAGCGCCAGGAGGACGGAGGACGACAGCACGTAGCCCGCGTGCAGGGTGCGGTCGATGAAGTCGGACGTTGTGGTGCCGACCGTGGTGGTGGCCACCACGACAAGCCAGTAGGTCAGCGGGTGATAGCGCTTGGAGGCCACCTGCCAGGTCAGGGTCACGGCGAAGAAGGCCAGGAAGATCAGCGTGGCCACGAGGTAGCCGAGCTTCAGGCTCATCGAGAAAGCGTCGCCGCCGGTCTCGCCCACCGTCGTGGCGCAGATCTTCACCACCCAGAACATCAGGATGGCGGGCGGCGCCTTGCTGAGCGCCTCGTGCGCCAGGCTGGGCTTAGCGGCCGTCGTCATCGGGCGCGCCTCACTTCACCGGCTCGAGGATCATCAGCCGGAGCGTGCCGGGCTTGGGCCGCGGGCGGCCGCCGGGGGTCGCGGGCGGATCGGTCTCGGCGGCGGCCACGAAGAGCCGCCCGCTTGCCGGATCGACCG
>NZ_SSMZ01000193.1 GCF_004799395.1 Phenylobacterium sp.
CAGGGCGCGCGCGCGGCTCATTTCGCCCCCGTCGACTTGTAGGCGTCGCCGGTCATGGCGGTCTTGATCTCGTCCGCCGACAGCGGCCGCGGCGAATTCACCGGCGCCAGCGGGCCCCAGCCCGACCAGTCACGGGCGAAGGCGACGCGGACGTTCTCCGGCCTGACGTCCTCCATCAGCACGTCGAAGGCGCGCAGGCCCTCGCGCGGAGCCAGTTGCGGCATGCCGTCCAGTGTGCGGTCCAGCACCTTTGTCGCCCGATCACGCGAGGGGTCGGTGTTGACGGCGATGGCGCCGCGAACCGACCCGCGCACCTGCTGCAGGCCAGCGTCGGTCTCGTCCTCGGTCGGCCCCTCGGCGGCGAAGCGGCGGATTTCGGCTTCGATCATGCCGACGGCGCGGACCTCCTGACCCGGCAGCGGGATGATGCCGACGCAGCTCTTCAGCGAGTCCGGTCGGGTCTCGTCGCTGATGGTCGCCTCCACGAAGGGCGCATCCTTGCGCGACCTCAGCACATTGATCCGCTGCTGCAGGATCGCCTCCCAGAGGCCGCGCAGCAGAAGCGCATGCAGGCGTTCGTCCGTCGAGCCGCCCGCTTCAGGCGGGGCGACGCGGCAGATGCCGGCGATGGCGGGCAATTCCGCGTCGGTGAGCACCAGGGCCTCGGCGCCCCGCGGCGCGGCCGGCGGCGCCCTCGGCGCCCGCACGCCCGCTGGTCCTCGCGGAGCCCAGTCGCCGAACACCGCCTTCACCTTCTGTTCGAGCACGTCGACCGGCAGGTCGCCGACTAGCACCACCGAGGCGTTGTCAGGCCGATACCAGCGGTCATAGAAGGCCTTCAGCCGCGCCGGAGTCATGGCCGCAAGACTGTCCGGCGTTCCCAGGGGGAAGCGGGCGTTGGACCGCAGGTCGCCGTCCTCGAAAGCGTCCATCCGCGCCCTGAGCGCACGCAGCACATCGGCGGCGCGGGTCTTGCGCTCCGTCTCCATGGCGGCCCGCTCGCGCGCCACGGCCGCGTCGGCGAAGCTCAGGCCATCGGCCACGTCGCGCAGCCACCTGGTCGCCACGTCCATCCCGCTGGCGTCGGTGGACTGCAGATCGAGCTGATAGACGGTCTGCTTGAGATCGCTTGAGGCGTTGCGGTCGTGGGCGAAGGTGACGTGCAGCGGCGCGAAGATCAGGTCGAGCTGATGCTCGGGGAAGGACCGGCTTCCGTCGAAGGCGAGGTGCTCGATCAGATGGGCCGCGCCGCGCTCGTCGTCCGCCTCGTCGAAACTGCCGACGCCGATGCCAAGCCGCAACGACATGGCGCCCTTGGGCAGGCTGCTGCGCTGTACCGCGTAGCGCAGACCGTTCGGCAGCACGCCGTAGCGGATCGCCGGGTCCCAACGCACCAGCGAAGGATCCGCAGCCACCCCTAGAGCGGCCGGGGCAGCCGTCGCTTGGCTTTGCGCCGCGCCCGGCTGGGCGATCGCTCCGCCAAACGCCAGGGCCATCGCGCCCGCCAGAATTGAACTTCGTCTCAGCAATCCGACCCCACTCGTCCCCGAGGCTTAGTCTGGAAGGTCCGACGGTGGCAATTGCGAGGCGCTGAACAGCCGGCAAGTGGGCGATTTATGCGCCACGCCTTCGGTCCTGAGACGATCTTTCCGCGACGCCCAGTTCTGGCGGCCAACTCAGAACGGAACTTCCAGTCGAAAGGGGCCATTCTTGCGATATGAGCGCAGACGGCTTCAACCAAGGCCCGCCGCCCGGCGCACGGGCCGACTGGACTATCGACCAGGGCTGGGCCGGCTATTCGGACGCCGAGCATCAGGTCTGGATGACCCTCTATGAACGGCAGACGAGGCTGCTCCCCGACCGCGCCTGCGATCAGTTCCTCCAGGGCCTTGAGGCGCTCGACCTGCACCGCTCCGGCATTCCGGATTTCGAGCGGATCAACGTCGAACTGTTGCGCCTGACCGGCTGGAGCGTGGTCGCCGTGCCGGGCCTGGTCCCCGACGAGGTGTTCTTCGACCACCTGGCCAACCGCCGCTTCCCCGCCGGCCAGTTCATCCGCAAACCCGAGGAGCTCGACTACCTGCAGGAGCCTGACATCTTCCACGACGTCTTCGGACACGTGCCGATGCTCACCGATCCGGTGTTCGCCGACTACATGCAGGCCTATGGCCGCGGCGGTCTGCGGGCCCTGCAGCGCGGCCAGCTCGCCAACCTGGCGCGGCTCTACTGGTACACGGTGGAGTTCGGCCTGCTGCAGACGCCGCAGGGCGCGCGGATCTATGGCGCCGGCATCGTGTCCAGCTGGGCGGAATCGATCTTCGCGCTGGACGATCCCTCACCCAACCGCCTGGGGTTCGACCTGGAGCGGGTGATGCGCACGCCCTATCGGATCGACGACTTCCAGCAGGTCTATTTCGTGATCCCCTCGCTGCAGGACCTGCTGGACGCCACCCTGCAGGATTTCGCCGCGATCTATGAGCGCCTGGAGCGCAGCGGCGACATCCCGATCGCCGCGATCCTTCCCACCGATCTCGTGCTCACGCGCGGCACCCAGGCCTACGCAGCCAAGCGCGCGGCTCAGTAGTCGCGCCGCCAGCGCACCGCCAGGCGCCCGTCGCCCTGGCCGCCAACCCGGCTGACGATCGACAGGTTCTTCTTCACCCGCCACTCGACCTGCGCCGCCGCGCCGTCGCGGCCGCCGCCGGTGAGTTCCAGATAGACGTTGTCAGTCACGTACTTGCCGCCAGAAATGCTCATCGCGCCTGAGGTCGCGTCGCCGCCGCCCAGCGCCAGGCGGTCGAGGCCGGCGAAGGTCCGCAGGTTGCCGATCACATCCAGCCCGCCGCCGCCGGCCAGCGAGGAGAGCGCCGAGGCCAGCTGTGCGGCCTCCAGGGGCGAGAGCTGCGAGGCCGTGCGGCCAAACAGCACCTGGCTCAGCACCTCGTCGTTGGGCAGGCTTGGTGTCGAGGTCAGACTGATCTCCGGCCGCGCCGCCGTGCCCCGGATGCGCACGGAGGCGGTCAGCGTCGGGTCGTCGCGCGTGGCGGTGAGGTCGAGTCGCACCTGCTCGGCCTTGGTCGACAGGTAGACCACGCTGGAGGAATCGAATTCGAACCGCTTGCCGGCGAAGTCGTAGTCTCCGCGCACCACCCGCGCCGTGCCGCTGAGGATGGGATGGCCGGTGGCGCCACCGACGTGGGCGTCCAGCGACAGCTCTGAGTCGAGGCCGTGGCCCTTCAGGAAGATGCCACGTGGGGCCTTCAGGGTGACATCCAGCGCCCAGCCATCGCTGGCCAGGCTGGCGGGCGGCAGAGACGCCGGCAGGTCGGCGGGCCGGTGCTTTTCGACCACGTCCATCTCCACCACGCCTGAGGGCGTGGGCAGGCGCGCGGCCACGTCGGCGCGGTCGATTCTGAGCGTCCCGGACAGCCGCACCTTGCCGTTCGCCGCCCGATCGATCGTCGCCTGCCCGGTCGCCGACGCCGTGGCCAGGTCATTGTCGATCAGGCGGAAGCCCTTCAGGTCGAGGCGCAGGCTGGAAGCGCCCTCGCGCGCCAGGCTGATGGTCCCGGTCCCGGCCACTGAGCCGCCACGCCCATCGACACCGGTCATTTGGGTGACGGTGACCGCATCGCGGGCGAAATCGGCCGTCAGCGCCACGTTGCGCAGTGAGAGCCCGGTCACGCCGTCATCGAACCGCCCGTCCGCCACGGTGACCCGCCCGGCTGCGTTGGGCGCGCTCAACGTCCCGCCTAGGCTTCCTTCGGCGACCACCTTGCCGGCCAGGCTGCGTTCACCGCCAACCAGCAGGTCCCAAAGCGGCCGCACCTCGCCCTGGGCGGCGAAGCGGCCATGGATCTGGCGATCGCTGGCGATAGCAATGCGGAAGGGCGCCGCCGAGGCCTCGGTCGGCAGCACCACATTGCCGCTGGCGTTGAGCCCCTGGGCGTTCTGGGCGGTCATGTCGAGCGCAAGCGCCCCGTCGGTGAGCTTGCCGTGGACGACGCCATCGATCCCCGACGCCGCCGCCGTTCCACGCCCCCGAGCGCCGGCGAGCTTGGCCTCCAGCGTTCCGTCGAGCCGGGGCCCGCGCCCCTGCAGGGTGAGGGTGGCGTCCGTACGTCCCGCCAGGTCCTCGTCCAGCAGGCCGAGCGTCAGCCCGCTCACCTGCGCGCGCACGTCGGTCCCGGCTTCGGTCAGCCGCCCATCGAAGTCGATCCGCCCACCGTCGGACGCCGCCAGCTTCAGTTGCGCGCTCTGCTCCGGTCCGCCGAACCGAACCTGGGCGGTCTCGAGGGTTCGAAGCTCGCGCCCGCCCACCTTCGCCTGGCCGTCGAAGGTCGCCGCATAACCCGGCTTGGCGTCGGAAAGGACGCCGCGGCCGTTCAAACCCCAGGCTCCGCCGTCCGACGCGCCGATGAGCTGGGTCTGGTAGGGCAGGTGCCCGAGGGGCCCGTCGGCGCTGAATTTTCCCGAGCGCACGGTCACGGTCGATCCGGGCAGACGGGCGTTGTCGGCGGTCAGGTTGGCCGTGGCGTGCGCCCCGCCCGCGGTGTCGGCGATGCGCACGGACCCGGCCACCTTGCCCGCGGCCAGGAAGGCGCCCTGGGTCACGGTGAGATCCAGGTTGGCCGCAGAGGGGGCGTTGTTGCGAAGCGACAGGGCTCCCGAGGCCTTCACCCCACCGGCGTCCAGCGACAGGTCCGTGAGGTCAAGTCCGCCCTCTGGGAACCGGAAGTCAGAGCGCGCACGCACCGCCCCATAGTCGCTCAGCGCCGCCAGGACAACGGTCCCGCTCGATCCGTCCGACTTGCGCTGGAAGCTCAAGGTCAGGTGCGCGTCCTTCAGCGGCAGGCGGGGCACGTCGATCGACGCCAAGTCAGCCTGCAGGTCCGCACGCGGGGCGGAGAGCGTGCCGGCGATGGCCCCTGAGCCCTTCACCTTGCCCGCGACCTCGACCGGCCCGGCGCGGAAGGGGCCCTCGGCGCTCCAGTCCACCTTGAACGCCAGGCCGCCATCCGACGCTAGCGCCCCTGAGGTCGTAGCGTTGAGCGCGGCGCCGTTCAGGCTGGCGGAACTGACCGTCCAGCGGTGGTCAAGCCATCCGGCCTGAGCCTTCAGCGAAGGCTTGGCGCCGAGCAGGCGGTCGAGTTCGGGATAGCCGGTCGCCAGCTTGTCGCCCTGGGCTTCGAGCCTGAAGGTCCAGGGCTGGCCCGCTCTCGCCTGGCCTGCCGACCAGCTGGCCTGCGCCGACCCCGCCGCGCCGGGATGCGCCGCCGCCAGGTTCGAGACCGCGGCCTTTCCCTTGACGGTCAGCCCGCCCAGCAGGCTGCGCGCGCCGGAGGCATCGACTTTCAGGCCGGCGCCCACGATCTGCAGCTCGTGCAGCAGCAACCGGCCGTCGGGAAGCTTCGAGCCGTCGATGCTGGCCTTGGGCGCTGCGCCCAGCATCGCGGCCACATAGCCCGAACCATGGCCGCCCGCGCCTGCCAGCCGCGCCTTGAGGTCCCACTGCCCGCTCGCCTCGGCGGCCTCGACAGGTCCCGACACCTGCGTCAGGCCGTAGCCTCCGAGGTCCGCCTTCGCCATCGACGCCTCGCCTGCGAACCGCCAGCTGGCTTTGGCCATCGCCAACGCCTGCGTCACCCGCCCGGCGATCCGCGCGGCGCCCATGGCCGGGCCGCCCGTGATCCGCGACAGCGCGCCAGTCTCCGCGGTCAGGGCAAGCCCCTGCGGCCCGATGCGCCGCTGCCCGACGTCGCCGAGGCCCTGGACCCGACCCGAGAGGTTCTCCGAAGCGAGCCGGCCGTCGAGGGCGAACAGGTCCGGGCCAGCTCGAGCCCCCGCCAGGACAAAGCTCGCCGAGGGCCCGAACCGGTCAGCGTAGCGCGCGGTCAGCGACGAGGCGGTGAGCGAGACCACGCCACGGGCCACGCCGCCGTCCTTCGTCCACGCGCCCTGCGCCTTCAGCGGGCGCGCCGCGCCGGAGCTGGCCACCGCCGTGAACCGGCCCTCGGAGGTCTTGCCGCTGGCCGCGACCTGGAGGGAGAACGGTTGGCGCGACGACAGCCCAAGCGAACCGGCCAGCGCGCCGCCCTGCGCCTCGACCCCGTCGATCATCACCTTCAAGGGTCGCGTCTTGGCCAGATCGTAGTCGAGGTTCAGATGGTCGCCCGGATGCAGCACGCTGGCCGCACGCAGGCTTCCGCTCTGATCGCCATTGCGCTCGACCTCTAGGCGCAGCGTCAGGTCATAGACGCCGCGGTCGTAGCTGAGCGCCGGCGCCATCTCGATCCGGGCGTGGACCTGATCGATGTGGAAGGACAACGGCAGGCCGGTGTCTTCCCCCTTGGGCGTCAGGGTCGGCCGCCGCAGGATTTTCAGCGTCTGGATCTCGATACGGCCGGCGTGGAAGTCGCGCCTGAGGAGCGCGATGTAAGCCCATGTCATATGGACGTTATCCGCCTCCAGCCATGGGCCGCCCTCGTCGCTGACGGTCAGCTTGGCGACCTGCATGTTGCGCCAGATGTCACCGCTCAATCCCTCGATCCGCAGACGGCCGAAGCGCCCGACCTTCAGCCCCTGGGCAGCGGCTTCGATCACCAGGCGCGCCTGCGGCAGCAGCACGCCGTAGCGCACGCCCAGAATGAGCAGGACCATGGACGCCGCCACCGCCAGCGCCGCGCCGAAGATGATCCGGGCCCGCCGGCTGCGCCGCCGGGCGGCGGCCATGTCTTCGGAGGCGCTCAAAAGCTCTGCCCGATACTGACGTAGACCTGCAGCGGCGACTCGCCGCGGCGGCTGGTCACCGGGGTCGCCAGGTCCACGCGGATCGGCCCGAAGCCCAGGTTGTAGCGGACGCCGACACCCGCCCCGATGCTGGCGTCCTGAAAGTTCGGGAGCTGACCGCTTCCCACCGTGCCGCCGTCCAGGAAGACCACCAGTCCCCACTTCTCGTTGAGCCGCCGGCGTAGCTCCAGCGAGATCTCGGCCAGGGAAAGCCCGCCCTCCGGCGTGTTGTCCGACAGCCTGGGACCGACTTCCTGGTAGCCGAAACCGCGCACCGAGCCGCCGCCGCCGGCGAAGAACCGCTGCGGGGCGGGAATGTCACCCACCGTACCATTGGTTATGCTGCCCAGATGCAGCCGCGCGGCCAGAACCGTGTCGCCTTTCGTATCGAATGGGATGTAGCCGGAAGCCTGCCCCTGCAGTTTCAGAAAGGGGAACTCGCCATCGCCGGTCAGCAAGGTGGGCTCGATCCGCGCGCTGATCCGCCAGCCGCGAGTGGGGTCGAGGGGATTGTCGGAACGGTCCAGCGCCATGTCGACCAAGCCCGTGAAGGTCACCAGATCACGTCCCAGCGGAGTCAGGGTCTGCAGGCCGAGTTCCTCGGTGCGACTGACGTCTATGGAGCCGCCCCACGTGAAATAGGTGCCGGTCAGGCCGAAGGTGGCGTTACGGCCCCAGCGGTGGGTGACGTCGGCGCTGGCCATCACCCCTTCCTGGTCATAGGCGGGCGTGTTGGTGCGATAGACCGCCGTGCGCAGGGCCAGCGTCTGCTGGGCCGTCAGCCAATGCGGCAGGGAGAGGTCGAGCTCGATGCGGCTGTCGAGGTCCGACACTCGTCCCAGAACCGAGAAGGTGTCCGCCCGCCCCAGCAGGCTGTAGCGCGTCCACTTGGCGTCCAGCCCGAGCCCCTCGGTGGTGTCGTAGCTGGCGCCCAGCTCGAGGGTGCGCTTGTCGCGCTCGGCGAGGCTGATTACCACCGGGCGCAGGCCGTCCGGCGTGACGTCGGTGTCGGGCGCCAGCGAAACGGTGACCGATTCATAGACTCCCGTGTCGAGCAGCCGCCGCTCGAGCTCCGCGACCTGGTCTGGATCGTAAGCAGCGCCGTGCGTCCAGGGCGCGAGGTTCTGCAGCCACTCCGGGTGCGTGCGGCCATGTGTCGTGAGCTGGATGGAGTCCAGGTGCACCAGCGGCCCGGCCGCGATGCGGTAGTCGGGGCTGACGGTGTTGTCGGCGTGGTCGACCACCACCTCGCGCGGTTCGGCCTTGGCGTCGGCGTAGCCGCGCTTTTGCACCGCGCCCACGACGCGGCCCTCGGCGGCGACCACGTCGGCCGCCCGCCCCGGCTGGCCGGGCGTCAGGGCGAGCGCGCTCAGAGCCGCCGCCAGCGACGCCGGATCGGGCGTCGCGCCAATCCAGTCGATATGCGCCGGGCCGAGGACGAACCGCGGTCCCGGCGCGATCTTCACCAGCGCCTTGGGCGCATCGCCCTCGCCCACATCCGGCTCGACATCGTAGGCGTAGTAGCCCTCGGAGCGCAGGACGGCGATGGCGTCCTCAGCCGCCTCCCGGGCGCGCCGGCGGGCCTCGAAGCGGTTTCCGATCGGCCGGTCGGTGTCGCCCACGGCGCGAATGACGGCGGCGCGCAGGTCCGGTGCGAGAGTTCCCTCGATCTGCGCCTTGGATTCGGCCGCCTCGGCCGGGTAGGCCAGCCCCTGCAGGCAAAGGGCCGCTCCTGCGCCGACGGCATAGACAAGACGAGACAAGCTCGCGAATCCTCTGGGCCCCGCCCCGGTGTAGCCGCCCCCTACCGGACTGTCACCTGCGCCGCCGGAAGGGCGCCCAAAGCCTGGGCAGTCCCCTCAGTGGAGGCCGCGAACGGACGAATGGCCGCGCCCATCTTCCGGTGAGGGCTTAAGGGCCTTAAGGACTAGAGGTGGTTAAAGGGACGTCACGCGTGGAGTTGCAGGCCGCCAAGACCGAGGCCGCGGGCCGGGCGCCTGTCGTGGCGGCCACGCCCCTGCCCTATGACGAGATGCGCGACGCCGCCGGCAAGGTGCGCCCGCACTACGCGGCGCTGGCCGAACGCATCGACACGCTCAGCTCTGACGAGCTGGCCGAGCGGCAGAAGACCCTCGAGCGGTTCTTCCTGCTGCAGGGCATCACCTTCACGGTCTATGGCGCGGAAAGCTCCACCGAGCGGATCATCCCGACCGACCTCCTGCCGCGGATCATCGCGGCCGAAGAATGGAAGACCATCGACGCGGGCCTGACCCAGCGCCTCAGGGCTCTGAACATGTTCCTGGCCGATATCTATTCCGGCCAGCAGATCCTGATGGACGGCGTGGTGCCGCGCGACCTGGTGCTGAATGCGCCCTCCTACCGCCGCGAGATGCAGAACCTCTATGTGCCGCACCAGGCCTACGCCAACGTCTGCGGCTCGGACCTGATCCGGCAGCCGGACGGCAAGTTCGCGGTGCTGGAAGACAATCTGCGGGTGCCCTCCGGCGTCTCCTACATGCTGGCCAACCGCGAGGCCTCCAAGCGGGTGTTCCCAGGCACCTTCCGCGGCGCGGGCGTGCGGCCCATCGACCGTTATCCCGATCTGCTGCTGACCACGCTGAAGAGCATGGCGGCCGATTGGCGGCCGAATCCGCAAGTCGTGGTGCTGACTCCGGGCGTCTACAACTCCGCCTATTTCGAGCACGCTTACCTTGCGCGCCTGATGGGCGTGCCCCTCGTCGAGGGCCGTGATCTCGTGGTGCACGACAACATGGTCTACATGCGCACGACCACGGGCCTGCGGCGCATCGACATCATCTACCGCCGCGTCGACGACGATTTCATTGATCCGCTGACCTTCCGGCGCGACTCGGGCCTGGGATCGGCCGGCCTCTTCAACGCCTACCGCGCCGGCAATGTGGTGATCTGCAATGCCCCCGGCACCGGCGTCGCCGACGACAAGGCGGTCTACGCCTATGTGCCGGAGATCATCCGCTACTACCTGGGCGAGGACGCCATCCTGCCCAACATCGAGACCTTCCTCTGCCGCGAGCCGGCCCAACTCAGCCACGTGCTGGCCAACCTCGACAAGTTCGTGGTCAAGGCGGTGGGCGCCTCGGGCGGCTATGGCATGCTGGTGGGCCCGCACTCCACCAAGGCCCAGCAGGACGAGTTCGCCGCGGCGCTGACGGCCGACCCGGAAAACTACATCGCCCAACCGACCATCCAGCTGTCCACGGGCCCCTGCCTGATCGAGCACGAGATCGACTCTCGCCACGTGGACCTGCGTCCCTTCATCCTGTGCGGCGAGAAGATCGTGGTGACGCCCGGCGCACTCACCCGCGTGGCGCTGCGCAAGGGCTCCCTGGTGGTCAACTCCAGCCAGGGCGGCGGGTCGAAGGACACCTGGGTGCTCACCGACAAGAAGGACCTGCAGCCATGATGCTGGCTCGGGTCGCCGACAGCCTCTACTGGATCGGCCGCTACGTGGAGCGGGCCGAGCATCTCTGCCGCCTCTCCGATGTGATGCTGACGGCGACGCTCGACCGCACGGAATCGGCCACCCAGATCGCCCGCATCGCGCTGGCCGCCGTTGGCGACACCGACAACGCGGCCAAGGCCCGCAATCCCTACGAAGCCGCTCTGGCCCTGGTGCTCGACCGCGAGGACCCGGGGTCAGTGGCCAGTTCCCTGGCTCGGGCCCGCGAGAACGCCCGCCAGGTCCGCGATCAGATCACCACCGAGACCTGGGAACGGCTGAACCTCATCCACCTGCGGATGAGCGATCCCAACGACGGTCGGGCCTTCGCCGACGGAAGCCAAGCCTTTCTGCACGACACCATCGCCGACCTGCACCTTTTCAAGGGCGCCGCCGACGCCACCATGAGTCATGGCGAAGGCTGGCGGTTCCTGCTGCTGGGCGTCTACCTGGAACGCGCCCAACTGATCGGCGCCTTGCTGGAGGTCTGCTTCGGCGACCGCCGCCACCGGGCGATCACCGACCACTCTGCGCTCACCAGCCTCTTGCGGATGAGCTGCGCGCTGGAGCCCTACCTGAGGGTCTACACCGCCGACATGCAGCCGCGCTTCATCCTGGAGTTCCTGCTGCTCGACGAGGATTTCCCGCGCTCAGTGCGCTTCTGCACGGCGCGCATCGAGGAGCACCTCACCTCGATCAGCCGTCACGTGGAGGCCACGGGCGTTTCCGGGCCCGACCGCCTGGCCGGCCGCCTTCGGGCTCGCTTGCAGTATGCCGAGATCGGCGAGGTTCAGGCGGGCGGCGCCAGCGCCTTCCTGGGCGCGGTGCTCGACGAGTGCGCCGCGGTCCATCGCCAAGTCTACGACACCTTCGTCGCCTACACCCTCGAACAGCGCCTGCCGGCCTAAGGACCCTTCCCCCGTGCTCCTCGCCGTCCGCCACTCCACCCGTTATCAATACGATGAGCCCGTGCGCGAGAGCGTCATGGAGTTGTGGATGCAGCCGCAAAAGCGCACCCACCAGCGGCTGATCAGCTTCGAGCTGGAGATCGACCCCGCCGCCCAGCTATTCTCCTATGCCGACACCTTCGGCAACGCCGTCTACCACTTCGACATCCCGCAACCGCACGACAAGCTGACCATCACCGCCCGCTCTGCGGTGGAGACCGAACCGCCGCCCGCCTTGCCCACGCAGCTGGACCGCGGGGAATGGGACCGGCTGAAGTCCGACTTCGTGCGCGGCGAACACTTCGACTACCTGCATCCGCACGGCTTCACCGGTCCGACCGAGTCGCTCGCGAAGTTCATCGCCGAACGGAAGCTGGAAGAACTGCGGGTCCGCGACCCCTTGAGCGCCATGCGCGACCTCAACAGCATCCTCTACCAGGCGTTCGCCTATGAAGCGGGCGTCACCCGCGCGGACAGCCCGATCGATCACGTGCTGAAGGCGCGCAAGGGCGTCTGCCAGGACTTCGCCCATGTGATGATCGCCATCTGCCGCGGCTGGGGGATTCCGGCGCGCTACGTCTCGGGCTACCTCTTCACCGACCGCAAGGCCGGCGACCGCTCCGATCCCGACGCCACTCATGCCTGGGTGGAAGTGTTCCTGCCCAGCCTGCGCTGGGTGGGATTCGATCCGACCAACAACATCCTGGCGGCCGAGCGCCACATCGCCTGCGCGGTCGGCCGCGACTACTCCGACGTGCCGCCGTCCCGCGGCGTCTACAAGGGCGAGGCGGAAAGCGAGCTGGCGGTGGGCGTCACGGTCCGAAAAGCCCGTGCAGCGGTCTCCGAGCCGGAGTTCCTGCGCATCTCCCAGCCGGCCCCGCGTCCCGGCCAGCGCCGCAGCCAATATTCCGGGCTCGCCTACGACCAGCAGCGCCAACAGCAGCAGTAGCGGCTTCGCCCGGAGACCTGCGTTGGACAACCACAGGTTGGCACAATTTCTTCATAAAATTTGAGCTTGGCCGTCACCGCCGTTCGTTACCGCAGCGCCACATTTCATCTCGTGGGGCGCAACAATGGCGATTCGAAGAACCCTCTTCCTGGCGGCGGCGTCTGTGTTCGCCCTCAGCGGCGCTGCGAGAGCCGCCGATGTCAGCGGGGCGGAGGCCGCGCCGGCCGACACCGCAGTCAGCGACCTGGTGATCACCGCCCCGCGCGAGGAGAACCAGGCGCGCGCGCGGCAGGAGAAGGCGCAGAATCTGATCGACGTGCAGTCCGCCGAGACGATCGCCAAGTATCCTGATTTCAACGCCGCGGAGGCCCTTGGACGTATTCCCGGCATCTCGCTGTCCAGCGACACCGGCGAGGGGCGCTTCGTCAATATTCGCGGCATCGACGCAAACCTGAACGGCGCGACCTATGGCGGCGTCGTGCTAATGAACACCAACTCTGGTGGAACCGCCGCGGGCGGCGGCGGCCGCGCGGTCGAATTCGACACCATCCCCACCGGCGCCATCGACGGCATCGTCGTCACCAAGACCCGCCTCCCGGAACAGGAGGGCGAAGGGCTCGGCGGCACTGTCGAGCTGACCCCCCGCAGTGCGGCCAATATCACGAGCCCCTTTCTGGAAGGGACCCTGGGCTGGGGATACGAGCCGCTGCACAAACATACCGGCCCGGTGAACGTGGAGCTTGCCGGCGGCGCGCGATTCGGGTTCGGCGATCACGGGTTGGCGATAGCAGGGGACGGCCAGGCCGAACCCGTCGCCGCGGGCTGGATCTCCAATCCCTACCCGTTCTCCTTCGTCCTCAACGCCTCGCGAAAGGACGACCGGCGCGCCGTCGACGACCTGGAAGAGAGCTACGTCGACGCCAGTACGCCGCCCACCGACAAGACCGCCCACCAATACGACTTCCGGCGCTACGACTACCATCGTCGCCGCTTCGGCTATGGCGGCGAGTTCGACTTCCAGCCGAACGACGAGCACAGCTACTACGTCCGCGCCAGCGTCGCCGGCTACATCGAGGCGGTGCACAAGAACTTCTTGCTGCTGCGCAACCTGGACGGTGGAACCAACGCCACCGGAACGGTGGTCCCCAATCCTTCCGATCCCAACGGGTTCCTGACCACAACGACGCCGACCGAGACGCTCACCGACGAGCAGGAGACGCATCGAAACCAGGTCTACGCCATCGGCGGCAAGGACCAGTTCGGCGGTCTGGTGATCGACTACCGGGCCTCCTACAGCCGCGCCACGTTCACGGTCGGCTACAACTACGGAGCGACCTTCGCCGGGCCGGCCGGAACGCCGGTGGCCTATGACAATGTGACCAACGCGAACATCCCGCAGTTCAACTACGTCACCGACGCGACCCATCCGACGCCGTTCAATCCGAATGACGCCACACAGTACAAGCTCACCGGCATCAGCAACTCGACCGAGTCCGATGTCGACCAGGAGTATGGCTACGCGATCAACGCCTCGACGCCGACACATCTGATCAACGACAGCGACCAACTGAAGGTGGGGCTTGAAGCTCGGTTCAGGGACAAGGTCGTCGACCCCATGATCTTCAGCGGCATCACTGCGCCTTCGATCCTCCTGTCCACCGTCTCGGGGCCGGCCAACAGCTACTACGACGGCAACTATACCAATGGTCCGTTCATCAACCGCTACGCGATCCGAAACATCTATAACTCCGAAACCGGTATTACTTCGGCGACCGATCCGAACGGCTACTTCCGTGCGCAGGAAGACATCTACGCCGGCTACGGCCAGTACACGACCAACGTCGGCCCCTGGACCTTCCTGGCGGGCGCGCGCATCGAGAACACCCAAGGCAAGTACACGGCCTTTGTCAGCCAGGACAACAATACCCCGGTGCTGGCCAGCCAGTCCGTGGACTACACCGACGTCTTCCCGACCGCGCAGGTGAAATACACCTTCTCACCCGACCTCATCGCCCGCGCCATCTTCTCGACCGGCATCGCGCGGCCGGGGTTCGAGCAGAACAAGGCCACCGCCTCGGTGAACACCACCAACGATCCGGGCACGGTGGAAATCGTCCGCGGCAACCCGGCGCTGAAACCCACAACAGGCAACAACATCGACCTGTCGCTGGAGTACTACCTGCCCAACGGCGGCATCGTGGAGGCCGGCCTGTTCGATAAGGAGTTCGAGAACTACATCGTGCCGCGGGTCCAGCACGGGATCACGACCGATCCCCTGGCCCCAGGGCAGCTCGCCAATGTCACCACATTCCTCAACACGCCTTCGGCCTACGCCCGGGGCGCCGAGTTCGCCTATCAGCAAAAGTTCACCTTCCTGCCGGAACCGCTGAGCGGCTTCGGCGCTGAGGCCAACCTGACGCTGGTGGACTCCCGGATCCTCGAATACGACGCCGCGACCAGCGGATCAGGAACCGCCCAGTACGGCCTGCTGCCCGGCACCTCGAGGGTGACCTGGAACCTGGCTGGCTTCTACGAGGCCCATGGCATTCAGGCCCGGCTCTCTTCCCAATACGTGAGCGCCAGCCTGTTTGGCCTTGGCGGCGACAAGTCGCTCGACGTCATCCAGGACAAGCGCCTGACAATGGACTTCACTTCAAGCTACCAAGTCAGTCCGCGCCTCAATGTCTACTTCAACGCCAAGAACCTGCTCAACACGCCGCTGCGCTACTACGAGGGCAGCCCGGACCGCCCGATCCAGCGTGAATTCTACGGTCCGACCTTCGAGGCGGGCGTCCGTTTCAAACTCTGATCCAGAAAGCCGCCCGCTATGTACCGCTCGATCGCTTCAATCACCGCCGCGCTCACGCTGGCGGCCGTCCTCCCGGTCCGCGCCGCGGGCCAGGAGGGCGTGCCTCGCTACGACCACGTCTTCGTCATCGTCGAGGAAAACAAGGACTACGATCAGATCCTCGACCCGGCCGCCGCCCCGAATATCGCTGGGCTCGCGAAGACCTATGGGAATGCGACCAGCTTCTACGGCGAGGTGCATCCGAGCGAGGCGAACTACGTCGCCCTGCTGGGCGGCGACACCTTCGGCATCCATGACGACGACGCCTACTACTGCAAGGCTGGCTCCGCCCGGCCGTTCTGCGACGGCGCGATGGCGGCGGAATACGCCGACCACACGGTCCGCGCTCAGCATCTGGGCGACCAGCTCGCGGCCGCCGGCCTTACCTGGAAGGGTTATTACGAGACCCTGCCCCAGCCCGGCTCTCTGGCCGTCGTCGCCGGCGATCCGCGGTTCGACAATGGCACGCGCCAGACCGCGCTCTACGCGTCCAAGCACTCCGGCTTCATGAACTTCGCCGACGTGCAGGTCGACCCGCATCGCGCCGAACGGATCGTGGGTTTCGACCAGCTTGACCGCGACATCGCCTCGGGCGCGCTGCCGGCCTTCGCCCTGATCGTGCCCAACCAATGCAACGAGATGCATGGCCTCTCGGGTGATGGCGTGCCGGCCGATTGCCAGGGCTCCAACAAGGCCGCCCTGATCCGCCGCGGCGACGCCTACACCGGCGAGCTTGTGCGCCGAATCCAGGCGACCCAAGCCTGGGCCGGCCGCGGCAACTTCGCTATCGTGATCACCTTCGACGAAGGCGCCGGCAAGACCCGCGAAGGGTGCTGCGCCGTCACGCCCGATGCCTCGTCCAACTTCGGGGGCGGCCACATCCCGACCATCGTCATCACCAACCACGGCGTGCGCGGCGTGCGCGACGACACGGCGTACAACCACTATTCGCTGCTGCGCACGATAGAGGATGCCTTCGGGCTGAGCGGACACCTCGGCCATGCGGCGGACACCGATAAGGGCGTCCGCGACATGGCGCCGCTGTTCGCGACCGGGCGCTGAGGCCAACGGGGACGTCGCTGCGGCGGGAAAGCGCGCTTGCGCAGACGCTTTGGCCCTCCGTCCGAACTGGGGCCGGCATGGCGCGCCAGAAGGCCGTCGTGGCCCACCGCAGCAGCGACGAATTTAGGGACCTAGAGACTTCCGCGCCAGAAGGTCACGCCGCACCTTATTTTGTGAGTCCGTCGACCACGAAGTCGATGAACAGGCGAACCCGGTTCGGCAGGCGGGTCCGTGTCCGTGTCCG
>NZ_SSMZ01000194.1 GCF_004799395.1 Phenylobacterium sp.
CGCCTACAAGTCGACGGGGGCGAAATGAGCCGCGCGCGCGCCCTGGCTGTCGTCCTGGCGCTGGCGCTGGGCCTCGCCGGCGCGGCGGGCGCGGCGACGCGCGAGGAGCTGACCAAGGCTGTCGACGCCTATCGCGCGCAGCTGCGCGCCCAGCCGAACAGCGCCGAGCTGCACGCCGCGCTGGGCGAGACCCTGGAGTCCTTGGGCGACACGGCCGGCGCCATGGCGGAGTACGAACGCGGCCTGCGTGGAACCGGGGACACGCACCGCGCCCTGATCGACCGGGGCCAGCTGTTCGTCCGCCAGGGCCGCTTCGACGACGGCCGCAAGGACTTTAACCGGGCGCTCGGCCAGAATTCGCGCGATGTCGAGGCGCTGACGGCCCGCGGCCACAGCTGGGTCGCCGAGGGAAAGAACAAGAAGGCGCCCGCCGCGTTCGCGGACTTCAACGAGGCCCTGTCGATCAGCCCCAACGACGGGGCGGCGCTCAACGCGCGGGGCAGCTTCTATCTCGCCCAATTGAAGCCGGAGCTGGCGATCAAGGACTTCGACAAGGCCCTGGCTGCCACGCCCAACGACGACGTGCTGCTCTACAACCGCGGCATGGCCTGGAAGCAGCTCAGTCATTACGACCGCGCGCTGCGGGATTTCAACGCTGCATTGCGGATCACGCCGGGCGACCCGATGACGCTCGCGGCGAAGGGCGACGCCTACCGGCAACTGGGCGATCTGCTCCTGGCGCGGGAGTTCTACGACGCAGCGATCAAGGCCGATCCGCAAAGTGCGATCGCCTGGCAGGCCCGTGGAGAAATCCGCACCGCGCTCGGCGACAGCGCCGGCGGCGACGCCGACAAGGCGCAGGCGCACAAGCTCAATCCGGCGGTGGAAAGCCTGTCTTAAGACGCTTGGGGAGCCTAGTGGCTGATCCGAGGGCGCAGCTTGTACTGCCCCTCGCGGAAAGACTCGAAAAGCATCGCCGCCTGCGGGTGGCCGACCGGCTGGCCGGTGTCGTCCGGCAGCAGGTTCTGTTCGGAGACGTAGGCCACGTAGGAGCTTTCGTCGTTCTCCGCCAGCAGGTGGTAGAACGGCTGGTCCTTGTGCGGCCGGATGTTCTCGGGAATCGACAGCCAATACTCCTCGGTGTTCGAGAAGGTTGGGTCGACGTCGAAGATCACGCCACGGAACGGATAGACGCGGTGACGCACGACCTGCCCGATGGCGAATTTTGCGCTATGCGTATTCATGGCCACGAATCTACCGCGGGGCTCCTAACCGGGAGGTGAACGTAGCGTTCAAAACCTTCCGTTCAAGGCCAAGCCTTCCGAGAGGCGAGTGGGCTTGCTAAGCTCAACCCGAAGTGAGGCGCGCCGGGGTGCGTCTGCGAGGGACGGGTAACGGTCCATGACAGAGGCGCCGCGCGCGCCCGAAGCCACGACGAGTGGCCGGGAGAACGTTCCGGGCGAGACGCCGTGCTACGGCGCTCTGGACCTGGGCACCAACAATTGCCGCCTGCTGATCGCCACGCCGCAAGGCCCGGGGGGCTTTCGGGTGATCGAGGCCTATTCGCGGATCGTGCGCCTGGGCGAGGGGGTGACCGCGTCCGGGCGGCTATCGGAGGCGGCCATGGACCGCGCCATGGCGGCCCTGAAGGTCAGCGCCGAAAAGCTGCGCCGCCGCCGCGTGGTGCGTCTGCGGGCCATCGCCACCCAGGCGTGCCGGATGGCCGAGAACGGCCAGGCCTTCCTCGACGAGGTGTTCGCCGAGACGGGTCTGCGCCTGCAGATCATCCCGCCGCAGGAAGAGGCGCGCCTGTCGGTGGCCGGCTGCCTCAACCTGATCGACCGCAGCGCCGACGCCGCCCTGGTGGTCGACGTGGGCGGCGGTTCGACGGAGCTGTCCTGGGTCGAACTGAAGGGCGCGCCGCCCACCGGCATGCCGCCCCTGCGCGCCTGGCTCTCGGTGCCGATCGGGGTGGTGACCTTGGCGGAGAAATTCCCCGAGGGCGAGACCGCCACGGAGGGCTGGTTCCGCGCCATGGTCGAGACGGTGAAGGCCGAGATCGCCGTCTTCAAACGCGCCGATCCCCTGCGCGAGGTGTTCGACGCCGACCGGGCGCACCTGATCGGCACCTCGGGCGCGATCACCAGCCTGGCCGGCCTGCACCTTGAGCTGCCGCGCTATGACCGCAACCGCGTCGACGGCATCTGGATGACCCGCGGCGACTGCGAGGCGGCGGCCGGAAAGCTGCTGTCGCTGAACGCCCGCGAGCGCGCCGACCAGCCCTGCATCGGGCCGGACCGCGCGGACCTGGTGCTGGCGGGCGCGGCGATCCTGCAGGCGGTGCAGGAGCTCTGGCCCTGCAGCCGGGTGCGCGTCGCCGATCGCGGCCTGCGCGAAGGCATTTTGCTCTCCCTGATGGCCGACCGCGGCGGCCGTCACCGCCGCCGGCGTCGCCGGGGCCCAAAACGCGCGCAGGCCGCCGAATGAGCGACGACAAGCCCCCGCGCAAACGCATGGTCAAACCGCCCACCGGCGGAACCGAATCCGGCCGGGTCGTACCTGAGCGCCTGAAGACCGCCTGGAAGCGCACGCCGTCGCAGCAGGCGTGGCTCAACCGCCAGATCAACGACCCCTTCGCCGCCAAGGCCCGGGCCCACGGCTATCGAAGCCGCGCGGCCTACAAGCTGACCGAGCTCGACGACAAGCTGCGCCTGCTCAAACCCGGCGCGAGGGTCGTCGACCTGGGCGCGGCGCCCGGCGGCTGGACACAGGTGGCTCTGGAGCGCGGCGTGACCCACATCGTGGGCGTCGACCTGCTGCCGGTCGATCCGCTGCCGCCGGCCATCATCCTGGAGATGGACTTCACCGACCCCGCCTGCGGCCCCGAGCTCATCCGCCTGCTGGGCGGGGCGCCGGACCTGGTGATGTCGGACATCGCCCCCAACACCGTCGGCCACCGCCAGACCGACCACCTGCGGATCGTCGGCCTGATCGAGGCGGGCGTCGATTTCGCCATCGAGGTGCTCAAGCCCGGCGGCTGCTTCATCGCCAAAGCCTTCCAGGGCGGCGAGACCGCCGAGGTGATCGGCACGCTAAAGCGCCACTTCGCCGACGTGAAGACCGTGAAGCCCAAGGCCAGCCGGTCGGACTCTTCGGAGCTCTATCTGGTGGCGACGGGGTTCAAGGGACGGGGCTAGGGACGAAGGCGCAGCCACGCCGCTCAGCCCGCCGGCGGCTTGGGCGTCCTGGCGCCTTGCGCCACCAGCCACTTCCTGAAGACCGCCAGGGGGCGGCTTTCGACGCCCGGCGCGGCCAACAGGGCGAAGGCGCTCTCCGCGCGGCGGAAGCCGAGCGGGGCGACGAGCCGGCCCTCGGCGACATCCTCCGACACCAGGGGCCAGGACATGATGGCGACGCCCAGGCCGGCCAGGGCCGCGTCCAGGGCGTAGTGGATGTGGGCGAAGGGCTGCTCCGGCGCGGGCGCGAGCTCGATGCCGGCCACCGCGGCCCAGATTGCCCAGCCCTGTGGGTGAGACTGGGAGCCGAGGCGCGGCGCAGACAGCGGGTCGGCGGCGAACCGCTCGGCCAGCGCCGGGCTCATCACCGGGCCGGTGAAGTTCTGTATGAATGGCGTGACCAGCGGGTCGGCGAGCCGCGCCGCCAGGGCGATGCGGACGACGGCGTCGGCGCCGCGGTGGGATGTGGCCTGGGACGGCAGTTCCTCCAGATGCAGGCGGACCTCGGGATGCTTGGCGGCGAAATCGCCGAGGCGCGGGATCAGCCATTTCACCGACAGGCTGGCGTTGACCGCCAGATGCAGGTCCTCGCCGTCGCTCTTCAGGCGGCGGACCGCCGAGGCGATCTCGTCGAAGGCGTGGCTCAGCGCCGGCAGCAGAGCCTGGCCGGCCGGGGTCAGCGTCAGGCGGTGCCTGGGCCCCTGGAACAGACGCACGCCCAGCGCGGCCTCGAGGGCCTTCACCTGCCGGCTGACCGCGCTGTGGGTGACGTTGAGCTCCTCGGCGGCCAGTGTCGCGCGGCCGGTTCGGGCCATGGCCTCGAAGGCGCGAAGGGCGTTCAACGAGGGCAGCGATATAGGTGTGAGATTATCGAACATCATCTCGTGAATATGTCGATTTCCGCGCAAGCGCAAAAGTGGCATGCACGGACATGGAGCGGTCCCTCACATTGCAGCAGCCCACTAGCCTCGGCCGCCAAGGCGTCGCGGACGCGTCCACCCGGCTCTTCTCCTCGCTCTTGGCCACGATCTTGGTCCGTCGGGCGCTGGCCGCAGCCGCACCCCGCGCTCAGGAAGCCTGGCACAGCTATGCCGTCTATTCCGGTGCGCTCAGCCTGCGTCACTACAAATCACCCCGGAGACATCCATGACGATCCACCAGCCCTTGCCCCTGGAGCCCTCGGACGCGTATAGCCAGCCCGCAAAACGAGGTGTCTCCATGGAGATTCGCGAAGGGCTCACCTTCGACGATGTTTTGCTTGAACCCGGCCCGTCCGATGTGATGCCCACGCAGGTGGATGTCGCGACCCGGTTCACGCGAGAGATCAATCTGAACATACCGCTGGTGTCCGCCGCCATGGACACGGTGACCGAAAGTCGGCTGGCCATCGCCATGGCCCAGAACGGCGGCATGGGCATCTTGCACCGCAACTTCACCGTCGAGGAGCAGGCCGATCAGGTCCGCGAGGTGAAGCGCTACGAAAGCGGTATGGTCATCAACCCGCTGACCATCTCGCCGGACACGCCGCTCAGCGAGATCCGCGAGATCAAGGCGCGGCGGAAGATCTCCGGCTTCCCGGTGGTCGACGCCAAGGGCAAGCTCTGCGGCATCCTGACCAACCGCGACATGCGTTTCGAGGGCAGCGGCGACGTGCCCGCCAGCTCGCTGATGACGCACGAGAACCTGATCACCGTGAAGGAGGGGGTCAGCCAGGCCGAGGCCCGCGACCTCTTACGCCGCCACAAGATCGAGCGGCTGATCGTCGTCGACGACGACTACCGCGCCGTGGGCCTGATCACGGTCAAGGACATGGAGAAGTCCGAGGCTCATCCGAACGCCGCCAAGGACGCGCAAGGCCGCCTGCTGGTCGGCGCGGCCTCCACCGTGGGCGACGCGGGCTACGAACGCTCCATGGCGCTGGTGGAGGCCGGCGTCGACGTGGTGGTGATCGACACCGCCCACGGCCACAACGCCGATGTCGCCAAGGCGGTCGGGCGCATCAAGCGCGAGACCAACCGGGTGCAGATCGTGGCCGGGAACGTCGCGACCTATGACGGCGCCCGCGCCCTGATCGACGCCGGCGCCGACGCGGTGAAGGTGGGCATCGGCCCGGGCTCCATCTGCACCACGCGGATCGTCGCCGGCGTTGGCGTGCCGCAGCTGACCGCCATCGCCGACGCGGTGCGCGCGGCCGCCGGCTCCGATGTGCCGGTGATCGCCGATGGGGGGATTAAATACTCGGGCGACCTGGCCAAGGCGCTGGCCATGGGGGCTTCGGTGGCCATGATGGGCTCGGTCTTCGCCGGCGTCGACGAGGCGCCCGGCGAGGTGTTCCTCTACCAGGGCCGGTCCTACAAGACCTACCGCGGCATGGGCTCTCTGGGGGCCATGGCCCGCGGTTCGGCCGACCGCTACTTTCAGAAAGACGTTTCCGACGCACTCAAGCTGGTGCCGGAAGGGATCGAGGGGCAGGTGCCGTACAAGGGTCCGATCTCGCCGATCCTGCACCAGATGGTCGGCGGCCTACGCGCCGCCATGGGCTATGTCGGCGCTGCCAACCTGCTCGAATTCCGCACCCGGGCGCGGTTCATCCGCATCACTGGCGCGGGCCTGCGCGAGAGCCACGTCCACGACGTGATGATCACGCGCGAGGCGCCCAACTATCCGAGTCCCGTCTAGCTCGGACCAAGTCTCTAACGCCAGCCGGCCGATCCCGAGCCGGCGGCGCAACGGGGGAGGCGACTATGGGTGCAATCGTTCCGACAGAGCTGAAGCTGTTGATGGCGGCCGTGATCATCGGCCTGATCCAGATCGTCTGGGCGGCGGTGGCCGGCAGCGGCGGTGAGCGTAGTCTGCCCTGGTTGATGGGCCCGCGAGACGAGCCTAAGCCTGTCGGCGTGGTGGCCGCGCGCCTGGACCGAGCGTTGGGCAATTTCCTGCAGACCTTCCCGCTGTTCGCCGCGGCCCTGCTGGCTTGCGACTTCGCGGGCAAGTTCGGCGCTTCGACGCTTTATGGCGCGGCGCTCTACGTCATTGGGCGGGCGCTGTTCGTCCCCCTCTATGCGGCCGGCATCCCGGTCGTGCGAACCCTGGTGTGGGCCGGCAGCATGGTCGGCATCATCATGGTGATCGTGGCTTTCTTCCAGTGAGGTCCCTTGCGTGACGCCGGACGCCTCGCGGCGGCAATCGAAGTCCTGACTCAGATCGACGAGCGGCACCGGCCTGTCCGGATGGCGCTGAAGAACTGGGGCGAGGCGGCGCGTTACGCGGGATCGAAAGACCGAGCCTTCGTCTCCGGCCTGGTGCTCGACGTCCTTCGCAGGCGCCGGTCGCTGGGCTGGCGGATGGACGACGAGTCCCTGCGCGCCGCCGCGTTGGGCGCGCTGAAGTTCGTCTGGGACTGGCCGCTGGAGCGGATCGCCGAGGCGGCCGGCGAGGAGCCGCATGGACCGGGTCCGCTCACCGACGGAGAACGCGCCGCGCTCGAGCACCCGCGCGACCTCGCCGAGGCGTCTCCACCTGTACGCGGCGACTATCCGGACTGGCTCGACGACTCCATCGCCCGCGCCTTCGGCGACGCACGGGGGGAGGAGGGCGCAGGCCTGTCCGAGCGGGCGCCGGTGGACCTGCGGGTCAATCTGCTGAAGTCCGATCCGGAGCGGACCCTGAAAGCGTTGAGTTCGCTCCTGGCCGAGCCGGTCGATCTGCTGCCGACGGCCCTGCGCATGCCGGCGCTCGATCCCATGACCCGCAGCGGCGCGGTCGAGACGATCCCGCAGTTCTCCAAGGGCTGGTTCGAGGTGCAGGACCTGGGCTCGCAGATCGCCGCCGCCTCGGCCGGCGAGGTGAAGGGCAAGCAGGTCCTCGACCTCTGCGCTGGTGGCGGCGGCAAGACCCTGGCCCTCGCCAGCGCCATGGGCAACACCGGCCAGATCTACGCCTACGACAGCGACGCGCGGCGTCTCGCCGACACCATTCGGCGCGGCGACCGTGCCGGCGTGCGCAACCTGCAGGTTCGCTCGCCGGTAAACCCCGAGCCGCTGAAGGGCCTGGAAGGCAAAATGGACGTGGTCTTCATCGACGCGCCCTGCACCGGCACGGGCTCGTGGCGCCGGCATCCCGAC
>NZ_SSMZ01000195.1 GCF_004799395.1 Phenylobacterium sp.
GCAAGCCGGACGTGGACCTGATCGAGGGCCTGTCGCCGGCCATCTCCATCGAGCAGAAGACCACCAGTCGCAATCCGCGTTCGACCGTCGGCACGGTTACCGAGATCCACGACTACATGCGCCTGCTCTGGGCGCGGGTCGGCGTCCCCTATTCGCCGGCCACGGGACTTCCCATCGAGAGCCAGACCGTCAGCCAGATGGTCGACAAGCTGACCGCCCTCGATGAGGGCACGCGCATTTATCTGCTGGCCCCGGTGGTTCGCGGCCGCAAGGGCGAGTACCGCAAGGAGATCGCCGACTGGCAGAGACAGGGCTTCCAGCGGCTGAAGATCAACGGCGAGTTCTATCCGATCGAGGACGCGCCGACCCTCGACAAGAAGTTCAAGCACGACATCGACGTGGTCGTGGACCGGCTGGTCACCAAGCCCGGCCTCGAGAGCCGCTATGCCGATAGCATCGAGCAGGCGCTGCGCCTGGCCGACGGCATCGCGGTGGCCGAATGGGCCGACAAGGACCCCACCGAGGAAGAGCCCAGGCGGCTGATCTTCTCGGAGAAGTTCGCCTGCCCGGTCAGCGGCTTCACGATCAGCGAGATCGAGCCGCGGCTGTTTTCCTTCAACAACCCCTACGGCGCCTGCCCGGTCTGCGATGGCCTGGGCATGAAGCTCGCCTTCGACGCCGACCTGGTGGTTCCCGACAAGGACAAGACCCTGCACAAGGGCGCCATCTCGCCCTGGGCCAAGGGCCCTTCGCCGCTCTACACCCAGACGCTGCAGGCGCTGGCGCGGCACTACGACTTCTCGATGGACCTCCCGTTCTGGAAGCTGCCGGACCAGGCCAAGCAGGTGATCCTGCACGGCTCCGGCGGGGAGAAGATCCGCTTCATCTACGACGACAACGCCCGCAAATACGAGGTCAACAAGACTTTCGAAGGCGTGCTGCCGAACCTGGAGCGTCGCTGGCGCGAGACGGACTCATCGTGGGTCCGCGAGGAACTCGGCCGCTACCAGGCCGAGACGCCCTGCGAGGCCTGTCACGGCTACCGGCTGAAGCCCGAGGCGCTGGCGGTGAAGATCGCCGGCCATCACGTGGGCGAGGTCAGCCAGCTCTCGATCCGCCACGCCAAGGAATGGTTCGAGGGCCTGGAGGCCCAACTTACCGACAAGCAGATGGAGATCGCCCGGCGGATCCTGAAGGAGATCACCGATCGCCTGCGGTTCCTGGTCAACGTCGGCCTGGACTATCTCGACCTGTCGCGCGCCTCCGGCACGCTGAGCGGTGGCGAAAGCCAGCGCATCCGGCTCGCCAGCCAGATCGGCTCCGGTCTGACCGGCGTGCTCTATGTGCTCGACGAGCCCTCCATCGGCCTGCATCAGCGCGACAACGCCCGCCTGCTGGTCAGTCTCAAGGGCCTGCGCGACCTCGGCAATTCGGTGCTGGTGGTGGAGCACGACGAAGAGGCGATCCTCACCGCCGACCACGTGATCGACATGGGGCCCGCCGCAGGCGTCCACGGCGGCGAGATCATCGCCGAGGGCACGGCCGCTGAGATCATGGCCGAACCGCGCAGCATCACCGGTCAGTATCTCTCCGGCGTCCGCGAGATCGAGGTGCCGGCGGAGCGGCGCCCGATCTCCAAGAAGAACGTGCTCAGGGTGATCGGCGCCACCGGCAACAACCTCAAGAACGTCACCGCGGAGATCCCGCAGGGGACCTTCACCTGCATCACCGGCGTCTCCGGCGGCGGCAAGTCGACCTTCACCATCGAGACCCTCTACAAAGCCGCCGCGCGGCGCCTGCACAACGCCTCGGACGCGCCCGCGCCCTATGAGCGGATCGAGGGGCTGGAGCTGTTCGACAAGGTGATCGACATCGACCAGTCGCCGATCGGCCGTACGCCGCGCTCGAACCCCGCCACCTACACCGGCGCGTTCCAGCCGATCCGCGATTGGTTCGCAGGCCTGCCCGAGGCCAAGGCCCGCGGCTATGGGGCCGGCCGCTTCAGCTTCAACGTCAAGGGCGGCCGCTGCGAGGCCTGCCAGGGCGACGGTCTGATCAAGATCGAGATGCACTTCCTGCCCGACGTCTACGTCACCTGCGACGTCTGCCACGGCAAGCGGTACAACCGCGAGACGCTGGAAATCCTCTTCAAAGGCAAGAGCATATCCGATGTTCTTGATATGACCGTCGATGAGGCGGCGGACTTCTTCAAGGCCGTGCCGGTGCTGCGCGAAAAGATGCAGACGCTCAACCGGGTCGGCCTGGGCTACGTGAAGGTCGGCCAGTCCTCGACGACGCTGTCCGGCGGCGAGGCGCAACGGGTGAAGCTGTCCAAAGAGCTGTCACGCCGCGCGACCGGCAAGACGCTCTACATCCTGGACGAGCCCACCACCGGCCTGCACTTCGAGGACACCAAGAAGCTCCTGGAGGTGCTCCACGAGCTGGTCGACCAGGGCAACACCGTGGTCGTGATCGAGCACAACCTCGACGTCGTGAAGACCGCCGACTGGATCGTCGACTTCGGCCCCGAGGGCGGCGACGGCGGCGGCGAGATCGTGGCCGTCGGCACACCGGAACAGGTCGCCGCCAACACGAAGAGCTGGACCGGTCGCTATCTGGCCGAGTTGCTGGAACGCCAGGCCGGCCGCCAGCGCGCCCAAGCTGCGAAGGCCAAGCCGGAGAAAAAGACCGTCAGCGCCTAGCTGAAGGTCCGCCCCAGGACCTCCATCGGCACGGGCCCCGCGCGAAGCACCGCCTCGTGCCAGTCGCGCACGTCGAAGGCGGCGCCCTGGCGAGCCTTGGCCGCTTCACGCACCCGCACCAGCTCCAGGCGCCCGACCATGAAGGCGCAGGCCTGGCCGGGATAGACGCAGTAGCGGTCGATCTCGCGCTGGGCGGAACTGACCGGTTCGCCGGCGTTCTCGACCATCCAGCCGGTGGCCTCGGCGCGGGACCAACGCTTGTGGTGGATGCCGGTGTCGACGACGATCCGCGCCGCGCGGAACAGGGCGGCCTGAACCGCGCCGATCTTCCCGAACGGGTCGTCTTCATAGGCTCCGATCTCGCCGGCCAGCCGTTCGGCGTAGTGCGCCCAGCCCTCCACATAGGCCGAGTACTGAGCAAACTGCTTGTAGAGCGGCGCCCGATCGCCGCGGGTCTTGCGGAACACTGCGCCCTGCAGGTGGTGCCCCGGATCGCCTTCGTGGTGCAGCAGCGTGGGGATACGCCAGGTCGGCAGTTCGCTTGGGGTCTTGAGGTTGATGCTGATCACGCCCGGCCGCGAGCCGTCGGCCGGCGGGCCGGAGTACTCAGCGCCCGGCGCGCCGTCCTGGATGGCGATCGGGGCGCGTTCGATCAGCATGTCGCGATCCGGCAGGGTGCGGAACGCCTTGGGCAGCAGGGCCTGCACCTTGGCCACCCGCAGATGGGCGTAGGCCAGGATCTCCGCACGCCCGGCGTCGTCGTTGGTCTTGAGGAACCGCGGGTCCACATCGAGCGCCTGCAGGCGCGCGCCCACCGGGCCTTGCGTCAGACCCTGCGCCTTGAGCAGGCCATCCAGCTCCGCGCTCATGCGCGCGAAGGTGTCGAGGCCCAGCTGGTGCATCTCCTCCGGCGGCGTGGCGACCGTGGTGTTGGAGCGCAGGCCCAGCGCATACCATTCATCGCCCCTGGGCAGTCGCCAGACACCGGCCTCCGTCGAGGCCCTGGCCTTCAGGGCCGCGAGCGCCGCCGCCTGCCGATCGAGCGCCGGGGCGATCTGGGTCTCGAAGATCTTCCGCGCCGCGGGTCCCACGTCGTGCAGCCCTGCCGCGTCGGCGCGGGCGGCGGGGCCCTTCACCAGGCTCGAACCCGCCGGGCCTGTATCTCGAAGCTCGGCGATCTGGCCCATCGTCGTCGCCAGGATGAAGTCTGGCGGCCTCACCCCCGCCGCGGCGTCCTCGGCGATCCGCGCCCGCTCCTGGTCCAGCGTCACAGCGAAGGCGGCCAGGCGCGAGAGATAGGCGTCGGCGTCATCGCGGGTCGCGACCGCGGCGTGGGCGAAGCGCTGCGGAAGCCAGTAGTAGGCGCCGCTCATCTGGCTGACGATGTAGGGCCCGGGCCGCAACGCGTGGTCCTGGAATCCGTAGAGCGCGCCCACCTCGGCCAGCATCTCGTAGCTGAAAGCCGCGCAGTCGTAGTCGATGGCCATGGCCGGGCTGAGCGCCGCACGGTCGATGCGCTTCAGTTCGGCCCGCCAGCGCCGGGCGGCGGCCGTCGCGCGAGCCTTGCCGGCGGGCGAGCGGTCGTCGAGCTTCCACCGCGCCGCCTTGCCCCGCGCGTCGTTGAGCGCCGAGGTCGCCGCCTCCGGCGACATCGCCAGGTATTCGTCCATGTGCCGCGACAGCAGCGCGCCCAGCGCCGAATCGGGGTCCGCCCCCGCCACCGCTCGGGTCGCCGCAGCTGCGGCCAAGGCGCCGGCCCCCATCATCAGATCGCGGCGACGGGGCATCGGAGACTCCAGGCTATGCGGGACAGGCTTACCCTCATAGCCTAGCCGCAACCCTCATGAGAACGGAGACCAGGAATGATCCTCTACGGCGCGCCGAACCCTGCCCCAAATCCGCGCCGGGTGCGCATCTTCCTGGCGGAGAAGGGCATCGACCTGCCCGAGACCCGGATCGACATGATGAAGCGCGAGCACAAGTCGCCGGAATTCCGCGCCAAGAACTCCATGGGCCAACTGCCGGCGCTGGAACTGGACGACGGGACGTGCATCGCCGAGACGGTGGCGATCTGCCGCTACTTCGATGAGACCCAGCCCGACCCGCCGCTGTTTGGGACCTCGCCGGTGGAAAAAGCCGTGGTCGACATGTGGGTGCGCCGTACCGAGTTCACCGTGATGACGCCCGTCGGCATGTTCTGGCGCCACGCCCATCCGCGCACCGCAGCCCTGTTGACCCAGTTCAAAGACTTCGGGGAGTCGAACAAGGAGACCTACAAGGGCGCCCAGCGCTATCTGAACCGCGAGCTGGCGGACAAGACCTGGCTCGCGGGCGAGCGGTTCTCGATGGCCGACATCTGTTTGCTGACCACCGTCGATTTCGCCGATTGGATCGGCCTGCCGCTGGAGGACGAATATGAGAACCTGAAGGCCTGGCACGACCGCGCCTCGGCGCGGCCCAGCGCCACCGCCTAGACCGCCTCAGGCTCTGCGGTCAGGGCCTTGTAGGCGGCGGCCCAGGGCGTCCAGGCGATGGCGATCGCAAAGGGGCCGAACACGAACGGCGCGATGGCCTGCAGAAGGAAGAGGCCGGGGTGGTTGCTGAACCCCTCCGGCCCGGCCAGGTCGCCAAGCTCCCGGAACCCCACCACGGCCAGGGTAAGCAGGAAGAACGCGCCCCAGACCAGGACGCTGACCAGCAACCCGAGGCAGCCGGCCAGCACCGTCATGCCGAGCAGAGCCCAACCGTTGCGGCGGGTCAGCCGCCACGACCTCGCAAAGTCCACGCGATGCTCGGCGACGCACAGCGGCAGGACGAAGCCGAGCCGCAGGGCGAGCCAGACGCCAAGGCTAAGGGCGGAGAGGCCCACCACGACCGGCCCGACGCTGGCGACGGGCCGCACAGCCCGCGCCAGGACGACCGCGGCCAGCGCCAGGACGCCGGCGCCCAGAACCAGGACGAGACTCGCGCCGACGGCGCGAAGTTCGTCGCCGCCGAGCCGCAGATAGAAGAAGCCCCGGTCCTCAGGCTGGAAGATCGCGCGGAACAGAGCCATGCCGATCATCAGCTGCACCACGACGGTGGCGACCGCCACGATCGGACCCCCGACGGTCTCGCCGATGAGGCCGGGGTCGCCACCCGCCACCGAGACAATCGTAACGCCGACGGCGATGAACAGGACCACGACGGCGACCATCACAAGCAGGTTGAAGCCGGCCCAGCCCAGCACCACGCGCCAGTGATTGCGGATCACCTGGAAGCCCTCCAGGGCCGCGTCGCTGGCGGAAAAACCGCTCACGGTCGGAGCGCTCAGCCCGCCTCGGGCTGGGCGGTCAGCGGCTGGGCCGGCGGCCAGCCGTGCAGGTGCTGATAGGCCACTGCGCCAGGCGCGGCGATCACGGCGTTGTAGAGCGCGCTGAACACGCTGGAGACCACCGTATAGGCGATCACGCCGATGCTGAGGTAGCTGCGCAGCGAAGTCTCGTCGGCGTTGAATATGCTGTGGATATCGGACGCCTGGCCGCCGGACAGGAGCACGATCACCCCGGCCACGCCGGTGAAGATCACGAGCAAGAGCACGCCAATCACTGCAATGCAGGCCAGCGCGAGAACATAGGCGCCCAGGAGCCGCCAGAACTGGCCCTGGGTCAGTCGCCAGGACTCGAAGATCGCCAGGCGTTGTTCTGCGAAGGTCGCCACCGGCGCGAGCGACAGGCGCACCAGCACAAACACCACCAGCCCGAAGGAGAACAGCGACGTCGCGGCGCCCACGAACCCGGCGGCCGTGGCCCCGGCGACCGAGGCCATGGCGGTGACGATGGCCGAGGCGATGGTGAGGCCCACGACCAGCAGGATCGCGAGGCCGACATAGATCAGCGTCAAGCCCATCAGCCGCAGCTCGTCGGAGCCGAGCCGCAGATAGCCGAAGCGGGTGTCATCGTGGCGGAAGATCAGGCGGTAGACCGCCGCAGCCATGATGCACTGCACGGCCAGCCCTAGGAACAGGATCGGGGCCACCACGATCAGGGCGTCCAGGAACTGCCCCGCCGTCGGCGTGTCGCTCGCGCTCATGGTCTCGAGCCCGTGACGCACGCTGGCCGGCATGAAGACGGTGCTGACCGACGCGACCACGCTCACAAGGAACGACACGACCACCCAGGCGCCGAACGCCCGGGGATTCTCCCGTGTGACCCGAAATCCCTCTAGCGCAGCTTCAGAGGCTGAAAAGCCCGCCATCCTCGTCCCTACAGGCCCGACCCCACGACGTAGGAAACGAGTCGGCCCCCCTTTGGATGCAAGGGTGGGGCTGACGCCCCCCGCGTGCAAGGCCCCGCTCGCGATCCGGGCGGATCGTTGCTAGTTAGCCACGCATGAAACCAGAGCCTGTACATGTGGTGGGCGGCGGCCTGGCGGGCTCGGAAGCCGCCTGGCAGATCGCGCAAGCCGGCGTGCCGGTCGTGCTGCACGAGATGCGCCCAGTGCGCGGCACGGATGCGCACCAGACGGACCGGCTGGCCGAGCTGGTCTGCTCCAACTCCTTCCGCGCCGACGACTGGACAGGAAATGCGGTCGGCCTGCTGCACGCCGAGATGCGTCGGCTGGGCTCGATCATCCTGGCCTGCGGCGACGCCCATCAGGTGCCGGCCGGCGGGGCCCTGGCGGTCGACCGCGATGGTTTCGCCGAGGCGGTGACCGCGCAGCTGGAGGCCCATCCCTTGGTCACCATCGCGCGCGAAGAGGTCGCAGGCCTGCCGCCCGCCGATTGGGACAAGGTGATCATCGCCACTGGGCCCCTCACCTCGCCCGCCCTGTCGGCCGCGATCCTTGGCCTGACCGGCGAGGGGGAACTCTCGTTCTTCGACGCCATCGCCCCGATCGTGCACCTGGAAAGCATCGACTTCGACGTCGTCTGGCGCCAGTCGCGCTACGACAAGGAAGGTCCCGGCGGCGATGCGGCGGCCTACATCAACTGCCCGATGGACCAGGCCCAGTACGAGGCTTTCATCGACGCCTTGCTGGCGGGGCCGAAGTCGGAATTCAAGGACTGGGAGCACGTCCCCTATTTCGACGGCTGCCTCCCCATTGAGGTGATGGCCGAGCGGGGTCGCGAGACCCTGCGTCATGGCCCGATGAAGCCGGTAGGCCTGACCAACGCCCACAAGCCGACGCAGAAGGCCTGGGCCATTGTCCAGCTGCGCCAGGACAATGCGCTCGGCACCCTGTGGAACATGGTGGGCTTCCAGACCAAGCTGAAACACGGCGCCCAGACCGACATCTTCCGGACGATACCAGGCCTCGAAAAGGCGGTGTTCGCCCGACTCGGCGGTCTGCACCGCAACACCTTCCTGAACAGCCCACGCCTGCTGGACGGGTCGCTGCGCCTCAAGGCCGATCCGCGACTGCGCTTCGCCGGCCAGGTGACCGGCGTCGAGGGCTATGTGGAAAGCGCCGCGGTGGGTCTGCTGGCCGGCCGCTTCGCCGCCGCCGAGCGCCTCGGCCAGGCTGCCACGCCGCCACCGCCAACGACGGCGCTCGGCGCCCTGATCGGCCACATCACCGGCGGGCACCTGGACGCCGGCCCAGAAGCGGGAAAGGTCGGCTCCTTCCAGCCGATGAACATCAACTACGGACTCCTGCCGCCGCTGGAGGGCCCGAAACATGGCGCCGACGGCAAGCGCCTGCCCTACAAGGATCGCGGCCGCGCGAAGAAGCGGCTGATGGGCGAGCGGGCCCTGGCCGATCTGGAGGCCTGGGCCACCGGCGCGCCGGCCCTCGCGGCGGAGTAGCTGCGCCCTCCCCTAGTGCGCGGGGATGATCCAAGGGATCAGGAACTGCTGCGCGGCCACCAGCGCCCCGAGGATCACAGTCAGCACGACGCTGTGCGGGAAGGTGCGCGCGAAGATCTGACCCTCCTGCCCGGTCATGCCGGTCACCGAGACGCCGGTGGCGATATTCTGCGGCGAGATCATCTTGCCCATCACCCCGCCTGAGGAATTGGTGGCGGCGAACAGCACCGGGTTCAGGTTGAGTTGATTGGCGGCGACGACCTGCAGATTGCCGAACAGGGCATTGCCCGAGGTATCGCTGCC
>NZ_SSMZ01000196.1 GCF_004799395.1 Phenylobacterium sp.
GGAGCCCGCCCTTGGCCGACCTCGCCGTCTTCTACGAGCACCCGCAGTGGTTCGAGGCCCTGTTCGCCACCCTGGACCGCCGGGGTCTGAACTGGACGCCGATCTCGATCCAGGACCACACCTTCGATCCGGCGGATACGTCCCTGCCCGCGCCGGTGATCCTCAATCGCCTGGCCATGTCGTCCTTCCTGCGCCAGGAGGAGCACGCCTTGTTCTACTCCATGGCCGCGCTGGACCACTGGGAGGGCCTCGGCGCGCGCGTGATCAACGGCCCCGGCGTACTCGCCTACGACACCAACAAGGCCCGTCAGCTCAGCCTGTTCCGCAAGGCCGGCCTGGACATCCCGGCCACCCGCGTCGCGCACCGCCGCGAGGACGTGTTGCGGCTGGCGGCCCAGGTCGGCTATCCGGTGATGGTGAAGGTCAATGTCGGCGGTTCCGGAACCGGCATGATTCGTTACGAGAATGAGGACGAACTGGCCGCCGCCGTGGCCGACGAACTGACACCCGTCGGCGTCGACGGCGTGGCGCTGATCCAGGCCTATGTGCCCGCCCGCGATGGGCGGGTGATCCGTTGCGAGGTGCTGGACGGCAAGCTGCTCTATGCTCTGGCCCTCGACGGCGCCGGCTCGACCTTCGACCTCTGCCCGGCGGACGTCTGCATGGTGGACAAGCCCACCATCACCATCAGCGAGTTCAAGCCGCCGGGGGACATCGTCCGCGCGGTCGAGAAAGTCGCGGCGATGAGCGGCCTGGATGTGGGCGGCATCGAATACATGGTCGATGACCGCGACGGCCGGCCGAAGTTCTACGACCTGAACGCCATGTCGAACTTCGTGGCCAAGCCGCTGGAGGTGCTGGGCTGGGACCCGCACGACAAGCTGGTCGACTACCTGCTTCCCCTGATCGCCGAACAACAGAAGGCCGCCGCTTGATGAGGTATGGGTTTTGGACCCCGGTGTTCGGTGGCTGGCTGCGCAATATCCCCGACGAGCACATGGCGGCGACGTGGGACTACACCAAGACGCTCTGCCAGCGGGCGGAGAAGATCGGCTATGATCTGACCCTGGTCGCCGAGCTCAACCTCAACGACATCAAGGGGACCGACCAGCCGGCGCTGGACGCCTGGTCGACCGCCGCGGCGCTGGCCGCCGTCACCGATACGCTGGAACTGATGGTGGCGGTCAGGCCCAACTTCCACCACCCGGCCCTGCTGGCCAAGCAGGCGGCCAATATCGACAACATCTCGGGCGGCCGCCTGGCGCTGAACGTGGTCTCCTCCTGGTGGGCCGAAGAAGCCACCAGCTATGGCCTGCAGTTCGACCAGCACGACGATCGCTATGGCCGCACGAGCGAATGGCTCGACGTGGTCGACGGCCTGTGGCGCGAGCCCAAGTTCAACCACGACGGCCAGCGCTATCAGCTGAAGGACGCCATCTGCGAGCCCAAGCCGGTACGCAAGCCCGTAGTCTACGCCGGCGGCGAGTCCGAGGCGGCCAAGACCCTGATCGCCAACCAGTGCGACGCCTATGTGATGCATGGCGACACGGTCGAGGTGATCGCCGAGAAGATCGCCGACATGCGCGCCCGCCGCGCGGCCACCGGCAAGCCTGCGATGACCTTCGGCATGGCCGCCTACGCCATCGTCCGCGACACCGAGGAAGAGGCCCGCGAAGAAGTGGCCCGGATCACGACACTCGATCCCAACGCCCCCGGTTTCGGCAACTACGACCAATGGCTCTCCGGCACCCAGCTGGAGCGCGAGATGAAGATCGCCGAATACTCGGTCTCCAACCGCGGCCTGCGCCCCAACCTGATCGGCACGCCCGCCCAGATCCGCGAGCGCGTCGCGGCCTACGAGGCCGCCGGCCTCAATCTACTGCTGCTGCAGATGAGCCCGCAGTACGAGGAAATGGAGCGCTTCGCCGCTGAGGTGATCAACTAATCAGCTTAGCCTTTCCTGCTCGCCCCGGCGCGGAACAACAACGCCATCAGGCCCAGGAAGGGCAGGCAGGAGAGCAGGTCCGACCAGGCGCCGTTGAACACCGGATTGATCCCC
>NZ_SSMZ01000197.1 GCF_004799395.1 Phenylobacterium sp.
CCTGACCTTGGGCATCGACGCCTATGACAAGCAGGCCAAGAACCTGATCGACGAAGGCCAGTTCGGCGCCCCCATCATCCTGACGCCGTTCAACTACAAGGTGGGCTACGCGCGCGGCGTCGAGCTCAGCGGCAACTACGTGAACGGCGGCTTCTCGGCCTATGGCAACTTCGCGGTCAGCCAAGCCAAGGGCAAGGACATCATCTCCAGTCAGTTCAACTTCAGCCCCGACGACCTGGCCTACATCCAGAACCACTACATCTACCTGGACCACGACCAGACCTACACGGCCTCGGCGGGCCTCGCTTACAAGTTCGGCGACGGCACCCGGGTGACGGGCGACCTTATCTATGGCTCGGGGCTGCGGCTCACGCCCGACGGCGCGCCGCCGAACAGCGGTCACGTGCCCGGCTACACCCAGGTCAACCTCAGCGCGGCGCACGCCTTCGAGATGGCCGGCGGGCCGCTGACGATCCGGGCGGACATCATCAACCTCTTCGACAAGGAATATGAGATCCGCGACGGCACCGGCATCGGCGTCGGCGCGCCGCAGTTCGGCCCACGGCGGGGCTTCTTCGCCGGAATCACCAAGGCTTTCTGAGGAGCGGGCAGCCGTGTTGAACGCCAGTCGGCGGCGACAGGACGACGAGGCCAGCGCGCTCCAGGAAGTGATCTGGCGGCTGATGCTGGCCCGGCTTCGGGATCTTGAGCGCGAGCGCGGGGTCACGAAGTCCGATATCAGCCGGATGCTGGGGGTCCCGTCGACTCAGGTGCAGACTTGGTTCGCCTCGCCGACCAATCTGACGTTGAGATCGGTCGCGCGTCTGGCGACCGCCCTGGATGGGCGTCTGGTCTGCAGGCTTGAGCCCCTGACCCCGGTCCCGCAGGCGGCGAGCGCAGTCACCGAACGCGCCAATCGATAACGCGTCCTCCTCCCCACAAAGGGAAGGGAGGCTTAGGCGTCGTCACCCTCGGAGGCCGTCGTGATTTCGGCGCGCGGCGCGCGGCGGCGGCGGGGCTTGGGAGCCTCGTCGGCGACGGACGCCGTGGCGCGGGGCGCGGGCGCCTGCAGGAAGGCGGGCGCGTGGCTTTCGCCGCCGTCGGAGTCGCGCAGGACACGCGAACGGCGCGGCTCGGGCGCGGCCTCGGCGGCCGGGGCGATCAGCGGCGCCTGAGGCTGGGGCTCGACGACGGCGAGAGGGTCGCGTTCCGGCCGGTCGTCGCGGTTGCGGTCGTAGCGCGGGCGGTCGTCGCGGTTGTTGCGGTCTTCGCGCGGACGTTCATCGCGCGGGCGCTCGTCCCGGGGGCGGTCGGCGTCGTAGCGCGGGCGGTCGTCGCGTTGCTGGCTGTCCCGTTGTTGACCATCGCGGGGACGGTCATCGCGTTGCTGGCCGTCGCGGGGCCGGTCGTCGCGCCAGGGACGGTCGCGGCGGCCCTGGCCTTGGCCCTGGCCTTGGCCGTTGGCGCCGCTGTCGTTGCGGTCGCGGTTTTCGTAGCGCGGGCGGTCGTCGCGTTGCTGGCCGTCCCGTTGTTGACCGTCGCGGGGACGGTCATCGCGTTGCTGGCCGTCGCGTTGGGCGTCTCTGGGACGGTCGTCACGTGGGCGCTGGTCGCCGCCGTTCGCGCCATTGGCGCCGGCTTCGCGGGCCTGCCAGCTTTCCGGGGTCTCGCCGGCCTCGGCCGAGGCCGCGTCGGCGGCTTCGGATTGGGCCTGGGCGCTCTCGTCCTCGAAATCGATGTCGAAACCGGAGGAGAAGTGGTCGCGGCCGAGGATTTCGCTGGCCGGACGGGTGGGCTGCATGGCCCGCAGGAGGCGGAAATAGTGTTCGGCGTGCTGAAGATAGTTCTCGCCGAGCACCCGGTCGCCGGCCGCCGAGGCGTCACGGGCGAGCTGCTGGTACTTTTCGAAGACGTGCTGGGCGTTGCCGCGCACCTTCGAACCCTCGGGGCCGTTGGAATCGAACGCCCGGTTGGCGTTCTGCGCCTGAGGCTTGCCGCCCCCGCCGCCGCCACTTCCGCCGCCGCCGCGATTGCGGCCGCGTTGACGCTTCATACCCTTGAAATCTCTCATTATTTGATAACCGTCTTGGTTTCCCTAGGACCTGACCCTTGGGTCGGCCTGCTTAGCCTTCAGCGGGATCGGGCGCTTGGCCCGGTGTCGATTTTGAAGACGTAAAGTGTTCCCCGTCTTCCGCCCGGAAGCCTTAAGCGAGAGGCTTTTGGAAGCCGTCGCGCCCTGTCGGGACTGGCGTGCGCCCTCCGTGGGACGCCTCTACCGGAAGCCGACGATTTGGGTGGAGACAGATATCTAAGTAGCGAGTCAGGCTTGAAGTTCCAAGGGCTTTTTCGCGCCTGCGACAACCCTGTCCCGGTCGCCGAGGTCGCGGAGGGTCTGGACGCCCTGCGCGCCGGCCTCGCGGAACAGCGCTTCGACCGCGTCTTTCTGGTCGTAGCCGATCTCGACGGCGAAGCGGCCGCCGGGTTTCAGCACCCGCAGGATCTCCGGCGCCAGCACCCGATAGTGCATCAGGCCGTCGGGTCCGCCTTCGAGCGCGAGCCGTGGTTCGTGGTCCTTGACCTCCGGCTCCAGCGTCTCGATCACCGCGCTGGCGATATAGGGCGGGTTGGACACCACCAGGTCGAAGCCGGCCTCGCCGAGGCCCGCGGTCCAGTCGCCGCGCAGCAGCGCGACGCGACCGGCGAGGCCGAGGCTGGCGGCGTTGTCGCGGGCCACCGCCAGGGCCTCTTCCGAGACATCGACGCCCAGGCCCTTGGCGGCGGGCCGCTCGGCCAGGATCGAGAGCAGGATGGCGCCGGAGCCGACGCCCAGGTCGAGCACCGACCAGGGCGCGTGCTCGGGGAAGTCGCGCAGCACCCATTCGACGACGGTCTCGGTGTCGGGCCTGGGCGTCAGCACGTCGGGGGTGACGTTGAGCATGATCTTCCAGAAGCCCTTGCGGCCCAGGATGTGGCTGACCGGCTCGCGGTGCTCACGCCGGGTCAGGTAGTCCTCCAGCGTCGCTTCCTGTTCGGGGGTGAGCGCGCGATAGGGATCGCCCACGATGTCGGCGCGGGTGGCGCACGCCGCGGCCTCGACCAGCAGGCGCGCGTCGATCACCGGGCCGGCCAGGCCCGCGGTCTCCAGGCGCTTCTTGGCGCCCTGCCACGCCTGCAGCAGGTTCAGGGTCATTGGGCGGACTCCGGAGCGGGCTCGATCTGGGGGGCGGTCACCGCATCGCCCAGGCCCACGGCGCCGCCCGCGGTCACCCGGACGTAGATCCCGCAAAACCGGTGGCCGTAGTTGTCGAACAGCGCCTTGACCACATCGAGATCACGTTCGGCGGTGGTCGGATCGACGTGAGTGGCCGCGCAGCGGACGATCGGCTTGAACACCTCTGCCTTGGCCCAGCCGACCAGCATCGGCCTGCCCGTCCAGTCGTTCTCCGCCCAGGCCGGCCAACCCTCGACATAGAGGTTGGCGCGGAATCGAAGGGGGTCGAGCTCGACCCCCATCCGCTGGCCGAGGTCGCGGACGCTGGCCAGGTTGACGATCGAGACCTGGCCCAGGGGATGGTCGGTGAAACGGTGCTCGCCTGGCGCCTCGACCACCCGCAAGGGACCCCGGACATCCTCGCCCAGCAGCGGCGTCAGCCACGCGGCGAAGGCCTCGCGGGCGGCGGGTTCGGCCAGACGGCCAATGTACTCGCCGCAGCCCGGGGCGGCGGCGTGCAGGACTCCGGTCTCGGGGTCGTAGCGCGTGCGCGCGGCGGCCACCTTGGCGATCTGGGCGAGGACAGTGAACTTCTGCTTGGGGACAAAGGCCGGCGCGGCCGGATCGAACCCGGACGGACCGTTCTCGACCGCCCAGATGCGGTCGTGCGGGAAGCCCTCGCCGGGCGCGAGCGCGACGGCCTGCAGGGGTTCGGGCGTGAAGCCCTTCACAGGATGGCGGAAAATGCCCGCGACGTGACCGCTCATGCCGCTGATTTGCGGCAAGCCGGGCCGCGCCACAAGCAGAACGGTGCGGTCAAGCGGAACCACGAGGCCCGGTCCGCCTTCCATCGCGGGTAGCGAACACTTCGGGGCCCCGATGACGACCGGCCGCAGTCCATCCACGGCGCCACAGGCGCAGCAGCGGTCATTCCGCTTCGATCGCGCGAGCGCGCTGGGCGTCGGGGTGCTGCTCGGCCTGGCGACGGTGTTCGCGGACAAGGCCTTGGCGAAGGGCCGGCGTCTCGCGACCGTGCAGCCGGCCGCGTCGCCGGCCGACGTCAGCCGCCGCAGCTGGAAGCTGATCGTCAAGCGGACCATCGCCGAGTTCACCGAGGACCGGATTTCGGCGGTCGCGGCGGGCTCGGCCTTCTATTCCCTACTGGCCCTGTTCCCGGCGCTCGGCGTCTTCGTCTCGCTCTATGGCCTGGTCGGCGACCTTCAGGGCGCCCAACGCCAGATCGCGGCCTTTCACGGCATCCTGCCGGCGGGCGGCGTCAGCATCCTGACCGAACAGATCGAGCGGCTGGCGCTCACCTCGCACGCCAGCCTGGGCCTCACCTTCTTCATCAGCCTGCTGCTGTCAGTCTGGACCGCCAACGCCGGGATGAAGGGGCTGATCGGGGGCCTGAACGTCGCCTATGAGTGCCATGAGCGGCGCAATTTCATCGTCCTCAACCTGATTTCCCTGGCGTTCACCGCCGGAATGATCCTTTTCGCCATCGCAGCGATGGCCGCGGTGGTCGCGGCGCCCGAGGTGCTGGCGTTCCTGCATCTGGACGGTTTGCAGGGCGTGAGCCTGGCGCGCTGGCCGGCGATGTTCGTGATCGCGGTAGGCGGGCTCTCGCTGCTTTATGGTTTCGCGCCGGCCCGTCCGCGGAGGCGGTGGCGCTGGATCACACCGGGCGGCGTGCTCGCCGCCACGGCGTGGATGGCGATGTCGGTGGGCTTCTCCTCCTACGTCGGCCACTTCGGGACCTACGACCGCACCTATGGGTCGCTGGGGGCGATCGTCGGCTTCATGACCTGGATCTGGCTGTCGCTGACGATCGTGCTGCTGGGCGCGGAGTTCAATTCCGAGCTCGAAGACCAGGTGGGCGCCCAGCCCTAGCCGAATTCGTCTTCCAGGGCCGAGAGGCGCGCGGCCTCATCCTCGGCGATCAGCGGGTCGATGACGTCATCCAGCGCCTCGCCCTCCATGACCTTCGGCAGGTTGTAGAGGGTCAGGTTGATGCGGTGGTCGGTGACCCGGCCTTGCGGGAAATTGTAGGTGCGGATGCGCTCGGAGCGGTCTCCCGAGCCCACCTGGCTTTTGCGTGCGTCGGAGCGGGCGGTGTCCAGGGCTTCCCGCTGCTGGTCGTAGAGCTTGACCTTCAGCGCCTTCATGGCCCGGGCGCGGTTCTGGTGCTGCGACTTCTCCGAGGAGGTCACCACGATGCCGGTGGGCAGGTGGGTGATGCGCACGGCGCTATCGGTCTTGTTGACGTGCTGGCCGCCGGCGCCGGAGGAGCGGTAGGTGTCGATGCGGATGTCGCCGTCCTTGATGTCGATCTCGACCTCTTCCGGCTCCGGCAGGACGGCCACGGTGGCGGCGGAGGTGTGGATGCGGCCTTGCGCCTCGGTGGCGGGGACGCGCTGGACGCGGTGGACGCCGCTCTCGAACTTCAGCCGGCCGAACACGCCGTCGCCGGTGACCGCAGCGATGATTTCCTTGTAGCCGCCGGCGTCGCCCTCGGAGACGCTGTCGATCTCCACCCGCCAGCCGTGCTCGGCGGCGTAGCGCTGGTACATGCGGAAGAGGTCGCCGGCGAAGAGGGCGGCTTCGTCGCCGCCGGTGCCGGCGCGGACTTCGAGGATCGCCGAGGCGTTCTCGTCCTTGTCCTTGGGCGCCAGCAGCAGGGCGACCTCGCGTTCCAGGACCGGCAGGCGGTCCTTCAGGACCTCCAGCTCGTCGCGGGCCATGGCGGCCATCTCCGCGTCGCCGCCGGCCGCCATCTCTTCCAGCTCCGGCGCCTCGTCGCGGGTGCGCTGGAGCGTCTGGACGGCGTCCACGACGGGCTTCAGCTCGGCGTGCTCCTTGCCCAGGCGCACGATCTCCTGGCCGTCCGTGGCCGCGCCCATGCGCGCCTCGATCTCGCGGAAGCGGTCGAGCACCTGGTCGAGCCTGGCCTGGGGAAGTCGCAAGTCGCCGCCTGGGGTGAAGTGGGAGGGGAGCTTCCTCTAGCGCCCCTGCGGCGGCTTGCCAAACCTTCGGCTTGGCCGTCGGAACGCTCCGGCCGGGCGCCCGTTAGGTCGCCGCAGGCGGAGACCGCAGATGAGCGAACGTGTAACGATGGGACTGACCGGGCGCAGGGTGCTGATCGCCCTTGTCGCGCTGGCGGGCCTTGGCGCGGTGACGCTCTTGGCGGTGAATGCGCACCACAACCAGCCCATGACCACCAACGCGGTCGGCAGCGCCTCCTCCGATCTGGCGGCCAGCGCGGCGGCGCACTAGCCCTTAGAGACAGAAAAAGCCTCCGCCCGTCGCCGGGGGAGGCCTTTCGCGCGTCCGCAGACGTGACGTCCTTAGGCGCGAACGCCGCTCAGCGGGGCATTGCCGAAGGCGCCCAGCTTGACGTTGCCAGTCATGGCGTCGCCGGCCACCGTGGCGGTGAACTCCAGCGTCATCGGCATCGGCTGGGTGATGTTGGCGCTCCAGGTGAGCGTGTCGCCGTCGACCTTGCCGCTGACTTCCGAGTCGCCCATGCGGCCCGAGGTCTTGCCGGTGAAGGTGTCGCCGCTGGTGGTGATCGAAGCGGTCACCTCCTGGGCGCCCATCGGCGTGTTGATGGTGATCTTCCAGTTTCCGTCTGCTGCGGCCATGTCTCGCTCCCAAAAAAGGCAGCCGCACCTAAGCGCGTATGGGTCAGCCGCGCAAGAGTGACGCGGGCGTCATTTTTTTGGATTCTCCCCCAGCCCGGGGGGCGATCGGGGGGAGGTGGCGCGAAGCGCCGGAGGGGCTTCCTCAGCCGCGTGAGCAACAGCCGACAGCCCGACCGCTGGCAAGCCCCCTCAGCCAGCTTCGCTGACAGCTCCCCATGTGGGGGGAGCATCTTTGACCTATTCCGCCGCCTGCGGGACCGCGGCCAGCTCCGCAGCGCGGGCTTCGACCAGTTCGACGATGTGGTCGACCAGCTGCTCGTTGTCCATCTTGTGGTCGGGCTTGCCGGCCACATAGACCATGCCGGAGCCCTTGCCGCCGCCGGTGAAGCCCAGGTCGGTCATCAGCGCCTCGCCCGGGCCGTTCACCACGCAGCCGATGATCGACAGGCTCATGGGCTGGGCGATGTGGGCCAGGCGGCTTTCCAGCGCCTCGACGGTCTTGATCACGTTGAAGCCCTGCCGCGCGCAGGAGGGGCATGCGATGATGTTGATGCCGCGGTGGCGCAGGCCGAGCGACTTCAGGAGGTCGAAGCCGACCTTGATCTCTTCCACCGGATCGGCGGCCAGGCTGACGCGGATAGTGTCGCCGATGCCGGCCCAGAGCAGGTTGCCCATGCCGATGGCGGACTTGACCGTGCCGGTGCGCAACGCGCCGGCTTCGGTGATGCCCAGGTGTAGCGGGCAGTCGATGGCCTCGGCCAGGAGGTTGTAGGCGGCCACCGTCATGAAGACGTCGGAGGCCTTCACGCTGATCTTGAATTCGTGGAAATCGTGGTCCTGCAGGATGCGGGCGTGGCGCAGCGCGCTCTCCAGCATCGCGTCGGGGCAGGGCTCGCCATACTTTTCGAGGAGATCGCGCTCCAGCGAGCCGGCGTTGACGCCGATGCGCATGGAGCAGCCGTGGTCGCGAGCGGCCTGGATCACCTCGCGCACCCGGTCCGGCGAGCCGATGTTGCCGGGATTGATCCGCAGGCAGGCGGCGCCGGCCTGGGCGGCCTCGATGCCGCGCTTGTAGTGGAAGTGGATGTCCGCCACGAGCGGCGCCTTCGAGGCCTTGGCGATCGCCTTGAACGCCTTGGTGGAGTCCTCGTCGGGGCAGGAGACGCGGATGATGTCGGCGCCGGCCTCCTCCAACTGACGAATCTGGTCGATGGTCGCGGCCGCATCGGCGGTCAGCGTATTGGTCATCGACTGCACGGTGATCGGGGCGTCGCCGCCGACCTCGACATTGCCGACCCGGATCTTGCGGCTCTTGCGGCGCTGGATGGCGCGCCAGGGTCGGACCGAGGTGTGGTCCTTGTGCGCGTGATCTTCGGCGTGGGAGTGGGAGGCGCTCATGAGCAGGAAAATAGTGCGTTCAGGCCGCGAACCCAAGTCGCGATTGGGCCTGACTATTGGGCGAGCTTGTTCAGCGACACCTGGGCGGCGGGCAGCACGCCCTTGGATTGTCCGCCGACGAACACCTGGAAGCTGGCGGGCTGGGAGACTTCGGCGGTGAGACCGGCCACCTGCGGCGCCCGGAAGGCGTCGCCGGCGGCGAACTGGCGGGCGAAATAGATCTGGCCGTCCTGCCCGCGGACGATCAGCGAGGCGGGCTTCAGCGCCTGCAGGGTCACGGCGGAGGGCTGGTCCTTGGGCGCGCCATAGACCTGGCCGGTGGCGACGAACACCGGCGACAGGCTGGCCGGATCGACGGGCGGCGCATCGGGGGCCGCGCCGGGCTTGGCCCCCGGCACGGACTTGGGCGTGGTCACCGTGCCGTCGGGATTGATGATCGGCATGCCCGGAGTCTCGTAGGGCGGCGGCGTGGTGGACTCGACGGGCGCCGGCAACGGCGCGCCGAGCGGCACCACCGGCGGGCTCGCGACGGCCAGCGCCTTGGCGGTCGCCAGGGCCGAAGCGGTGGGCGGCGGCGGGGCGTTGGCCAGCATCGCCCGCTGGGCGATGTTCCAAAGGATGATCGCCACCAGGATGATGATGACGCCGGCGACCATCGCCACCACCCGCGGGTCGCCGCTCTGGGGCACGCCGACAGGCGCGCGCAGCGGCTCGTCCAGGACCGGCTCCTCGGCCTTGAAGCGCTCGACCGCGGCGTCGCCGTCCAGGCCAAGCGCCTCGGCGTAGGCGCGGATGTAGCCGATGGTGAAGGGCCGCGAGGGCAGGCGGTCCAGGCGCATCGCCTCGATGTCGGCGAGGTAGGCGCGGCGAACACGCGTCATGTCGGCGAGCTGTTCGAGGCTGAGCTTCTTCTGCTCGCGCAGGGCTTTCAGCGCCGAGCCGATGTCGGCGGCGGACTGGAGGTTGAGGAAATCGCTGTCGCTGGCCAAGGCGTCGAGAGGCTCCCTAGACCGCCACGTAGATCTTGCGGGCCAGGGTCTCGATCTCGTTGCGGACCGAGCCCGCGCCGCTCTTCAAGAGGGCCGCGACCCCGCGGCGGGCGGCTTCGCGGTCGCAGGACAGCACCATCTGCTTCACCGGCCCGACCCCGGCCGGCGGCATGGACAGCCGCTCGAAGCCCAGCGCCACCAGGGCGAAGGCCTCCAGCGGTCGGCCGGCCATCTCGCCACAGACGCTGACCGGCGTGCCCGTCTCGGCGCAGGCGCGCTGAATCTGCTCCAGCGCTCGCAAGGCCGGGGGCGACAGGGGATCGTAGCGGTCGGCCATGCGCGGGTTCCCGCGGTCGGCGGCGAACAGGTACTGCATCAGGTCGTTGGTGCCGACGCTGACGAAGTCGGTCATCGGCAGCAGCGCGTCCAGGTGCCAGACGAGCGACGGCGCCTCGATCATCGCGCCCACGTCGAGGCGCGACGGGGCCGAGCGGCCGCGCCGCAGGGCCCAGGCCACCTCGACATCCACCAGGGCTCGGGCGGCGCGGAACTCGTCCACATTGGCGACCAGAGGGAACATGATCCGCAATGCCCGGCCACGGGCCGCCGCGATCAGGGCGCGCAGCTGCAGTCGCAGTAGCGCCGGGCGGTCGAGGCCCATGCGGATCGCCCGCCAGCCCAGCGCCGGATTGTCCTCCCGCTCGGCCTCCATGTAGGGCAGCACCTTGTCGCCGCCGAGGTCGAGGGTGCGGAAGGTCACCGGCAAGTCGCCGGCGGCGTCCATCACACGGCTGTAGAGCGCGGTCTGGGCGTTGAAACGCGGCATCTCCTCGGCGACCATGAACTGGAACTCGGTGCGGAACAGGCCGATGCCTTCCGCCCCTGTCTCGCCCAGGATGTCGAGGTCGACGTCGAGGCCGGCGTTCATCAGCAGCGTGATCTTGGCGCCGTCGCGGGTGAAGGCTGGCGTGTCGCGCAGCTTGGCGAATTCGGCGCGGCGCTGGCGGCGCACGTCGATACGGGCCTGGATGGCCTTCACCACGTCGGTGCGCGGCCGCAGATAGGCCTCGCCCGTCTCGGCGTCGACGATCACCATGTCGCCTTCGGAGACCCGGTCGCGCAGGCCCGAAAGGCGGCCAACGCAGGGGATGTCCAGCGCCCGGGCGACGATCGCCGCATGGCTGGCGGCCGAGCCTTCCTCCAGCAGCAGGCCGCGCAGCTTCTTGCGGTCGTATTCCAGGAGGTCCGCGGGACCCAGGTTGCGGGCGATCAGGATGGCGTTCTCGGGCAGCTCGCGCGCCTCGTGGCCGTCGCCGGAGAGGTGGCGCAGCAGGCGGTCGTTCAGGTCTTCCAGGTCGTGCAGACGCTCGCGCAGATAGGGGTCGCGGGCCTGGCCCAGGCGGGCGCGGTGCTCGGAGCGCACCCGTTCCACCGCGGCCTCGGCGGTGAGGCCATTGCTCACCGCGTCCTGCAGGCTGCGCAGCCAGCTCTGCGAGTGGGCGAACATCCGGTAGGTGTCGAGCACCTCGAAGGAGGCGTCGACGAGGCCGGCGCTGCCCTCCAGCATCTGGTCGATCTGCGCCTGCAGGCTGGCGATGGCCGAAGCCAGGCGCGCCTCCTCGGCGCCCACGTCGTCGGAGAGCAGCTGCGAGGGCGCGACGGGCGGCTCGTGCAGCACGGCCACGCCATAGGCCAGGCCGTCGCCGAACTTGGAGCCCTTGAGGCGCTCCGGCCGGTGCGGGGCGATCTCCACGCCCTTCAGCGCCGCCTCGCCGATCAACTCGCCGGCAGCGACCATCTCGGCCAGCACCATGGCGACGATCTGCAGGTCTTCCTGCTCGTCGTCGGTGTAGACGCGCGCGGTGCGGTTCTGGACCACCAGCACCCCGATGGCCCGGCCGCCGCGCAGCAGGGGCACGCCCAGGAAGGCGTGGTAGGGGTCTTCGCCGGTTTCCGGTCGGTAGGAGAAGGCCGGGTGCTCGGGCGCGTCGGCCAGGTTGAGCGGCCGGCCGAGCTTCATGATCTCGCCGACCAGGCCTTCGCCGGGTTTCATGCGGGTGACGTGGACGGCGGCGGGGTCGAGGCCCTCGGTGGCGAACAGCTCCATGTCGCCGGCGGCGCGACGCATGTAGAGCGAGCACACCTCAGCGACCATGGACCGCGCGATGATCCGCACGACCATGTCCAGGCGCGCCTGCGCCGGGCCACCCCCTGCCAGAGCTTCCCGGATCTGCCGCAGCAGACTGCGCTGACCGCGTATGGCTACGCCCGGTTGCGCCATCCTGCTTTTCGCGTCCTCCTCAACTTATTTTCCGCTCCCTAGCAGGTTTATGTCTCTGAACGGAGACGCAAAGGGACGTTTCCACCGTTTGTCGGCTTTGCCCAGCAATCGGGCGCCCGAGCTTGAGCTTTTCCCCGGCTGGCCGCATCGTCCCCGCCGCAAGAGCGACGCCGGTCGCCGGACTTTGTCCTTGGGGGGACGCCAATGCTGCGCAAATGGGGCTTCTTCATCCTGGGCCTGGTGCTGATCCTGGGCGGATCGTACCTGGCCAACGCGATCCAGACCGCGGGCGGCGTCACGCTCAAGGACGTGCGATTCGTCGGCGATCAGCCGAACCTCACCCAGGCGGGCCTGCTCTACACGCCGCCGGGCGCGAGCGCGGCCCATCCGGCGCCGGCGGTGCTGGTCAGCCACGGCTATATCAACACCCGCGAGATGCAGAGCCCTTTCGCCATCGAGCTGGCGCGCCGTGGCTTCGTTGTGCTGGCCATGGACATGGTCGGCCACGGCTACTCCGAGGGCTCCGTGGGGCAGGTGAGGGACCTGGGCGGGCCGGCGGCGCTCAGATATCTGCAGAGCCTGCCCTTCGTGGACAAGACCAACATCGGGCTGGAAGGCCACTCCATGGGC
>NZ_SSMZ01000198.1 GCF_004799395.1 Phenylobacterium sp.
TGCCCGTCCATTTGCTGCCGTTCCACTCGATGACCGGCTTCTGCGGATTCCACGCCTTGCCGGTGAGGTCGGCGCTGGCGCGGTTGTACAAGATCCGCCGATTGGCTGGCCAGGACCACGCCCAGTTCGGCGCCAAGCCCTGCTCGCGGGGATCGGTGGCGTCGCGCCGGACCATCATGTTCCCCTTCTCGGTGAAACTGCCCGAGAAGATCCAACAGCCTGACGTGGTCGTACCGTCGTCGCGCAGTTGCGCGAACCCGTCCAGCAGTTGGCCGGCGTGCTGCGTGACCGCCCCGGTGGCGTCCGTGATGTCCGCCAGCGCCCGGCCGTTCATGTCCTTGGCCAGCTCCTCCGGATCCGGATCGGTCGGATTGGTGTAGGTCCAGGTCAGGTTGACGATCGGATCGGGGAAGGCGCCGCCGTCCTTGCGGTACATCTCTCGCATGCGGTGGAAGATGCCCGACATGATCCAGATGTCGGTCTGCGCCTCGCCCGGCGGATTGGCCGCCTTCCAGTGCCACTGCATCCAGCGGGACGAATTGACCAGCGAGCCGCTCTCCTCGGCAAAGCAGCTGGTTGGAAGTTGGAAGACTTCGGTCTGGATCTTGGAGGGATCGGACGGGTTTTGCGGGCCGAAATTCTCCCAGAATCGCGAGGTCTCGGTATCCAGGGGATCCATAACCACGAGATATTTCAGCTTGCTCAGGCCCCGGCGGATCTTGTTCCGGTCAGGAAAAGCCTGCATTGGGTTGAAGCCCTGGCAAATATAGCCGTTCATCTGTCCGTTGTTCATCATCTCGAAGGCTCGGATGATGTCGTAACCACCGCCATCGAATTTCGGAAGCCAGTCGTAGGCCCAATCATTGTCGGCGCGCGCAGAGTCTCCGTAGATCGCCTTCTGTAAGCTGACGAAGAACTTACCGTAATTCTGCCAATAGCTGACCTGTCCGGGGCGAAGCGGCTTATATTCCCGGGTCGCCATATATTGCTCGTAGGTGACCTCGGTCTCCTTTGGCAGCAGCAGGTATCCCGGCATTGAGGTCGACAGCAGACCCACATCGGTCAAGCCCTGGATATTGGAATGGCCACGCAGGGCGTTCATTCCGCCGCCAGCCACCCCGATATTGCCGAGCAACAGCTGGATCATCGCCATGGCCCGAATATTCTGGGAGCCCACCGAATGCTGGGTCCAACCAAGGGCGAACAGGCTGGTCAGCGCTTTGTCGGGCGCCGCTGTGGTGGCGAACAGCGCGCAGATCTCCAGGAACTTGTCCTGCGGCGTGCCGCAGATGCGCGACACCATCTGCGGGGTGTAGCGATCCACGTGCTTGCGCAGCAGGTTGATCACACAGCGCGGATCCTGCCAGCTATCGTCGACCTTGGCATAGCCTTGGCCGTCGATCTCGTAGTCCCAGCCGGTCCTGTCGTAGCTGTGAGTGTCTTCCTTGTAGCCGGTGAACAGCCCGTCCTGGAAGTCATAGCCCTCCTTCACGATCAGGCTGGCGTTGGTGTAGGCCCGCACGTAGTCGTGGTGGATGAGGTCCTTCTCGAGCAAGTAGCGCATTGCGCCGTTCAGGAAAGCGATGTCGGTTCCCGGGCGTATTGGCGCGTAGACATCGGCGACCGACGCCGTGCGCGTGAAGCGCGGATCGACCACGATCAGCTTGGCGTGGTTTTCGATCTTGGCTTCGATGACCCACTTGAATCCGCAGGGATGGGCCTCAGCGGCGTTGCCGCCCATGACCAGAACCACATTGGCGTTCTTGATGTCCTGCCATGTGTTGGTCATCGCTCCTCGACCGAATGTTGGAGCCAGACTGGCCACCGTCGGTCCGTGTCAAACACGCGCCTGATTGTCGAAGACCAGCATCCCGAACGAGCGGGCCACCTTCCAGGTTAGGTAGGCGGTCTCGCTCGAGGAGGCCGAGGCCGCCAGCATGCCTGTGCTGATCCAGCGATTGACGGTGGTCCCGGCCGCGTTCTTGGCGATGAAGTTCGCGTCGCGATCCTGCTTCATCAGCGTGGCGATGCGGTCGAGCGCGAAGTCCCATGAGACGTCCTTGAACTCGCTGGACCCAGGCGCGCGGTATCTGGGGGCCTTCAGGCGCGTAGGCGCATGGACGATGTCGAGCAGTGCGGCGCCCTTCGGACAGAGCGTGCCGCGGTTCACCGGGTGATCCGGATCTCCCTCGATATGCATGATGTTGGAGGTGGCGTTCTTCGCCTTGTCGCCAAGCGTGTAGATCAGGATGCCGCAGGCGACGGAACAGTAGGTGCAGGTGTTCCGCGTTTCGGTGGCGTGGGTCAGCTTGAACGGACGCATCGAGTCGGCGAGCGCGGGGCCTGCGGCTGCAAAGCCCAGCGCGCCCAAGCTCGAGGCGGCCAGGCCCGCCCCGGTGAGCTTGATGAAACCTCGACGACTGAGGGTCCCTGTCATGGGCGGGCCACTTGCTCCGGCGAACCGACCTCGCGAATGCGCCAATTAAGGCACGTTCGACGGCGCAGATCGACCTCTAAAAGCACGCGGAACCAATCGCCAGGCGCGGGGTCAGGTTCCGCACTAACTGGCGCGCGTCATTCCTGGGCGATCTCCTCGATCTTCAAGCGCAGGCCACGAGGGTCGAAAAAGTCAGCGTGCTTCAAGAGCGAGCGATCGGCCTCAAGGTGGCGCATCAGCGACTGCAGTCGGTGGCGCGCGACCTGATCTCGCACCAGCCCGGCGCGGTCGGCCTGATAAAAGGCCGCGCCGTTCCAAGCTGTTCCCGCGCCGGCGAACATCTCCACGATGTCCGGCCAGCGCGTCTCGTCGCCGATCACGTGTAGGTAGGACGAGCGCAGGAGTCCGGCTGTGGTTTCGCCGATCTCCACAAGCACGATCAGGACGGTGAATTCGCCGACCCTGGCAAAGGTCTCGACCAGCCACTCGTCGAAATCCGTCGCGTAGTCGGCTGTCATCAGGACCCGCTCCGGGGCGGGGATGGCGGAAGAGAATGGGAGTCGAACCCACCTGGGACAGGCTCGCTGCCCCACTCGGATTTGAAATCCGAACGCCCCACCGGGGACGATGCTCCTCCCTGCGCATGGCTGGATGAAACCATGACCGGGCCAAACAGGTCCAGTCGGTGAGGATTTAAGCGCCGCAAGTCCGCCTTGCGCAGAGTGACGCCGTGACGGTCGAAGAATTCGAGGATCTGGATGGCGACCTTGCGCCCGTTTTCGAGGCGGTCGCGGAATTGCGAGGCGCTGAAGGCCCCGCCGTCCGCACGGCCCGCCTCCTCCAGGCCGATGGCGACCATCTCGCGCACCGTCGCGCGCAGGAAGAAATGATCCGGCGCGATCTCGTCGGCCCAGCCGAGCCGACCGGCAAGCTTGAGCAGCCGGCGCACGTCGCCCTCCATGCGCCCGCTCGCGTGGGCCAGGTCGCGCACCCGCGGCGGGCGAAACCGCTCCGCGCCGCCCAGTCGCGGGGCGAGCAGAGCCCAGGCGGTTTCGTCCCCGGGCGCCAGCCGCACTGTGTGGCTGGCCAGGCGGACGAAGGCGCCGTCCAGCACCAGTTCGCCCGCGCCAGCCAGCCGCTGCAAGGCGGCGATGAAGATCCGCGGCGCCAGCCGCGGTTGCAACTGCAGGCGCAGGTTTTCGCGTCCGAGGCCCTGCAGGTCGGGGTTCTCGCGGTGAAAGGTGGCGAGCCTTTCGATGAGGTCCGTCGCGAACTTGCGCCAGCGCGTGGGTGAGAGGGCCACGGCGGCCGGGCCGGCTTGCAGCTGGATCAGCCCCGATTGCGCGACCAGTTGCTCGCCCTGGGTCGCGGTCAGAGCATGGTCGCGGGCGAACGCCGCCAAATCCCAGGCGAAGGGCGGGGCGTCCAGCAGGGCGGAAAAGGCTGCGGCCGAATCGGGCAGAGCCAGCGCTGCGAGCTGTCGCCGACGCTCGGGCGTGCGCCGTCGCCGCGGCGGGCCACGTAGATCGATGAAACGGCCGCCGCCGATTGTGCGCTGGGCGGACACGTCACGCAGCACAAAGCGATCCTGCAGCGCAGCGGCGATCGGTTGTTCGAGCACCAGCTGGACGTCAGCCTCCTGGCCGGGCTCGATGGGGGGGCCCAGGAGGACGATACGGGCGCCGACCTCGGCTGCAGCATGATGCAGCCGGACGGGGAGCCATTGGCCGATCGCCTTGGCCTCTGCGCCCAGCACGCGCAGCCTGGCGTCGATGCGGTCTGTCGGGGCGTGCAGGGCGGGATCGAGCACGACGTCGCCGCGGCGCACGGCCTCCTTGGAGACGCCGACGCCAGTCAGATTGAGCGCGCAGCGCTCGCCGCGCCGGCCGATTTCGGCCTGCCGGTTTTGAGCGTGCAGCGAGCGCACCCGCGCCGGCAGGCCCGACGGGCTGATGAGCAGCTGATCGCCCACCTGCACCGCCCCCGACAGCACTGTGCCGGTGACGACAACACCGACGCCGTGCAGGGTGAACGCCCGGTCCACGGCCAGCCGGAACCGGGTTTCGGCGGACCGCTGCGCCGTGGCCTTGGCTGCGGCCATCAGATGGCCGCGCAGCGCGTCGAGGCCCTGGCCGGTCACGGCGGACACGGGCAAGGCGTCGGTTGCCGCCAGCGCGGTTCCGGCCAGCGCGGGTCTGAGTTGGGCCGCGACTTCTGCGAGGCGCTCGGGCCCCGTCAGGTCGGCCTTGTTCAGCACCACCAGCCCCTGTTCGACCTGCAGCAGGTCGAGGATCGCCAGGTGCTCCAGCGTCTGCGGCTTTACGCCCTCATCGGCGGCGACCACCAGAAGGGCGAAATCGATACCCGTCGCGCCGGCCAGCATGGTGCGCACGTAGCGCTCGTGGCCCGGCACGTCGACGAAGCCAAGCACCTGGCCGTCCGTGGTTGGCAGATAGGCGAACCCAAGGTCGATCGTGACCCCGCGCACCTTTTCCTCCTTGAGACGGTCGCAGTCCACGCCGGTCAGCGCCTTGACCAATGCGGTCTTGCCATGATCGACGTGACCGGCCGTGCCGATGATCATCGGCACGGCCCCGCAAGACGCCGCCCCGCTGGATGCTTACCCCAAGGCATGGCTATCCAGTCCGCAGAGGGAGGCGACAAACGCGGCCTCGTCAGTCAGGCAGCGCAGGTCCAGGATCAGCCCGCCGTTCTCCATCCGTCCGATCACCGGCCGGTCAAGCGCGCGCAGCGCCGCCGCCAATCGTTCCAGCGCCCGCGTCCCTCGGCGCGATCGAATGACCAGGCCGCCGCTGGCCAAGGTGTCCAGGGGCAGGGCGCCGGAGCCAATCTGGCTGTGGCACTCGCATGGCGCCACGCTGAAAACCACCCCGACCGCCCGCGCCACGACGGGCGCCAGACGCGCTGCCTGGGTCGCGATCTCCGCATAGGGCCGGACCAGCAACCGCAAGGTCGGCAGGCGTTCGGCAAGCCGGTCTGGGTCGCCGTAGAGCTCAAGCGTCGCTGCGATCGCCGCCAGCCGGACCTTGTCGATACGCAAGGCGCGCTTCATGGGATTGGCGTTTATGGCGGAGATCAGGGCCTTGTCGCCGACGATGAATCCGGCCTGCGGCCCGCCCAGCAGCTTGTCGCCGGAAAATGTCACGATCCCGGCCCCTTCCGCGACCGCCTCGCGCACCGTTGGCTCCCGCTGCAGCCCATAGCGCGCCAAGTCCACCAGCGTGCCGGAGCCGAGGTCATGCATCAAGGGGACGCCGACACTCCCAGCGATCGCCGCGAGTTCCTCGGCGCCGACCTCAGCGGTAAATCCCTGGATGCGGTAGTTGGAGGTGTGGACCTTGAGGATCACCCCGGTTTCCGGGGTCACGGCAGCGCGATAGTCCTTGGCGTGAGTGCGGTTGGTGGTCCCGATCTCCACGAGCCGCGCGCCGGCCCGCTGCATGATATCCGGCATCCGGAACGCCCCGCCGATCTCGATCAGCTCACCGCGTGAGACGATGGCCTCACGGCCGTCGGCCAGGGTGTTGAGGGCCAGCAGCACTGCGCCGGCGTTGTTGTTGACGAGGGTGGCGTCTTCCGCCCCAGTCAAGTCGCAGAGCAGCCCCCGGACATGGTCGTCGCGCTCGCCGCGCCGGCCAGATCGTAGGTCATATTCCAGGGCCATCGGATCACGCATGGCCGCAATCGCCGCCTCGATCGCGGCTTCCGCCAACAAGGCGCGGCCCAGATTGGTGTGCAGGACCGTGCCGGTGAGGTTGAACAGCGGCCGCAGCTCAGAACGCGATTGGGCTTCCAGTCGGGCGAGTGCGGCGATCGCCAAATCCTCGGTCGTGGGCGCCGATGGCGCTCCGCCGGCTATAGCCTGGCGCGCCTCGTCTAGGACCGCGCGAATGGCGTAAGTGGCGGCCTGGCGGCCGAATCGATCGGCGAGTGTGGTTGCGAGAGGCGTCTTCAGGACCGCGCTGACGGACGCCAGATCGCGCAGCCGTGCGGGGTTCGGCGCCTCCAGCGCCGCAGCGGGCGATGCAGATTGGTCCGACATGGCTTCCAATCCCGGCCGTTACAGGACCGCGCCGGCCGATGGCGCGAAGTTATCGCAGCATGGCACGAACCTCGCAATTTGGACCAGCGGGCAACGTGACTGGCGCCAGACACGTCAGCATTGTCAGACCAAATACGCGTGAAATCTTCTTTGGCCGCCCATCGGTATTTGATCGGCGGCTCTCGTCATCTGGATCTAGTTGCTGACGTCGAGGACGCTTCGACGTCTGTGCAGCCGGCCCGCTACTTGCCAGGCGCGGCCTCGGCGACCTCCACCGGAGGCCATTTGATCCCCAGCTGATCCAGATAGGTCGGGTATTTCTTCGGATCGTAATAGTACTTCCGCATCTCGGGCCGGAAGCGGGCCATGATGTCGGCGTTGATCTGGATCTGCGGCTTGTCATCCGCGGCCAGCATCGGGATGTAGTGCTGATCCTTGTTCTGGACGTCGGTGAAATAGGCCTTGGCGCTGACCAGCAGATCGGGCCGGGTTAGCAGGTCCAGCACGGTCATAGCGACGGCCTTCGACCCGGCCAGCACCCCCTTGTGCGCCACCGGCGTCGCCATGGAGATGGCGTTGGCCCAGTTGTGCCCCGGCAGCCCGGGGATGTTGGAAGGGTAGCGGATGGTGATCGTCGGCATGATCCAGGAGATGTCGCCAATGTCGTCCGACCCGCCGCTCTCCGGCTTCTCCTTGGGCGGCTCCAGGCCCTTCAGCTTGGTGTCCAGCCCCTTCTGTTCAGCGCTCACGGTCTTCTGCACGGCCTTGGCGAAGGCCTGTTCCTGAGGCGTCCAGGTCGGCAGGCCGATCTTTTCGATATTGGCCTCGGCGGCCTCGGCCATCGGCCGGTTGAAGTGTTGCGGCGCGGCCGACCCGATCACGTGATGCTCAACCGTGGTGTCGGTCATGTCGGCCGCCGCCTGGGCGATCTTGTTGCCGATCTCGTAGTTCTTCTTGATGCTGGCGAAGCTCTGTTCACGGAAATAGTACCAGACGGCCGCCTCCGACGGCACCACGTTGGGCTGGTCGCCGCCGTCAGCGATCACCCGGTGGGATCGCTGCTCCGGCAACAGATGTTCGCGCCGGAAATCCCAGCCGATGTCCATCAATTCCACGGCGTCGAGCGCGCTGCGTCCGCGCCAGGGCGCGCCGGCCGAGTGGGCGGATTCGCCGTGGAAGAGGTACTTCACCGACACCAGGCCCGTGCCCATCGGCTGGCCCCAACTGGTGACGAGATTGTCGCCCACATGGGTGAAGATGGTGGCGTCCACGCCCTTGAACACCCCGTCGCGGACCATATAGGCCTTGCCGCCCACCAGCTCCTCGGCCACGCCGGGCCAAAGGACCAGGGTCCCGGCGATACCTTCTTTCTGCATGATGTCCTTGACCGCCAAGGCTGCGACGACATTCACCGCCTGCCCGGAATTGTGTCCCTCGCCGTGGCCCGGCGCACCGGGAACCAGGGGGTCATGGCGGGGGACTCCCGGCTTCTGGCTGGCTTTGGGGATGCAGTCGATGTCGCTGCCGAGCGCGATGGTCGGGCCGCCTTTTCCGTTGGTCCAGGTAGCGGTCCAGCCGGTGGGCAGGCCGGCGACCCCGCGCACGATGGTGAAGCCGTTCTTTTCCAGGAGATCGGTCAGGTACTTGGAGGTCTCCACCTCCTGGTAGCCAAGTTCGCCGAAGGAGAAGATTTGATCGACCATCACCTGGGCGAGCTTCGCCCGAGAGTCGACGCCGGCCATAGCCTGTGTCTTCAGCGCGGCGAGCTGGTCTGGGCTGACCGCCCCGGCGGCCCATGCCGGCTGAGATAGCATCACCGTCATCCCGGCAGCGGCCGCCAATAGCTGCATCTTCGAAATCGTCATCTGGAATCGCCCCCTCGCGAAGATCGCAAGGGGCCACGCTTCCGCGCCACCGCCAACTGCATTTGTGGACCGTGGCTGGCGGCGCCTATTCCCGCGGCGCCGCCAGTCCAGCGTTCGGGAGTTTAGGTTCAGGCTTAGTCAGGTTAGCCGCCTGAGCGGCGATGCAGTCAGGCCAACGGCAAGTTGTCTGCGGTCAGGCGCAATCTGCCCAATCCAAACCTGGCTCTAGCCCATGACCTCACGCCACTCCGCCAGTTCGGCTGAGCATCGTTTGGGGTAGAGGTCTCGACTGATTAGGTAGCGTTCCTGACTGAAGTGGTGACCGCCCGCTGTTTTGCAATCGTAGCTGAATTGGCGATCTTCTGGATCTCTTCGATAGCGGCCGTCACCGCCTCGGGATTGATGTGATGGATTTGGTGACTGGGGCCTTGGGCGAGCCGGTTCTGGCCGCGCGCAGAGAGGGCAGCCCTTTTGTTGTGTGTGAATCGGCGAGGGGTCACGACCGCCGATCGGCGAGCTAACGATATGAATTGCGTCACGCGGCGGAGGGCAATTCGCGACGCCGATTCACACGGCTGAGCCAACGGGGCAAATCGACCCCATCCCGGTCATCGCTCCGAATTTTGAGGACGACATGTTGCGGCGTCGTCCTGACGCTGAGCAGAATGGTCGAACGTCAAGATCGATGTGATGAACCGCCTACTCTGCGCGGAAGGAAATCCTGCCGTGCTGACGGACACCGCAAACAGCAATGGGTGGGAACCCCCTCTCAAATTTGAGGAATATCTCAAGGCGATGCTGCCGCCTCGGGCGCGCATTGCATATCTTCACCATCGAAATCTTCGGAAGGGCGAACCGGAATTACGCCTCGTTTCGATCCTGGCTGACAAGAAGCGGGTTTCGATCGACGTGGGCGCGAATAAGGGTGTCTATTCGTACGCGCTGCTGGCTCACAGCAAATTGGTGCATGCATTCGAGCCGAACCCGAAGCTCTTCCGCGTCCTAAGCAGCTGGGCTTCCGGTCGGGTCGTGCTCCACCCAGAAGCTCTAAGCAACGTCTCGGCGCCTGCCGATCTCCTAGTCCCCAGAAGCGCAAACGGATTCTCCAACCAGGGCGCCTCGCTCAGCGCCACCAAGGTCAGCGGTGACCACCGTAAGGTGGTCGTGCGCGCCGTGCGTTTTGACGAGCTCGGGATCCGCAACGTGGGCTTCATGAAGATCGACGTCGAAGGCTTCGAAAGAGAGGTCCTGGAGGGGGCCACCGACACCCTGCGTCGGGACCGCCCCAATCTCTTGATCGAGATGGAAGAGGCCCACACTGGCGTGCCGATCAGCGAAATGGTGAAGACGGTCACCGGCTATGGGTACAATTGTTTCGCGCTGGTGCGTGGCACCCTGACGCCCTTCGCGCGCCTTGATACGGAGAAGCACCACCGACGTCCGGAGTGCCGCGACGACTACGTCTTCAACTTCATTTTCCTGCCGAGCTAGTTTCCATCCATAGATATGAAGCCGTGAATCGGCATGGGGTCGCGACTCCGATCGGCGAGCTAACGATTTGAATTCGCTTACGCGGCGGTTCGCGCCGAAGCTGGCGCTTCACCTTTGGATCATGGACTACGCCAAGCAGGAGGCGCGCCCGGTTGCTGGTAAGCGTCGTTCCCGAACCACGTCGGCCTGAACTCAGGGTTTGATCGTGTTTGCGGCAGTGGCCTTTGCCAGGTTTCGGCGGTGGCGGTGCTGGCAGTCTAACGGCAATTTGTCTCCAGCAGCCGCAAGTCCCCCAAACCCAAACTTGGCCCTAGCCCATGGCCTCACGCCACTCGGCCAGGGCGGCAGACTGCGTCCTCTAGGGACCGCGGCAAAGGGGGTCAAAACAAGAGCCCCGGCCGTTGCGGGCCGGGGCTCTCGCCTTGGATCAGTCCTGAGGCGGTGGAGCCGCCCCGGGAAAAGCTATCACGCGACCGCGGCCTGGCGGCGGCGGCCGCGGACCATGGCCCCGATCCCGCCGAAGCCCAGCAGCATCATCGCCCAGGCGGCCGGTTCCGGCACGCCGGTGTCGCTCACCGGCAAGACGCCGCCATAGACGACTAGGTTGCGGCCGTTACCGAACTGGTCGGTCACGTCGCCATTGGTGCTCAGCGCGCTGAAGACGCCTGCGCCACCAGTGTCCATCAGAAAGAAGGACAGTTGATAGACGTCGTTGGTGGTCGTCGCGATCGCCTGCCACATGACGTCATAGTCCTGCACGCCGCCGTCGACGTAGCAGTTGGACGGGCCCGTGCCTGGGTCGATCCCGCAATAGCCTTGGACGTGGCCGCCGAACCCGGCGCCGAACGTATTATTGAGATAGCTCCAGCCGGACGGGACGGCGTTCAACGGCCCAGCCTCGAAATCACCGTTGGTGACCAGCTCTCCGCCCGGGGTCGTCATGTCGGTCAGGCTGACGTTGTCCATCAACAGGAAAGCCGGATCTTCGCGAAACGCGAAGCTCAGGTTGGTCAGGTTCGACGTCGCGGTGAAATCGACTGTGTACTGAGTGTAGCTGGTCGGGATCGCCGTCCCGTCCAGGTTCAGGATCACCGGGCCGCTCGGCGGCGGCTCGTTTGTTTGCGCGAAGGCGGCCCCAGCCGTCAGGATCGCGGCTGTCGCGGCGACTCCCGCCAGAATTGCTTTGAAGTTCATTTTCCGTACCCCATCTTCCGCATCGGGACGCTACGGAAACTGCGACAAACGCGCTCATACCCGAACTTCCGAATTCACCTAACGACTCGTAACTTCGTTCGGTCAAGCGGACTCGCTCCCCGGGAGAATATCACTCCGGGAGATGTCTCTGGCGCCCCCATTGCAGCACCCCAACCCACACCACGGAAACGCGCTCGGGTAGCCTGTCCTATGGACCGCCATGGGCCGAAGGGACGAGCGGCTCGCAACTCGTGCCGGTAATGCCCGTGACTTCAATGGCCTTGGGCGTG
>NZ_SSMZ01000199.1 GCF_004799395.1 Phenylobacterium sp.
GCCTTGGTCTCGAGGAACTCGTGGAAGGCGAAATCGCCCCACTCGCGCCCGTTGCCGCTCATCTTGTAGCCGCCGAAGGGCGCGGTCAGATCGCCGCCGCCGCCGTTGATCGACACCTGGCCGGCGCGGAGCTTGCGCGCCACGTCGCGGGCGGCCGTGATGTCGGCCGCCTGCACATAGGCCGCCAGGCCATATTCGGTGTCGTTGCCGATCTCGATCGCCTGGTCGACGGTGTCGTAGCCCAGGATCGACAGCACCGGCCCAAAGATCTCTTCCTTGGCGATGGTCATGTCGTTGGTGACGTTGGCGAAGACCGTCGGCTTCACATAGTAGCCCTTGTCGAGCCCTTCGGGCCGCCCGGTGCCGCCGATGACCAGGGTCGCGCCCTCGTCGATGCCGGCCTGGATCAGCTTCTGGATCTTGTCGAACTGGGTCTTGTTGACCACCGGACCCAGCTGGGCGTTGCCGTTCGGGTCGCCGACGGTCACGCCGGCGGCGGCTTCGCGGGCGACGGTGATCGCCTCGTCCATCCGCTTGCCGGGCACCAGCATGCGGCTGGGCGCATTACAGGACTGGCCGGAGTTGGGCATCATCGAGGCCACGCCGCGGCCGACCCCCTTGGCGAAGGCGTCGTCGTCGAGGACGATGTTCGGGCTCTTGCCGCCCAGTTCCTGCGCCACGCGCTTAACGGTGGGAGCCGCGGCCTTGGCCACCTCGATCCCGGCCCGCGTGGAGCCGGTGAAGGAGACCATGTCCACGTCCGGATGGCTCGACATCGCCGCCCCGACCGTGGGCCCGTCGCCGTTCACCAGATTGAACACGCCCGCCGGCACGCCCGCCGCATGCATGATCTCGGCGAAGATGTAGCCCGAGAAGGGCGCCACTTCCGAGGGTTTGAGCACCATGGTGCAGCCGGTGGCGATCGCCGGGGCCACCTTGCAGACGATCTGGTTCAGCGGCCAGTTCCAGGGGGTGATGAAGGCGCAGACGCCGATCGGCTCCTTGACGATCATCGTCGGGCCGCGGTCTTCCTCGAACTTGAAGGTCTTCAGGATCTCGATGGCGGTCGAGAGGTGACCCATGCCGATCGGAACCTGGGCCCGCTGCGCCAGTGAGGACGGCGCGCCCATTTCCTCAGTGACTGCGGTGGCCAGGTCGCCGAACCGCTTCTGGTACTCGGCCAGGATGCGGCCCAGCACTTCCAGACGCTCTTCGCGGCTGGTCTGAGACCAGGCGCCGAAGGCCTTGCGGGCGGCTTTCACGGCCTTGTCCACGTCGGCGGCCGCGCCCAGCGCGATCTTGCCGGCGACCTCTTCGGTGGCCGGGTTCTCGACGTCCAGCGTCTTCAGCTCGACCGGGTCAACCCATTCGCCATTGATGTAGAATTTGAGGTACTCGCGCATAGACGTCCTCCCGGGAGCGTTCGGTTTTGAGGTATCGCCGGGTGGGGTGGCCCGCCCGGCTTCGCCAGCTATTTTAGTGATCGGCGGTAAGTGGGGAAGACAGATTCCCTAAAAGCCTCGGAATGACCCCAATTCACCGCCGATGGATCACCTTTGGTGGATCAGGGGCGCGCCGGCCAATGGCGAGCGGGCCTTCAGCACATAGCCCGCGCGGATCGAGCCGATGTAGAGGTCCTTCAGGTCGCTCCCGCCCCAGGTGACGTTGGTCGGGTGGTTGACCGTCTCGCCGGAGGGATCGTGGATCAAGGTGACCACCGCCTTGGAGGGCAGGATCGCCACCACCTTGTTGGCCGCCGGCAGGCAGACCCAGACGTTGCCCTCGACGTCCATGCCCACGCCGTCGGTATAGCCCAGGTCGTTGTGGTCGGGCGCGGGCTTGCCGGGTTCCTGCAACAGACCCAGGGCCGGACCGTAGCGTTCCCCTTTGCCCAGCCTACCGCCGGGCAGGATCGGGAAGGCCCGCACGTCGGGGCCGGTGGTCTGGGCGCAGAACAGGGTCCTTTCGTCCGCCGAGAGGGTCAGGCCGTTGGGGAACTTCAATCCGTCCGCCACGATCGAGGTCGAGCCGTCGGGCCGCAGCACGAACAGGAACCCATCCGGCCGCCCGTCGAGGGCCTGGGGCCAGGTCTCGGCGTGGGTGGAGTTGGCGCACCAGGTGTTCCCGGCCTCGTCCATCACCGGATAGTTGGCGGAGGTCAGACGCCTGCCGTCCACCTCAGCGACCAGGGTCTCGTGCTTTCCCGTCGCCGGATCGAACCGCTGCAGCGGCCCGTCCTCCCGGTCGTAGATGCCGAAATTGGCGATCAGCACCCGGCCCTGGGCGTTCGTTGCCCTTCCAGCACGCCTTTGCCCCATTCAATGTCATCCATCGTCGCAGCACCGTCACGTCCAGGCCAGCTCGGCA
>NZ_SSMZ01000002.1 GCF_004799395.1 Phenylobacterium sp.
TCGACGTGGCTCTGCCGGCCCACATGCCAGATCTGGAGGAAGATGTAGCCACCCTTGGCGTGGACGGCGTCGGTGATCTTCCGCCATCCGGCCACCTGGTCATCCGAATAGATTCCCGGTGCGCCGAGGTAGCCACGGCCGAGCACGGAGACGGTGGTCGCCTCGGCGATCTGCAGGCCGCCCCGCGAGGCGCGCTGGCCGTAGTGCTCCGCCATCAAGTCGCCCGGCACATCGCCCGGCTGCTCGGACCGCAGGCGGGTCAAGGGCGCCTGGACGATCCTGTGGGCGAGATTGAGCGCGCCGACTTTCACCGGCGAATATAGTTTGGACATGACTTCCTCTAGCGCTGCTTCTGGATGCACACGGTCGGACGGACGCGCTGGTCGGGGCGTGCATCTTCGGCTCGCCGATTGACCTTTCGCGCCATCAACATGCCCTCAAGCTTGCCGGGCTGTGACCACGAAGTGGGCGCCGCGTCCGGGACTCGATCGCGCGGCCAGCTGATGTCCCAGGCGACGCGTCGCCCGCAGCACCAGCGACAAGCCGAGGCCAAGGCCCTCGGAGTTGGCGTCGCCCTGGCGAAACGGCTGCATCAGGCTGGCGAGATCCTTCGGGTCGAAGCCGATACCGGTGTCTATGACCTCAAGACGCACGGCGGCCTCGGCGCGGCGGCATCCGAGAAGCACGCTGCCACGCTCGGTGTATTTGATCGCGTTGCCGACGAGATTGTCGGTGATCGAAGTGAGCAGGACGGGATCGCTCAGGACCGCGAGATCGCTCGGCACGATCCGGAGGTTCAGGCCTTTTGCACGGGCGATCGGCGTCCATCTCGCGCGCGCCGTATCGAACAGGTCAGCAAGCTGGACGGCTTCCAGGCTCGGCGCCGCGATGTCCTCCGGCGCCGCGGCGGCGGCGGCGGCCAACTGATCCAGGCCTTCGCGCAGCCGACAGACCTCTCCACGCAGGACCTCGGAGATCCAGGCCGCGCGTTCGGGCCGCCGCGTAAGCGACTCAAGCGCCAGCATCATGACCTGGAGCGGTTGGCGCAGGTCATGCCCCGCCGTCGCCATCAGCCAGCGACGGTCGAGATCGGCCCGGGCCGTCTGCCGCAGCGCGATCTGCGCGCGCCTGAGATCCAAAACACTTTGGCGCAGCTGCCGACGAAGTTCCGGCTTCGAAAAGTCCGCCAGGCATGGCGGGCCTTCTGCGGGCTCCAGTCGCCCGGTGACCCAGCCTTCCGGCGTCGAGGCTTCAACCCCGAGGCCGGCTGCCCGAGCCTCCCCGTGAGACGTGTGGCCGCTCAGATGGGTCGGCCTGAATCCCTCGTTGGTGCGGGTCTGGCTCGCGGTCTGCATGACGTCTCGCCCCTCAGGTCATGGGCGACGGTTGCGAAGCCCAGCTGACACGCCATGGTCCGAAACCCGGGACGCGCCGGCTTGCAGCAATCCGCACGACTTGAACGCTCGTGCTCCCAAGCCGCCGGACCGGAGACGCTTCGACGCGAGACGCGCGTCCAACACATGGCCGCCCGTAACAAGGCGATGACGGCCATGTCTGTGAGATTGAACCGGTCGGATCGGTCGGACTGCCGCCTCTCCTCCTCCCCGGAATGAGCGGCCCGTAAGCCTCGAGGGCCACACCGCCCAGTGGCCGACGATCCTGACAGGGGCGTCCTTCTGTCCCCGTAGGAGGACGCCCCACTCCGCCGTGATCCGCCGGGCTCGCGAACCGGCCGAATTCTTCAACGGAGGGTTGGCGAGGGCAAGCTGCGCGACACGGTCCGATGTCAGATGGGTCCTGGCAGATCGGCCCGTCACGGCGCGCGCGACCGCCTTCTAAGCGCCTCAGGCGCGCGAGCTCCACAGGAGACGACCCCATGTCCCGAGGCAACCCCGCGATCGACGCGAACATAGCGGTCGTCCGCGCGTTCTACGATGGCGCGGTCCGCAAGGATTCCGCGGTCGCGCGCGCCCTGGTCCATCCCGACTTCGTCTGCTCCGCTCCCGACTACCTGCCGTGGGGCGGAACGGTCGCCGGCGGCGCCAAATACCTCGATGTGATCCTGCCCCAGGTCGGCCGCGTCTTGGATTTCGGCCGGTTCTCCTATGACAGCATCACGGCCGACGAAGACCGGGTGATCGCCCTCATCAATGTCGGCGTGACCTGTACGGACGCGATGCTCAAGATCTCCGAACACATCACCGTCCGGGACGGGAAGATGACGTCCATCTGGGTCGCCTACTTCGAACCGAAGCGCCTGCTGGAACAGCTTCTCCACAACACCAAGGCCGACGCGGGCCTCCTATAGCCGTCCGCCGCGCGATGCCGGCGCTGCGAATGCGTCAACGCGCAGCACGCCAGCCCAATCGGTGAGGCGAATTGACAAGGCGCGCCCCCGGCCGACGAGCACCCTTCAGCTCATAGGGCTCCGGCGGTCTCGCGAGCGGGCTCAGCCATTCAACTGAGGATCAACACCATGCTGCAACTCGCCCATATGGCGCCCGTCGCCGTCAGTCTCGCCGCGCTCGCCGCCGCCATGATGCCCGCCCGGGTTGAAGCCGCCGAACGCCCCACGGTCGTTCTGGTGCACGGCGCCTGGGCGGACGGGTCGAGCTGGAACAAGATCATCCCGCTGCTGAGAGCCAAGGGCCTCACCGTGGTCGCGGCACAGGATCCCCTGAGCTCGCTGGAAGACGACGTTGCCTCTGTCGAGCGCACGATCGCGCGGCAACCCGGACCCGTGCTCCTCGTAGGCCACTCCTGGGGCGGCGCGGTCATCACCCAAGCCGGCGGCGATCCCAAGGTGGTGGGGTTGGTCTATGTCGCCGCCATGGCGCCCGACAAAGGCGTGTCATTCGGCGCGACCGCGGCTGACTATCCGACACCAGGCCCGGCCGCGGCGGTCCCCGACGCTGGCGGCTGGCTGCTTATTCCGCCCGAGGCCTTCGCCGAAAACTTCGCCCAGGATCTGCCGAAGGACGAGGCCCTGCTGCTTGCCGCCGGCCAGGGCGCCTCGAAGGGCAGCATGTTCGGCGAGCCGCTCACCGTCGCGTCATGGACGTCGAAGCCCTCCTGGTACGTGATCGCCACCCATGACCGAATGATCGACCCCAACCTGCAGGCGATCATGGCCAAGAAGATCAAGGCCACGACGATCAGCGTCTCCAGCAGCCACGTGCCGATGCTCTCGCATCCTCGCGAAGTCGCCGACCTCATCGAAAAGGCCGCCGACGCCCTGGCGAAGTAGTCGCCGCAGCCGGTGTGCGGCGGCCCATGACGCCACCGCACACCAGCCCGTCCGCGCATCCCCCATCTCCTGCCACGTCCGACCGCGGCGCGCCTCGCGTCCGCGCGGCCCTCCACGAAAGCTGACCCATGCCCAATGCCCGCCTTCTGCCCCTCGCCGCGGCGGCCGCCGCCGTCCTCGTCTCAGCTGGATCGGCGGCCGCGGCTCCGGCCATGACCACGGCCCAGGCCCACGCGATCGTCGCGCCGCTCTATGAGGCGTTGAACGAGCCGATGAAGAAGGACGTCGCCGGCCTCCTCGCGAAGGCCGCGAACCCCGACTACCGCTCCTGCTCGACGGAGACGGATTGCCTCGGCCGCGACGCGCTCGCGGTCCAGTTCAAGGCGTTCGGCGCGATGATCCCCAACCTCCACTGGAAGATTAAAGACCTCTGGGTGTCGGGCGACCGGATCGTCGTGCGCGGCGAGGCTACGGGCACGCCGGCCCACGATTTCTTCGGGGTCGCCCCCACCGGAGGCAGCTTCAAGACGATCTCGATCGACACCTTCACCGTCAAGAACGGCAAGCTGTCCACTGCTTATCACATCGAGAACTGGGTCGCCGCGATCGCCCAGGTCAAGGGCGGCTAGCCCTGACTGCCCACGGCCGTCGGGCCGTGGGCTCGCCGCAGCCTTCAGCCGTCCGCCTGCAGCGTCTCGGCCCAGCGCCAAGCGTCGCTTAAGGCGAGCATGCCGGCCACGTTCCAATGGTTCAGATCCAGGACCACCTCCCGCGTCGCCCGCGCCGTCGGAAGGCCCGAAGGCTTGCGAGATAAACCGCGAATATCCGTGAGCCGGTCCGATCGATCCGGTGCGGTCGGGCGCGCCACGACATTGAGCCAAGGGCAGGCCAGCTCTCCCCCGAAGGTCCGGCGCAGAGGGCCCGCGACCGGATCCAGTGTGATCAGCGCACGGATCGGCAAGGTCCGCGCCGCCACCCAGGCCGCGACCCGCCAGGCGTCCGGCCCACCCCAGCTGTGGCCGACAAGGCAGACGTCCTCGCCGCGCTGGGCGCAGGCGGTGATTGCCCGGCGCACCCGGCCGAGCCGACCGTTGGCGACATAGAGAACGGGCCGGCCGGTATCGGCCGCGCGGGCGCGGGCGACATCGGCGACGACGCCCAGCCCCAGGAAGGCCAGATCGTCACCGCCGCCACCGATGAAGATGTCCACACACCACTCCTTCCGGCCGGCGGCGTGCCGGCCGGACTCAGCCAGCGCGGGCCAGGGGGCTGAGGCTGGGATAGTCGGTATAGCCGTGCGCGCCGCCGCCATACGAGGTCGAACGGTCGAACGTGTTGAGCGGGGCGTCGATCCGGATGCGTTCCACCAGATCCGGATTGGCGATGAACATCCGCCCGAACGCCACCGCGTCGGCCAGTCCGGCCGTGACGGTGTCGACCGCCATCGCCGGCGTGTAGGCCCCGGCCGTCAACATCGGTCCGGCGAAGCGGCGACGGAAGAGCTGGGCGTTGTTGGCGCTGTCGACACTGGCGTTGTCGCCGATGCCGGCGGACGAGGCGCGCGGCTCGACCAGGTGCAGGTAGGCCAGGCCGCGGCCGTTCAGTGCACCGATGATGTGGTTGAAGTGGGTGACCGTGTCGCTGTCGCTGAGGCCCCCCAGGTTGCCATGGGGTGCGAGACGCACCCCGACCCGGTCCGCGCCCACCTCGCCGGCGACCGCAGCGAGGGTCTCCAGCAGCAGGCGGGTGCGGTTCTCGATCGTGCCGCCATAGGCGTCAGTGCGCTGGTTGCTGCCGTCCTGCAGGAATTGATCGAGCAGGAAGCCGTTGGCGCCGTGGACCTCGACGCTGTCGAATCCCGCCAGCATGGCGTTGCGCGCCGCGTCGCGGAAGCTTTCCACGATCCCTGGGAGCTCGGCAGCGTCGAGCGCCCGGGGGACCTCATAGGTGGTCTGGCTGAAGTCGGGGCGATAGGCGACGCCCGGCGCGGCGATCGCAGACGGGGCCACCGGCAAACTGCCGTCGCTGTTGTAGGAGGAGTGCGACCACCGGCCGTGGTGGACCATCTGCAGGCCGATGCGCCCGCCCGCCGCGTGGACCGCGTCGGTTACCAGCCTCCAGCCGGCAACCTGCTCGGCGGTGTAGGCGCCGGGCATGTCAGGGTAACCGCGCCCCTGCTCGCTAATGGCGGTGGCCTCGGTCAGGATCAGCCCGGCGGTGGCGCGCTGCGCATAGTATTCGGCGTTCAGCGCGGTCGGCGTATTCCGTGGCCCGGCGCGCATCCGCGTCAGGCTCGGCATGATGATGCGGTTGGGCAAGGTAAGCGCGCCCAGCTGAAGGGCGGAAAACAGGATCTGGGATGTCACGGGGAAACCTTTCGAGGTGTCCGGAGAAAAGGGGTCAGCTGAAGCTGATCGCGCCGAAATCCAGGCTGACCAGCAGCGGGTCGGGGACCTTCTGGCCAGCCTCGTCATAGGCGAAGATCCGCCGCGTCCGCGGCATCATCAGGCCCTGGACCTCCCGGTAGCCGCCCGGGTAGTTGGCGCCGGTCGCACCGCCAAGGATGTCCACCGTGTAGTCGTGGCGGCGCATCAGCCCATCGGGTCCGAAATGGGTGATCTGGGTCCGGGTGTGGCTGGTGACGTCATCCGGGAACGTCACCTTCAGCCGCCGCCATTCCTCGCCGTCCTCCGACCAGGGTTCGATCTCCTCGGTGACGAAGCCGGGGTAGGTGTAGAGGAACGGCGAGAGCAGATAGGTCCAGAGCGCCTCGCCGGCGAAATAGGCGACGTGGAACTTGTCCCAGGGCGTTTCGCGGACCTGGCCTTCGAATGAGGCGCGCGGGTTCAGCCGCTCTTCGGCGACCTCGCCGTCCGACGTCTCCAAAGTGATCCGCTCCGGCGTGAAGACGAGAACGCGGTCCGCCGCTGCGAAGGGCGTGATCGTCACCCGCTCTTCGTGGGTCAGGAGATCGAAGACCTTGTCGCTCAGCAGGCCCGGTTGCTGCTTCACCTCCCAGATGGCCCCGCCGATCGAGACCTCGGCGCGGAGCCGCGTGAAGCTGTTCCAGCGGTCGAGCCCGCCATGGGCGTCGATCGCGAACTCAAGCAGGTCTTTCATGAGGCGGTCCTGTTCATCGGGCGAGGCCGCAAAGGCGCTCGCGAGACCTGGACCCTAGGCGCCTCGAACCGCCGCGGATTGTACGCATCGTTCAAGCGCGGCCCCGCAGCGGCGGACACCGCATCGCGTGATCGGTTCGTCCAACCCCGGCAGAGCTGTGCAAGCCGGCCGAGATGCCGCCGCGCCGTTGGGAGCTGATCTCACCAGTCTGAGCGACGGCTACAAGAAAGGCGCTCTCCACAGGCCGCAGTTGAGGACGACGACGCCAATGGGCGCCGAAGTTCGCAATCCGCAGGAGCGCCAGATGTCGACGTTGAGAGAGAAGCTGATCGGAGCGTGGAGCCTGGTCTCCTACGCTGAGACCGATCCCAAGACCGGCCAGACGGACCATCCCATGGGCGAGCACCCCGAGGGCCTGATCATGTACACGCCGGACGGCTACGTCTCCGCCCAGCTCGGATCCGCGGACCGGCGGCCCTTCGAAGGCGGCGACATGTATGCGGGTCGGCCGGAGGAGTACACGGCCGCCGGCAGCTCCTACATCGCCTACAGCGGCCCTTTCTTCGTCGATGAAGCGAAGGGCGCGCTTCAGCACGAGATGCGCGTGAGCCTGTTCCCGAACTGGAAAGGACAGCGGCAGGTCCGTGTCGTGAAGATCGAGGGCGACACCCTGCACCTGTCCACCGACGCCCCGCAGGAATTCAGCGGGGCGGCCAAGACCGCCTCCCTGTTCTGGCGCCGCGCCGCCGCCAACGCCTGACCGGAGGGGATCATGTCTGTCTCAAAGACCGGTATCGAACGCGTCGCCATCGTGGGCGCAGGCGTGATCGGCGCCAGCTGGGCCGCCCACTACCTGGCCCAGGGCCTCGACGTGGTGGCGACCGACCCGGGCCCCGGCGCCGAGGCTCGGCTTCGCGCCCTGGTGGCGGAGTTCTGGCCGGCGCTCAAGCGGATCGGATTGGCCGAGGGCGCCTCGCAGGATCGGCTGACGTTCAATCACGACCTCGCCGCGGCCGTGGCCGGCGCCGGCTTCGTCCAGGAGAACGGTCCCGAGCGGGTCGATATCAAGCGCGAGATGATCGCCACGATCGACGGCGCCGTCGGCCCCGATGTCCTGATCGCCACGAGTTCGTCGGGGATCCTGATCAGCGACATCCAGGATGCGGCGCGCCACCCGGATCGGGTACTTCTGGGGCACCCGTTCAACCCCCCGCACCTCATCCCGCTTGTGGAGGTCGTGGGCGGAAAGCTCACCAGTCCGCAGGCGATCCAGCGGGCCTTGGATTTCTACGCCGCGGTCGGCAAGAAGCCGATCCATATCCGCCGCGAGGTCAAAGGCCACGTCGCCAACCGCCTGCAGGCGGCCCTGTGGCGTGAGGCCTTCTACCTGGTCGACCAAGGTGTCGCGACGGTCGCCGATATCGACACCGCCATCTCTCATGGGCCAGGCCTGAGGTGGGCGCTGCTCGGCCCATTCCTCAACCTGCACCTCTCGGGCGGCGACGGTGGGATCGCCCACGTCATCGACCATCTGGGACCGCCCATCGAGAGTTGGTGGCGTGACCTCGGGGACATCTCCTTCTCCGATAAAGTCCGCTCGGAGGCCATCGCCGGCGTCGACGAGGAGCTGAAGCCGTTCGCCTTGGCCGAGCTCAACCGCCAACGGGACGATGCGCTCATCACCCTGATGGCCTTGAAGGCCTCTTCGGATCAGCTCCCGTGAGCGTCGCGGCAAATGCGCAGCCGGCGGCGGGCGACGACGCGGTGGAGCGGGGCGTCCGGCGGTCGTTGGCCAACCGGATCACCGACGACCACAGCATCGACCCGATGCGCGAACTCGACCAGCTTCTGTCCGTCGTCGGGTTGGACAGCGCGGCGGCCGGCGGATCGGTCACCTTCGAGGGACGCGATCCGATCATCGCCAGCCCCCTGCCGCTGGCGAGCATGGCGGGCGTCTCGCTGATGGCGAAGGCCGTCGCCGCCGCCGACCTCTGGCGCTTGAGAACCGGCGAAGGCCAGGACCTGAGCGTCAAGCTCGGCCAGGTGCTCCA
>NZ_SSMZ01000020.1 GCF_004799395.1 Phenylobacterium sp.
GCGCTCGGTCCCCGGCGTCGCCCCCCGGACGCTTCCGCGGGGTGGCTGGCGGGAGGCGGGCGGCTATGTGTATGGATGCGGCCCACCTCTCGCCGGGATATTTCATGAGACATCTTCTGATCGCCGCCGTCCTTGCCTTCGCCAGCGGAGCCGCGTCAGCTCAGCCGGCGGCGCCGCCCGTCGCGAGCGCCCAGCCCAGCCCTGCGGCCTTCATGGCCAACAACGCTCATGCGCCGGGCGTGAAGTCCCTGGCGGACGGCCTGCAGTACAAGGTCGTGCAGTCCGGTCCGCCCGGCCCGTCGCCCAAGCCGGGCGACGTGATCAAGGTGCACTACGAGGGCACGCTGACCACCGGCGCTGTGTTCGACTCCTCGTTCGCGCGCAACAAGCCCCTGCTCATGCCGCTCGAAAACCTGGTGCCCGCCTGGATGGAAGCCCTGCCGATGATGCATGTCGGCGACGAGTGGATGCTCTATGTGCCGCCGGAACTCGGCTACGGCGCGGAGGGCTCGGGGCCGATCCCGCCCAACAGCGTGCTCGTGTTCCGCATAAAGCTCCTGGGCATGCTCTCGCAGGACTGATCAGGGCGCGGGGGGCGGGGCCACCGGAGACTTCATCCGTTCCTCGGCCCGGGCGCCCGAGAGTGCGTTCGGGAGCGAGTAGTTCCCCTCGTGGCAGGCGTATTCGTAGATCGGGCCCTTGGCGGCGCGCATCGGCAGCTGCGCCCTCCAGACCTGGGTGAAGTTGACCGGGTCGTCGACCGCGAATTCGTAGAGGATCCTGTCCTGGGCGGTGCGCGTAAACCGCTCGGTCAGCTTGGCGTGACTTGAGAAGACGAAGCCGCCGCCGAGGCTGGACACCGGAGCCTTGGGGCTGAGGTTCGTGGTCTCGACCACCAGGGTGTCGCCCTCCCACCAGCCGACGCTGTCGCCGAGCCAGGGATGGATGGCGTCGGGCAGGTGGGCGCGGTCGAGCATGCGGATGATCCGCACGTCGTGGTTCATCTCGATATGGATGGCGACGAAACCGGGGGCCTGGACGATCTGGTAGTTGCCGTTGAAGCCGGTGTTCATCATCGGCGGCCCTTCGGGCGAGCCCACGGCGGTCAGGCAGCGCTCCGAGGTCGGGCGGGTCTCGGGGCCCTCGAAGCTGTCATCCTCGGCCGCCTTGTCGGCCTTTTTCCCGGCGTCGGTGAATGGCAGGCGGCCATTGACGGGATCCACGATCCACGAGGAACGCCTCTCGCCCCCGACGCGGCCAAGGTGCAGGTCCATCTCGAGGAAGTCGGACTGCGGCGCTTCCTTCACGACGGGCGGCGGGCCGAGCTTCGGGTCGATGGGCGCGCTGCTGATGATGTCGCCGGCGAACTGCTTGAAGCCAGCGATCATCATCGCCTCCTCCTTGTCGGTCGCCGCCAAGGCTTTGAAGATCGGCGGCCGCTGCAGGAAGGTGAGCGCGGTGTTGTTCCATACGCCCTGCAGGTCCGGCTCGCCCTGGGCGTTGCGCGGGGCGCGATAGGGCGCCGGGGTCAGGTCTGCGGATTGGGCGGCGCCTGCGGCGGAAGCGGTGGCGATGGCGGCGCAGAGCAGGACAGAGATTCTCATGAGAGGACTCCGTGCATAGGGGCGGCGGACATCGCCGCCCGGGTTTTCGGGGACTTGCGGGGGCTTTGGAGCCGGACGCGGATCAGCCAGAAGATCATGGCGGCGACGACCAGCAGGGCCGGGGTGATCAGCCACAGGGATCCACGCAGGGCCTCCGGCTGGGCCCTGGGCTGCCCGGCGAAGGAGCCCCAGGCGATGGCCAGCGCCGCGCACATGCGCCACAGGTGCCGGGCGATCCGCTGGCGCCCGAAGACCCCGCCTTGCCGGATCATGCGCAGGTCGCCGATCAGGGCCAGGGTCGCGACGACGGCGAAGACGTAGCCGACCTGCGACGGCTCGCCGTCGAGGACCCCCTTGGGCATGCGACCCCCGACCACGCCGATAGCCAAGTCGCCCGCGACCACCGCGACGGCTGCCAGGGCGGCGCCGCTCTCGAAGCGCCCGACCTGGCCCGCCGGCCGCTGGACCGCCGCCCAGGCGGTGGCGGTCAGGTAGAAGACGAAGACCCCCATCATCGCCGAGACCCGATCGGAGAACAGCGGTGCGGTGACCGCGGCCACGCCCGACATGGTGAGCATGGCCAGGAAGAAGGTCGTGCCCGCCACCTGGTGCAGGCGCCGGCCCTTGGGGGCGATGAGGGCCACCGTGCCTGAGGCGAGACCGACGGTGGCGCCGCTGACGTGCAGGGCCAGCGCCGTCTCCGCCAAAACGCGCAGCACGACGGGCGCCCCGGGAGCGAGGTGCAGGATCATCGGAAGTCTCCGAATGGAGGGGTTCGGTAGGTCTAGGCGGTCAGATCGGTTCGCGACGTCGTCGAAACCAGACGCAGGCGGCCAGAGAGGCGGCGAAGACGATCAGGCCAATCCAGAGGCCCGGGGTGGTGACGAACTTGCCGGGATCCAGCTTGTCGAGGCCGAGCTGCGGCATGCCGCCGTGGGCCCTGAGCTCCGCAGCCGGGGCGGTGACGAAGGCCGCGTCGTAGCTGCCGGTGATGCGGTTGACCACCAGGCCCATCAGGTGCGTGGTGCTGAAGGCCAGTTTCTCCAGCAGCGCCAGCGCCAGCACCGGCAGCACCGCCCAAAGGAAGGGCGCTCGCTTGGCCCAGACGGAGACCAGCAGCAGCCAGCCGTAGATCGGCGCCACCCAAAGGGTGAGGGTGACCCAGGTGTAGAGCAGGACCACGCCTTCGCCCGCGACGGAGCCGACGGTCCAGGGTGTCGCAGCGCTGACGCCAGCGGTGACCAGGATCAGGGTCGAAAGCAGGAAGATGACCGCTTGTGCGACCATGGTCACGACGATGCCCACCGCCGGAAGGACCAGCGTTGGGATCGCCGCCTTGGAAAGCACCGTCTTGAGGTCGGAGACGGGAAGGGATTTCCAGAACAGGATGCTGCGGTCGCGGCGTTCGTTGAAGAGGGCGCCCAGGCAGTAGAAGGCGGCCACGATCATCACGGTCAGGGTGATGGCGGCGTGGGCGGCGACGAAGGGCTCGCCCATGACGATCGACTGATGCGCGGGGTCGAGCTTCAGCGTCTCGATACGACGCGCGGGCATGCCGATCGCGCTGATCAGGTAACCGCACCACACCACGGCGGCGGCGGCGGGGGGGGCGATGTAGACCGAACGGGTCTCCCACAGCTCGCGGCGCACCGACCAGTAGAGCGGCCGGACCTTGGACAGGGGTTGTGAGGCGGCGTCGGTCATCAGGCGGCTCCCTGCGTGTCGCTCATCATGGCGACGAACAGATCGGCGAGGCTGGGGGTGCGCACCTCGCCCAAGGCGGCCAGGCGCGTGCGGTCGGCGTTGTCGAACAGCAGGATGGAGCGGCCGAAGAGCTGTCGCTCCTGGATCGGCTTCATGGCGCGGGCCGCGTCGAGATGGTCGGGAGCGACCATGACCTCGCAATAGCGGGCTTCGAAGTCTTCCATGCTGACGTTGAGCGCGATCCGCCCGCGGTCGATGAACACAACGTCGGTGAGGATGTGCTGGATCTCCTCCACCTGATGGGTGGAGACGATGATCGTGCGGCTGTGGTCGAAATAGTCGTTGAGCAGGCTGTCGTAGAACGACTTGCGGTAGAGCAGGTCGAGGCCCAGCGTCGGCTCGTCCAGCACCAGCAGCTTGGCGTCGATGGCCATGACCAGGGCCAGGTGGAGTTGGGCGACCATGCCCTTGGAGAGCTCGCGCACCTTGCTGGTGCGCTTGATGGTCGTGCGCGCAAGAAAACCCTCGGCCTTGGCCCGGTCGAAGCGCGGATGGACGCCGGCCACATAGTCGACCGCGTCGCGGACCTTCATCCAGCGTGGCAGGATCGCCACGTCGGCGATGAAGCAGACTTCGGCCATCAGGGCGTCGCGGTTGGTCCAAGGGTCGCGCCCCAGGACCTTCAGGTCGCCTTCGTAGGGGACCAGGCCGAGCATGGCCTGAAGCGCCGTGCTCTTGCCGGCGCCATTGGGGCCGATCAGGCCAACGATGCGGCCTTCCTCGACCCTGAGGTCGACGCCCGCGAGTGCGACGTTCGAACCATAGGCCTTGCGCAGGCCGTGGGCGTTGATGGTGACCACGGCGTCAGTCCCCCTTCCGTAGCTTGGCGCCGCCCAGCAGGTCGTCGGCGAGGCCGAGGCGCTGGATGGTGGCGTGGATCTCGGGCCAGCGGTCGATCAGGAACTTCGCCCGTTCGGCGCTGAGCAGCTGGTCGCGGGCGCCCGGGGCGACGAACATGCCCAGCCCGCGGCGTTTCTCGACCAGGCTCTCGGCTTCGAGCCCCTGATAGGCCTTGAGCACGGTGAGGGGATTGACCCGAGACTCGGTCGCCACGTTGCGGACCGACGGCAGGGCGTCGCCCTCCTTCAACAGGCCATCGAGGATCATCGCCACGACCCGTTCCCGGATCTGGCGGTAGATCGGCTGACTGTCATTCCAATCTGGGTCCATTGTCCGTCTCGAAGGGCCCTTGGGAGGGCCGCCGCCCGGGGTACGGGCCACGGCCACCATGACCGCTTCAACCTGCTATAGTGTTATACTTAGATAGAACACCAAAGTTAGACAAGCGGAATCTGAGGCGGCGGGACTGCGGGCGATCAGGGTGGGCTGGCGCAGGCGGCGGCGAGGCTGGAGCTGCCGCTGCACGAGGCCATCGCCCGGTTCGGTCAGGCCGATGGACTGCAGGTGCATCGCGGCTGGCGGGTCGCGGCTGCTGCTGTCCTGGGCGATGAGCGCGATGCGTGCAACGGGCGGCTCAAGCTGGTCAACGGGCTGCGCGCGCCGGTGACCGCAACTTAGTGATTGAGGTCCGCGCACGGGGTTGGCTGACGGAGCCTTAGAGTCTCACGGGCCAGCGTGATGATTGGAACGATCGGCGGGGCCTATTGGCCGCCGCTGAGTGGGTCAGGCCGCCGTGCGGCGACGCGCCCACGCATGCGCTCCAGCGTCTGGCGCAGGCGGTCGGCCTCGGCGGCGAGGCTGGAGACGTCATCGGTGAGTTGCGCGACGCGCTGGCGCAGGTAGAGGTTTTCGCGCTCCAGGTCCTTAGGCGCAGGACCCGGCGCGTCGATCAGTGGGTCCACCAGACCAGAGCGCCGACCGCGGCGACCAGCAGGACGCTGAACCAGAAGGGCACGTTGCGCGGCGAAAGGAACGGCGTCGGCGGGAACGCCGGCGTCTTGGACGGCTCGGGCGAGCCGCTCACGACCCGCGTCCAGTGCGGACCTTGGCGAGCGCGTAGATGAAGGGTGAAACGCCGGCCACCAGCGCGCAGAGCGCGGCGGCCACGAACAGCATCGGCATGGATTGTCTCGAAGACGGACGCCGCGTCGCGAGGGCTCAACCGCTTCGGTGGCGGCGACCGCGCGACGGCGCTGATCCCCATATGGCCCCGCTCGCGCGTGATTGATAGGGGCGCTCAGGCGCCCAGGAGGGGCGCCAGGGGCTTCACCCATCCGCCGCTGGCGGCTTCGTAGGCCGCGCCCAGCTTGAGGCAGGCCAGCTCCTGGTGCCACGGCGCGACGATCTGGACGCCGATGGGAAGTCCCTCCGGCCCGAACCCCGCCGGGACGGCCAGCGACGGGCAACCTGACATGGTGACGAGGCAAACCGCCTTCATCCACTCGTGATAGGTCTGCATTTGGTGGCCGGCGATCTCGCGCGGCCAGGCTTCCTCGGCCTTGAACGGGAAGAGCTGCGCGGTCGGGGCGACCAGATAATCGTAGCGCTCGAAGAAACGGCGGACCGCCTGGCTCCATTCGGTCCGGACGGCAGAGTCGGCCGCGACGTCGACGGCCGACAGCTTCAGCCCGGTCTCGACCTCGTAGACGGCCTCCGGCTTCAGCATCGGGCGCGTGGCGGGGTCCTTGTAATAGGGGAGCAGCGCGCCGCCCTGCTGCCAGCCGCGCAGACGAATGAAGGATCGCCAGAGCTTCTCCAGGGGATAGGCAGGAAACGCCGGCTCGACGACGCAGCCCATCGTCTCGAAGGTCTTCAGCGCCGCGCGGCAGGTGTCCAGCACGGCGGGCTCGGTGGGCGCAAAGCCGCCGAAATCGCCGGCCCAGGCGATCCGCTTGCCCTTCATGTCGGCCTCCAGCGGGCCCCGGAACTGCGCGCCGCCGGTCTCCATCGACAAGGGCGCCCGCGGATCGTAGCCGGCCTGGACGGAGAGCAGCAGGGCGACATCCGCCACGGTCCGGGCCATCGGTCCGGTGACCCCCATGGACGGCAGCCAGTCGTCCCTGGCCTGGACCGGCACCCGGCCGGCGCTGGTCCGGAACCCCACGACGTTGTTCCAGCCGGCCGGGTTGCGCAGGCTGCCGCCGTAGTCGCTGCCGTCGGCCACCGGGAGCATATGCAGCGCCAGGGCCACCGCCGCGCCGCCGCTGCTGCCGCCTGCCGACCTGGTCTGGTCCCAGGCGTTGCGGGTGACCCCGTAGACCGGGTTGAAGGTGTGCGAACCGAGGCCGAATTCCGGAGTGTTGGTCTTGCCGACGTAGATCACCCCCGCCTTGCGCATCCGCTCGACGACGATGCTGTCGGAGGTCGCCACGAAGTCGCGGAAGATCGGCGAGCCTTGGGTGTAGCGGATGCCCTTGACCGGCTGCAGGTCCTTTACGGCGAGCGGGAAGCCGTGCAGCGGGCCGGTCGCCTCGCGCCGGGTCAACTGGTCGTCGTGGGCCTGGGCCTGATGCAGCAGGCCATCGCGGTCCTGCAGGGCGACGATGGCGTTGACGCGCGGATTGATCGCGTCGATGTGGTCGAGGTAGGCGCGCATGACCTCCGTGCAGGAGACCTGCCGCGCCTGGATCACCCTGGCCAGTTCGGCGGCGTCCCACATGACGACTTCGGAGGGACGGGCGGCTGCCGTCGAGGCCCCGCCCGCGGCTGCGCCCGCGACCACGCCGCCGGTCATCTTGAGAACGGTCCGGCGGTCGACCCCGCCCGCGCCTGATCGTTCGTCGTCATTGTCCATCGCCCACGTTCCGGTCCCCAAGCGTTCAAGCTACAGCGATCCATCGAGCGCGCGAGCCATGAATCTCCAGGGTTCGCCCGGGTGAAGAGGGCGCACCCGAACGGCCCCTGAATGCGGCGAGGCCGCGCTCTTGGCCCGACTGGCGCACGGAGTCCGGAGCCGCGGCGAGAAATTCCACGCCCGCCGGCGGAGATTAGGGCGGTGTTAACCATCCGTTGTCCGTCGCCGTTTTGAGTCGCGCGCATGACCGACGCCGGTGATTGCAAGACCGCCCGAAAGAGTCAGGCCGCGATCCGCCGCCTGCTGGTCCTCACGCTCGCGCTGCTGGCGGTGGTGGTGGTCGGCGTGACCACCCTGTTGATTTCCGGCTCGCGCCTGACCGACGACCTGAAGGTCCGCGAGGACCGTTTCCTGATCGCCAACGCCATCGACCGGATCAGCACGCGACTGGTGTCCGATATGACGACGGTGACGGTGTGGGACCAGGCGCAGCGCAACCTCAAACGCGGCATGGATCCAGCCTGGGCCGACGCCGAGATCGGCGGCTATTTCGCCAACAACCGCGCCTTCGATCTCACCGTGGCCATCGACGACCACGACAGGCCCTTCTACGCCTGGGTGGGAAAGCGCCGTGTCGATCCGGCCGGCCAGGCGCAGTTCGTCGCCGACGCCCTGCCGCTGATCCACGAACTGCGGGCCATCGAAGCCTCGCGCGGTTCCTATCGGCCGAAGGTCGAACCCACCGATCCGACGCTCGCAGAGACGACCAAGGGTCTCATGGTCTCCGGCGGCCGGCGCTGGCTGGTCGGCGCCTCCACCGTGGTGCCTTCCATGGGCAGCGGGCCGCGGCAAACCAGCCCGGCGACGATCCTGCTCGCCGCCCAGGAACTCGATCCGCGGGTGCTCTATTCGCTGCGCCGCATGCACGTGGCCGACCCGAAGATCACGGCGAGCTCGCCGGTCGGCGCGTCGGTGCGGCTCATGGGAATCCGGGGTCGCAGCATCGGCGCGGTCACCTGGACGCCGACCCATCCGGGCCTCGCGGCGCTGAAGACCCAGCTGCCGGCGCTCAGCCTGGGTCTGACGGTGTTCCTGATCATCACCGCCGTGCTGGGCCGTCAGGTGTGGCGGGTGATCCGCGAACTGGACGCCTACGAGCTGGCCCACGAGGCGGCCCTGCACGAGCTGGAAGACGCGCGTGATCGCGCGGAGAGCGCCAACGTCGCCAAGTCGCAGTTCCTGGCCAACATGAGCCACGAGATCCGCACCCCCTTGAACGGCATCCTCGGCATGGCCCAGGTGCTGGCGCTTGAGGGACTGCCCGACGCGGCGCGCGAGAAGGTCCAGGTGATCCGCAATTCGGGCGAAACCCTCCTGGGGCTGCTGAACGACGTCCTGGATCTCTCGAAGATCGAGGCCGGCAGCATGGAGCTGAACGTCGGCCCCTTCGACATGGCCGCCGTGGCCGCCGCGGCGACCCGGCCCTTCGCCGACGCGGCGTCGCGCAAAGGCGTGGACTTCCGGGTCGAGATCGATCCCGAAGCGCTGGGGTTGTGGCGTGGCGACGGCGGCAAGATCCGCCAGGTGTTGGGCAACCTGGCCTCCAATGCGGTGAAGTTCACCGAAGCCGGCGAGGTCAGCCTGACGGCGCGCCGCACGGCCAGGGGTGTCTCGTTCCGCGTCGCCGACACCGGGGTGGGCGTTCCTGGCCCGGAACTCGCGCGGCTGTTCCAGCGGTTCTCGCAGGTCGATCCCTCGGTCACCCGGAAATTCGGCGGCACGGGGCTTGGGCTGGCGATTTCGCGGCAACTGGTGGACTTGATGGGCGGGTCGATCTCGGTGGCCAGCGTCGAGGGCCGGGGCTCGACCTTCACGGTCGAGGTGCCGCTGACGTGGCTCGGCCGGGAGCCCCAGGACGAGCCGCCACCGCCGGCGCCCGATTCGGAACGCCGCGGGCTGCGGGTGCTCGCCGCCGAGGATAATCGGACCAACCGACTGTTGCTGGAGGCCATGCTCGGCCCGCTCGGCCTCGATCTGCGGTTGGCGACGGATGGGTCCGAAGCTGTCGAGATGTTCCGCCACGGCGGCTTCGACCTGGTGCTCATGGATGTCCAGATGCCGGTGATGAACGGCGTTGACGCCGCCCAGGCGATCCGCGCCCTGGAGCGGGCTGAAGGCCGACGGCCGACGCCGATCCTGGCCCTGTCGGCGAATGTCATGCGCCATCAGGTGGACGAATACCTGGCGGCCGGCATGAACGGCTTCGTGGCCAAGCCGATCGCCATGGCCACCCTGCTGGGCGCCATCGAGAGCGTGCTCTCTGCGCGCCCCGGTGAGAGCGCGGCGGCCTGACGCACGCTTGCCGCGACGCAGGCGCCTGTGACACCAGTGTCAATTCGGCGGCGCGTCGCGTGAACAAGGTGGCCATCGATGGGCGCCGCGGAAAAGATGCGGTTCTCAGACCTCAATCCAGGAGCCCGGAATGATCGGCATGTCGCGTAGGGGTCTCATCGGCGCAGGGCTCGCGGCGGGGGCGTCCGGCCTCGCCGCGCGGGCGACGGCCGCCAGTCCCAAGGAGCCGTTCTTCCGCGGCAATGGGCTGCCCGTGGGGCTGCAACTCTACACCTTGGGCCCGGACCTGGCGAAGGACCTCGACGGCATGTTGGGGCAGGTGGCGGGGATCGGCTATCGGACCGTCGAGACCGCCGGCTACGCCGGGCGAACCCCCCAGGAGATGCGCGCCGCCCTCGACAAGGCGGGGCTGAAATGCACGAGCGCGCATATTCCGGCGACGGCCGCGAGCGGCCAGCCGAGCTGGGCCAACATCGATGAGGTGATCGCCGACGCCAAGGTGCTGGGCTTCACACATGTGGTGCTGCCGATGTTCGAGGTCCCGGCGCGGATCACATCGGTCCACATCGAGGGCGAGTCCACGGCGGACTCCCGCGAGCGGATGGTGCGCAGCCTGACGGTGGACGACTGGAAGGGCACGGCTGACCTGCTCAACGCCAAGGGCAAGGCCCTCAGGGCGGCGGGCCTGACGGCCGGCTATCACAATCACAATGTGGAGTTCGCGCCGGTGGGCGGGACGACCGGGCTGGAGATCCTGCTGAAGGGCACGGACCCGGCGCTTGTGTCGTTCGAGATGGACGTGGGCTGGGTGGTGGCCGGCGGCCACGACCCCTTCGCGCTCCTGAAGGCTCACGCCGGGCGCTTCAAGCAGATGCACATCAAGGACGTGAAGGTCACGACCAAGACCAACTTCGCCTTCCGTCAGGACCCGACCGAGGTGGGGTCCGGGATCATCGACTGGAAGAAGCTGCTGCCGGCGGCCTATGCGGAGGGCGTGCGCGGCTTCTTCGTCGAGCAGGAGCCGCCCTTCGAGCACCCACGCATCGACTCGGCGAAGATCTGCTTCGACTACCTGAACGCCGTCGTGGCCTGACGCCAGGGCATGGACAAACCGTCGCGACGGGGCCTAAGACGCCCCTCGTCACGGCCAAGTTCCGGCCGAGATCGTCCGCGGCCCATCTGCGGGCGCCTATCCTGCGCGCCGATGCCCTTCGGGGCTTAATCGGGAACGCAGTAGGGGGCTCACTTTCTCGCTTTGAGAAGGGCGCCCCTGATCTGCGGCTGTCCCTGCAACTGTAAGCGGTGAGTGCAGACGTCTTCGGCGGGAGATTTCCCGCCAGCCACTGGGCCGAAAGGCCCGGGAAGGTCGACGTCTGTCGCGATGACCCGCGAGCCAGGAAACCGGTCGGTGCGCGTCGCTCGAGCTTTCGGATCAGTGTGAATCCGGGGCGCGGTCTTCCGTCTGAGCGACGAGCAGAAGCGGTGGGGAGCCGTTTCGACCGGTCCGGCCGGCGCCTCAACGCGTCAGCGCCGCCGGGCCGTCGGCCTGAGGGGTCCGCCCGAAGGAGGCTCTCCGCCTGTCGTTCAGACGCAGGCAAACGGAGGGCTTCCATGCCCAGATACTTCCTCGGCGCCAATCTCCTGGCGCTTGCAATCGCGGCCCCGCTTCACGCGGTCGCTGCTGACGATCCGGCCGCGGCCATCGTCGATCCCTTGGTGGTGACCGCCTCGCGCTCGGGCGACGCCACGCCCAGCGATCTTGTCGCCGCCTCGGTCACCGTCATCGACGACCAGGCCCTGCAGGATCGGCAGACCGTGGTCGTCTCCGATGTGTTGCGCGACGTGCCTGGCGTCGCGGTCAGCCGCACCGGCGCGGTGGGCGGCATGACCCAGGTCCGGCTGCGCGGGTCTGAGGGCAACCACACCCTGGTGCTGATCGACGGAATCAAGGCGTCCGACCCGTTCTTCGACGAGTACGATTTCGGCACGATCATCGCCGACGAAGCGGCCCGGATCGAAGTGCTGCGCGGCCAGCAATCGTCGCTCTACGGCTCCGACGCCATCGGCGGGGTGATCAGCTACACGACGCTCACCGGCGCCGAAGCTCCCGGAATCCGGTTGCGCGCCGAGGGCGGGTCGATGGGGACCTATGCGGAAGGCGCACGGGTCGCGGGCGTCAACGGCGACCTCGACTATGCGGTCTCGGCCAGCGGTCTGCACACCGACGGCTATCCGGTGGCCGTCGGCGGTCATCGCGACGTGGGGTCGGATAGCGCGGGCGCCTCGGCAAAGCTGATCTGGGCGGCGACGTCCGATCTTAAGATCACCGCCGTCGGCCGCTACAGCTACACCGACGCCGACACCGCCGACAGCGACGAGGACAGCGCCAGCAAGACCTTCGGCCTGACTGTCGACAGTCCTGGCGCCCACTATGTGAACGAGGCCCTCTATGGCCTGGTGCGCGCTGAGCTGGCCTCGCTGGACGGGCGCTGGACCAATGCGGTCTCGGCCCAGGTCGCCGACACCCGGCGCAGCGAGTTCGATGTGGCCAACGCCTTCGCCCCGGCGGCGGGCCAGCCGATCGTCAAGTCCGGCGGCGATCACGGCGAGCGGTTCCGCGAGTCCTACGAGAGCGCCTACCGGTTCGGCGACGACCGCGTGAAGCAGCGGGTCACCCTTGCCTTCGACGCCGAGCAGAACACCTCGCAGACCACGGTCTCGCCGTTCGGCGGCTTCCTCGGCAAGGAGCACCTGGACGACACCGGCCTGGTGGGCGCCTACGACCTGACGGTGGATGACCGAGCCTCGTTCAGCGCCTCCGTGCGGCACGACTGGAACAACCGCTTCGCCGACGACACCACCTATCGGGTGCAGGCGAGCTACCGGTTCGACGCCGGTCCGCGGGTGCACGCGGCGGCGGGATCCGGCGTGAAGGATCCCAGCTTCAGCGAGCTTTTCGACTTTTCCGCGGGGCGGTTCATCGGCAACCCGAACCTGCAGCCGGAGACGTCGGAAGGTTGGGAGTTGGGCGTCGATCAGACCTTCCTCGGCGGCCACGCCCATGTCGGCGCCACCTATTTCGACGACCGGCTGACCGACCAGATCACCACCAGCTTCGCCACCGGCGTGGCCATGCCGGTGAATCTGCCGGGGACCGATACCCAGCGTGGCGTCGAGCTGTTCGCCGATGCCCAGCTCAGCCCCGACTGGCGGCTGGACGCGGCCTACACCTATCTGGACGCGCCGCAGACGCAGTCGGTGATCCAGGCCGGCGTGTTCACGACCTTCGACGGTCAGGCGGTGCGCCGCGCCAAGGATATCGCCAGCGCCAATCTGACCTGGGCGCCGGGCGGGCTTCCGTACGCGGCGACGCTCACCGTGCGCTACAACGGCAAGCAGAACGACCTGGCGTTCACTGACCCATCGTTCACGCCATTGCTGGCGCAGCTGAAGGCCTACACCCTGGTGAACCTGAACGGGTCCTGGAAGCTCAACCAGAGGGTCGAGCTGTTCGCCCGGGTCGAGAACCTGTTCGACCGGAGCTACCAGGAGGTGTTCAGCTTCGCCGCGCCGGGCCGGGCGGCCTATGGCGGCGTCCGGCTGAGGTTCTAGACATGAAATCCGCGCTCCGCACCGCCTTGGTTGGACTGGCCGTCGCCCTGATCGGCGCGGCCGGGCCGGTCGCGTCGGCGGCGGAGCGCGGTGTCCCACAACGGATCATGTCGCTGAACGTCTGCACCGACCTGCTGCTGCTGGAACTGGCGCCCAAATCGCGCATCGCCTCGGTGAGCTTCCTGGCGCCGGAGGCGGCCCGGGCTCTGTTCCCAGGCGCCGCCGACGGCCTGCCGCTGAACCACCGGGCGGCCGAGGATATCGTCAATGTGAAGCCCGACCTGATCCTCGACAGCGGCCTGGCCAGTCCGATGATCAAGCGGATCGCCCGGCGGATGGGCGTTCCGGTGGTCGAGGTGAAGAACGCCGACAGCTTCGCCGACATCCGCGACATCGTCCGCCAGGTGGGCGCCGCCGTGGGCAAGGCGCCGCGGGCGGAGGACCTGATCGCCAGGATGGATGCGACACTGGCCGAGCTGGCCGCGCATCCACCGCCCCGGCGGCTGCGTGTCGTGGCCTGGAGCGGCGGCTCGGCGGTCCCGGGCAAGGGCAGCTTGACCAACGCCATCATCACCGCCGCCGGCGCCGTGAACATCGCGGCCCAGCCAGGCGTTGCGGAATCGAGCTTCGGGGTCGAGGAACTGCTAGCCGCCGCGCCTGACGCGCTGCTCTATGGCGGGGCCACGCTGGGCCAGCCGTCGCTGCTGAACGACGAGGGCCAGCACCGGGCGGTGCGCGAGCTCTATGCGGGCCGCCGGATCGCCTACAACGACATCACCCATACCTGTGGCGTGCCGCAGTCTGCGGACTCTGCGCGCGACCTGCGCCGGGCTCTCGCAGCCTTGCCGGCAGGCGGAGGCGCGCGATGAAGGCCTTGCCGGGCTTCCTCCTGCCCAGCCTGACGACGGTGGTGCTGCTGGCTGCGGCGATAGCCTCACTGTTCCTGGGCCGGGTGAACATCAGTCCCGCCGAACTCTGGGCCGGGATCGTCTCGCCGCACGCCAGCCTGGCGGGCGTCGTGGTCACCGAGCTTCGGCTCCCGCGCACGGTGCTGGCGATCGTCGTCGGGGCGGCCCTGGGCCTGTCAGGGGCGGTGCTGCAGGGTCTGCTGCGCAACCCGCTGGCGGAGCCCGGCCTGCTCGGGGTCACCAACGGCGCGGCGCTGGGGGCGGTGATCGCCATCTACTTCGGTCTGGCGAACGTCTTCGCGCTCGCCACGCCTTTGCTCGGATTGGTGGGAGCGATGGGCGCGGGTGCTCTCACCTTCGCCTTCGGGCGCACGAGTTCGCTGACTTTGATCCTGGCCGGAGCGGCGGTGTCGAGCCTCATGGCGGCGTTCCTGGCCATGGCGCTGAATTTCGCGCCCAGTCCCTACGCGGCCTATGAGATGAGCATCTGGATGCTGGGCTCCTTCTCCGAGAAGAGCTGGGACCACGTCCTGTTGGCCGGTCCCTTCATCCTCGCGGGGATGGCGATCCTGTCGACCATGGGCCGGGCCATCGACGCCCTGACCCTGGGCGAGGTCCAGGCTCAGAGCCTGGGAATTCGCGTCGACCGCACTCGGGTGCTGATCCTGCTGGGCGTCGGCCTGGCGGTGGGGGCGGCGACCTCGGTGGTGGGCTCGGTGGGGTTCATCGGCCTGGTGGCGCCGCACCTGGTGCGGCCTTTCGTCGGACATCAGCCGAGCCGCACGATGTTGCCCTCTGTTCTGCTCGGCGCGGCCCTGCTGCTGCTGGCGGATATCGGCACGCGGGTGATCCACACCAACACCGAACTGCGGCTCGGCGTGATCACCAGCCTGATCGGCGCCCCATTCTTCTTCTGGCTGCTGCTTCGCCTGCAGAAACTCGCGCCATGACAAGACTTTGTGCGACGAACCTCAAGGTGGTCCGCAGCGGCCGGGCGATCGTCGACAACGTGTGCTGCGACGTGGAGAGCGGCGCTTTCGTGGCTGTGGTCGGGGCGAACGGCGCGGGCAAGTCGACGCTGCTGTCAGTCCTGGCCGGCCTGTTGGCGCCCGACGAAGGGATGGTGACCCTCGACGGGACCTTGCTGCCGCGCCTGGACCGGCGCGATCTCGCCCGGCGCCGCGCCTACCTGCCGCAGAACCCGCGTGCGGAATGGCCGATCGCCGTGGAGCGGCTGGTGGCGCTGGGGCTCACACCGCAGCTCCCGGCCTTTGGCGGCCTGCCCGGCGGATGGGAGCCCCGGCTCACCGAGGCGCTGGAGGCCTGTGATCTCGCCGACCACCGCCAGCAGCCGGCGACAACCCTCTCGGGAGGGGAGTTGTCGCGCGCCATGCTGGCCCGCGCCCTGATCGGCGACCCGCAGGCGCTGATCGCCGATGAGCCGATCTCCGGCCTCGACCCCCGGCATGCGCTCGACGCCATGCAGCGCCTCAAGGGCCTGGCCGGCCAGGGCAAGCTGGTGATCGCCGCGCTGCACGACCTGACCCTGGCCCTGCGGTTCTCGACCCACGTGATGGCGTTGAAGGCCGGCCGGCTGGCGGCCTTCGGCCCGACGCCGGCGGTGCTGACCGCCGGCTTGCTGCGTGAAGTTTTCGAGGTCGAGGCGCGCATCGCCGGACAGGGGCCAGCTGCCTACGTCGACTACCTCGGGCCCCTGGTCGCCAACCGCTAGGCTGGCGGTCGGGGCGCCTCGCCGGGAACTTCGCGGCGGTCCGAGCCATCGTCATTGGCGCCCGGGCTCGGATAGCGGAAGCCGTCGCCCTGGCCGTCCGACGCTGCGAGCTGCTTTTCGGCGAAGGCGTAGTTGGCGACCTTGTCCAGCCAAGCTTTCAGGAAGGCTTTCCGGTCGTTCTTGTAGTCCAGATAGTAGGCGTGCTCCCAAAGATCGCAGACCAACAGCGGGAAGAGTCCGTCCTTGATCAGGGTGTCGTCGGCGTCGTGGGTGGAGATCACCTTGAGGCCTTCAGAACCGGCCGCCAGCCATACCCAGCCCGAGCCGAAGTGGTCGAACCCTTCCTCGACAAAGGCGTCCTTGAAGCCGTCGATGGAGCCGAAGGCCTTTTCGATGCCGGCCTTCAGCGCGCCGGAGGGCGCGGCTGACTTTGGCGTCATGCAGACCCAGAAGAAGGCGTGGTTCCAGGCCTGAGCGGCGTTGTGGAAGAGCTTCTTGTCGCTCGACTTCGAGGCTTCACGCACGACCTCTTCCAGCGGACGGCCATCGAGGCCGGCCTTGCCCGCCAGCTCGTTGGTCTTCTCGACGTAGGTCTTGTGGTGCTTGTCGTGATGGGTGTGCATCGTGTCGGCCGACAGCGTCGGCTCGAGCGCGGAATAGTCATAGGGCAGCTTGGGCAGCGTGAACATGGCGGGGACCCTCGGGTTAATCTCCTCCAACGGACGGGCCGGCGGCCCTGTTCCTCGCCGAGCGCGGATCGGCGGGACCTAACGCTTCACCATGGAGATCAGCTCCAGCTCGTGTCCCTCCGGGTCGAGGACAAAGCCTACGCGCATGTCGCCGGTGTCCCAGGGCTCGCGATGCGGCGTCGCACCCTCGCTGACCGCATGGGCGTAGGCGGCGTCGACGTCGCGGACGTAGAGGCCAAGCGGGCCATGGGCTGTGCCGACGCTGATCTCGCGGCCATCCTTGTTCCAGTAGAGGATGAGGCTGAAGCCTGTCTCCTCGCCGGCGCGGCGCATGACTAGCTCCATGATCTCCGGCAAGTCGATGGTTTGGGCGACGACGAGGCCGAACGCGCGCTCGTAGAAGCTGCGCATCGCCCTGAGGTCGCGCACGACAAACTTCGCGAAGCCGAAGCGGACCGAAGGCGCCGTGGTCGTCTGGGGCGCCGGCGCTGTGGCGGTGTCGCTCATCTGAAGTCTCCTCCGTTGGGGCCCTGGGGCCGCAGTTCCATCATCCTGCGCGCGATGGTCCCGTCCGGCTAGGCTCCGCCGATGTCTGCGAGCGCCGCGGGCAGGAGGCGCGCCACGATGGCGGCCACCTCGGCCTGTCCGGCAGGGTTTTCTAGCAGGTCCTGGCGCACCTCCAGCTCCAGGTAGTCGAGGCCGCGGCCGCCCGCATGCAGCGGGACGGTGAAATCGACCTCGTCCATCCGGTAGGGCTGGTTGTCGCCGACCAGCGCCTCGCCCAGTTCGCCGCGCAGTCGGGCCAGCACGGCGAGGGAATAGCGGCTGTCGCCGGCGTGCAGGACCCCGAACCGCCAGGGCCGCTCGAATCCGTTCATCCGCGGCGTGAAGGAGTGCAGCGAGATCAGTGTGGTCGTCAGGCCGCGCTGGGCGCGCCGTTCGAGCTCGGCGGCGATGGCGGCGTGGTAGGGCCGCGCGATCGCCGCGACGCGGGCCTCGCGGGCGGCGGCCGATAGGGCCCGGTTGCCGGGGATCTCGGCGCCGTCGCTGACCTCGGGAATGGCGTCGGCTCGCGCCGGGTCGCGATTGCAGTCGATCACAAGGCGCGAGAACCGCTGGCGGATGAAGGGCGCGTCCAGGGCCTCGGAGAGCCGGCCGCCGAGGCCCGCGACGCCGATGTCCCAGGCGATGTGGCGGTCGAGTTCAGCCGGCGGCAGGCCGAGATCGCCGAGGGCGCGCGGAATGTCGCGCCCCGCATGGTCGCCCAGGAGCAGGAAAGGCGAGTCGACGCCTGCATTTAGCGCAATGCTTACCCTGCGTTCATCGGGCGCAAGCAGTGCTGTAGACCCGTTAACGGAATCGCCCGCACCGTTCACCAATGCCATTGGTCTCCATCCGCCACCTGACGGCCTACCGCTACCGCAATCCGGTGGCGCTCGGCGAGCATCGCATGATGCTGCGGCCGATGGAGAGCTATGACCAGCGGCTGGTCTCGGCGGAACTCACGGTCTGGCCGCAGCCGACGGTGCTGCGCAACGTCCATGACGTATTCGGCAACTGCGTGTCGATCGCCCGCTTCACCGGCCGCTCCGAGCGCCTCTCCGTCGAGAGCCGCATGACGCTCGAGCATACCCCGCAGCCGGCCTTCGATTTCGAGGGCGAGAGCTACGCCCAGACACTGCCCTTCGCCTACAGTCCCGAAGACCTGCCGGACCTGGCGCGGTCGATCGAGCGGCGCCACGCCGACCCGACCGGCGAGCTGGAGGCCTGGGCGCGGCGGTTCATTCGCCGTGCGGGGCCAACCAGCCTGCGCACCCTGCTCACCGACATGACCCATGCGATCCACAGCGAGTTCGCCTATGGCGCCCGGCTGACCGGCGCGCCCCAGGCGCCGCTGGAAACGCTCGCGCTGGGCGCCGGCAGCTGCCGCGACTTCGCCATGCTGATGATCGAGGCGGTGCGCAGCCTGGGCCTCGCGGCGCGATTCGTGTCTGGCTACGTCTATTCGGCGTCCGCCAAGGCCGGGCGCGCCGGCGGCGGCCACACTCACGCCTGGGTCCGCGTCTTCCTGCCCTCCTGCGGCTGGGTGGAGTTCGATCCGACCAACGGCATCGTCGGCAACGCCGACCTGGTGCGCGTGGCCATCGCCCGCGATCCGCGCCAGGCGGTGCCGCTGCATGGAACCTGGGCTGGCCTGCCCGCCGACTACCTGGGAATGGACGTTGAAGTGGAGGTTTCGGTGCAAGCCGACGCCGAAACGCAACCGGCGCCGCTCAGGCGTGTTGCGCAGGGACGCTAACCAGCCCAAGGAACCCCATGCGAATCCGAGCCGGCTACGAGATCACCTATGAGTGTCCGCAGCCGACGCCGATGCTGCTGCTGCTGAACGTTCATTCCTCACGCTATCAGGACCTGGAAACCCCGGACTTCATCCGGACCGATCCGCATGTCCCGGTGACGCAGTATCATGACGCGTTCGGCAACCTCTGCAGCCGCCTCGTGGTCCCCGCCGGCCGCACGGTTCTCAGCGCCGATTTCGTGATCCGGGATACCGGATTGCCGGACCAGACCGCGCCCGAGGCCATGCAGCACCCGGTGCAGGAGCTGCCGAACGAGGTGATCGTGTTCCTGTTGGCCAGCCGCTATTGCGAGACCGAACACCTGTCGGACCTGGCTTGGCGGCTGTTCGGCGATATCGCGCCCGGCTGGGCGCGGCTGCAGGCCATCCTCGACTACGCCCACAGCCGGATCAGGTTCGGCTATGAGCACGCCCGCCCGACCAAGACCGCGTTCGAGGCGCATGAGGAGGGTTATGGGGTCTGTCGCGACTATGCGCACCTGGCCATCACGCTCTGCCGCTGCATGAACATCCCGGCGCGGTACTGCACGGGCTATCTGGGCGACATCCAGTGGCCGTCGAATGGGGAGATGGACTTCAGCGCCTGGACGGAAGTCTTCCTGGGCGGCCGCTGGCATACCGTGGACGCGCGCCACAACACCCCGCGGGTGGGCCGCATCCTGATGGCCCGCGGCCGCGACGCCACGGACGCCGCGATCACCACCAGCTTCGGACCGAACACGCTCGCGGGGTTCAAGGTGATCGCCGATGAATTGCCGTCGTCGTGAGGCCTTGCATCCAAAGCCGATAGCCGCGGCGACTAGGCTGCAGACACGGGGCCGCATACAAGCGCGGCAATATTCGTGTAACCTGGTTGGCGGATATACGGCATGCGCCGCGTGGACCCGCCACGGAGGCGCATTCGGCATTGGCCGAAGATTTTTGGGGAACGACACGATGAACCGCGCGAAATTCGGCATCCTAGGCCTGCTGGCCGGCACGGCGGCCCTGGTGGGATGCTCAAGCGACCAGTCCTCGAGCGCGCTGGCGCACGGGTCCGGCGTGGCGGCCACGGCGCCGATGGCGACCAAGGTCGACAACTTCATGCTGGTGGACGCCAACATGGAGGCCCACGAGCTCTATCGCCTGGCCGACGCCAAGGCGATCGTCATCGTCAGCCAATCGAACGGCGATGCGATGATGCGCGGAGAGGCCCCGGCGCTGAAGAGCCTGAAGGCCGCCTACGCCGCCAAGGGCGTCGAGTTCATGATGATCAATTCCAACCTGAAGGACACCCGCGAGGCGATCCTGGCCGAGGCCGACAAGGCCGGCTACGACACCCCGATCCTGATGGACAGCTACCAGCTGGTCGGCGAGAGCCTGGGCGTCACCCGCTCGGCGGAAGTCATCGTCGTCGATCCGAAGAGCTGGAAGGTGGTCTACCACGGCACCATGCCCGGGTCGTCCAAGGCGCTCGACGCCCTGGTCGCCGGCCAGCAGGTCGCCATGGCCGCCGCCGCACCCGGCGCCGGCGCGCCGATCGCCTTCCCGGAACGCGGCGAGGTGAAGGTCTCCTACGCCAAGGACGTGGCGCCGATCCTGGAAGCCAAGTGCGTGGCCTGCCACGAAGAGGGCGGCATCGGCCCCTTCGCCATGACCAACTACGCCATGGTCAAGGGCTTCGCCCCGATGATCCGCGAGGTGATCCGCACCGACCGGATGCCGCCCTATCACGCTGATCCGCACATCGGGAAATTCTCCGACGACAAGCGGCTGACGGCCGATGAGACCAAGACCCTGGTCCACTGGATCGAGGCGGGCGCGCCGCGCGGCGATGGCGCCGATCCGCTGGGCGCAGTGAAGCACGTGGCCCAGGAGTGGCCGCTGGGCAAGCCGGACCTGATCATCGACGTGCCGGCCTTCAAGATCCCCGCCTCTGGCGTGGTCGACTACCAGCGCCCGGCCGTGGCGGGCACGCTCACCGAAGGCAAGTGGGTTCGCGCCTCGACCGTGAAGCCGGGCTCGCGCCAGGGCGTGCACCACCTCTTGACCGGCTGGATGGAAACGATGCCGGCCGACGGAAAGTCGTCGGAAACCAAGTGGTCCGCCTCCCTCGGCGCGGGCTATGCGGTGGGCGCGGAGTCCTCGATGGAGCCAGCCAACGCCGGGGTCTATCTGCCGCCGGGCGGCGCCATCGGCTTCCAGATGCACTACACCCCCTATGGCAAGGAAGTGGTCGATAAGAGCCAAGTCGCGCTCTACTTCTACGACAAGCCGCCCGAGCTGATCATGCACAACGTGGTCATCATGGACCCGACCATCGAGATCCCGGCGGGCGAGGCGCGGCACAAGGAAGTGGCCTATGTGCAGTTCCCGCACGACGCGCTGCTCTATTCGGCCTTCCCGCACGCCCACTACCGCGCCTATTCGGCGGACCTGTGGATCCAGTACCCCGACGGCAAGATGAAGGAATTGCTGGCCCTGCCGCGCTACGACTTCAACTGGCAGCGCAGCTACACCTTCGCCGAGCCGATCAAGGTGCCGGCGGGCTCGAAGCTGATCTCGCACTACGTCTATGACAACTCGGCGCGGAACCCCTCGAACCCCGACCCGAAGATCAACGTCTCGTGGGGCGAGCAGTCCTTCCAGGAGATGCTGTTCACCTCTGTCAACTACCGCTGGGTGAACGAGACGGCGGAGCATCGGGTCGACTACGAGGAAGAGCTCGCCAAGACCCGCCTGCTCGGCATGATGGACGACAACCTGGACGGTAAGCTGGAGAAGGCCGAGCTGAAGGGGTCCATCGGCCGGCAGCTGCTGAAGTACTTCGATGTTCTGGACAAGAACCACGACGGCTATCTGGACGCCAGCGAGCTGGCCGCCGCGCAGGGCATGATGGGCGGGCGCCGTTCAGGCGGGGCCGCGCCGACGGCCAAGCCGTCGGAAGCCGCCACGGCGGCCTCCGCCTTCAACAGCGACAGCCCGACCAGCCGGTAACGGGCAAAGGCTCAAGTCAGCAGAGACGGCAAACGCCGGGGTTCGCGCCCCGGCGTTTTTCGTCTGGGGAGCTTACACCGCCTGGCTGCGCGCCCGGACGTGACGCAAACCCATCACGATCCCCGCGCCGGCCAGGAAGGCGAGGGGGAGGGTGGAGAGCCCGGCGTGATAGCCCCCGGTGGCGTCCTTCGCCAGGCCCCAGAGCCAGGGAAAGAGGAAGGATCCGACCTGGCCGGCGCCGTTGATCGCGGCCACGGTCACAGCCACGGCGCGCGGGTGGACGATCTCGCCCGGCGCCAGCCAGAAGGCCCCGCTCACCGCGAAGTAGGACGCCATCAGGGTCAGATAGGCCGCCATGACGGCCACCGGACCCGGCGACCAGGCGATGACCCCAAAGGCCGCCGCGACCATCACCAGCGGGATGGCCAGATGCAGATAGCGCTCGCCGCGCCGGTCCGAGCTCCAGCCGATGAAGGCCATGCCGATGGCGCCGACCAGACCGCCGGCCGCCACCAGGTAGCCCACATGGGCCGCGTCGAGGCCCGTGCCCGCTTTGAGAACGGTCGGGGCGGAGAGGGCGAAGGCGTAGTAGGGGCCCAGGTAGAGGAAGTTGACCAGGGTGATAGCCAGCACCTTGGGTCGGAACAGCGCCCTGAACTGGCTGTGCTCCGGCGCGCTGATCGCCTCGTCGTCCGCCCGCAGCCGCGTCTCCAGCCAGGTCTTTTCCGCGGGCGACAACCAGGCGGCGTTGGCCGGCCGGTCGGGCAGCCAGCGCAGGAAGACGAAGGCGAGGATCACCGCCGGCGTGCCTTCGGCGATCAGCAGCCATTGCCAGCCGCGCAGGGCCAGGCGCCCATCCAGGCCCAGCAGGCTGCCCGCCACCGCGCCCATGACGACCGAGGCCAGGGGCGCGGCGACATAGAACCGGGAGATGGCCCGGCCGCGGTGGGTCTGCGGGAACCAGAGGCCGAGGTAATAGATCACGCCCGGGAAGAAGCCCGCTTCGGCCGCGCCCAGTAGGAAGCGCACGGCGTAGAACTGCAGGGGCGTACGGACCAGCGCCATGCTCATGGCGACGACGCCCCAGGTGATCATGATCCGGGCCAGCCAGCGACGGGCCCCGACGCGGGCGAGCGCCAGGTTGGAGGGGACTTCCAGGATCGCGTAGCTGATGAAGAACAGCCCGCCTCCGAAGCCGTAGACCGAGGCGGTGAAGCCCAGCTGCGCGTTCATCTGCGGCGCGGCGAAGCTGATGTTCACCCGGTCCATGTAGGAGGCCAGGTAGCCCAGCATGATCAGCGGCAGCAGCCGCCAGGCGACCTTGCTCAGGGTCGAGCGCTCGAGCTCAGCGTCCGATGCGATCAAGGTTCAGCTCCCGGTTCGCAGCCAGGAGGGCACAGCCGGCGCGCGCGGTCGAGGTCGACCAGAAATGTTCAGGCGTGGATGGCGCGCAGCGCCTATTCCGCAGCCTGTTCCTGGGCGTAGCCGAGCTGTTCGTTGAGGCGCTCGATCACCGAGATGGCGGCGTCGGGGACGGTGACGCCGGGGGTGAAGATGGCGGCGACGCCCATGTCGCGGAGCGCCGCGAAGTCTTCCGGCGGGATCACGCCGCCGACCACCACCATGATGTCCGCACGGCCGAGCTTTGCGAGCTCGCCTTTCAGCTCCGGCACGAGGGTCAGGTGACCTGCGGCCAGTGAGCTCGCGCCCACCGCGTGGACGCCGTCGGCGACGGCCTGGGCGGCGGTCTCGGCGGGCGTCTGGAAGAGGTCGCCGATCTCCACGTCGAAGCCGAGGTCGGCGAAGCCGGAGGCGATCACCTTCTGGCCGCGGTCGTGGCCGTCCTGGCCCATCTTGGCGACCAGGATTCGCGGTTTCCTGCCGTCGGCCTGGGTGAAGGCCGCGGCCATTTCCTGGGCGCGGCGGGCGCTGGTGGTGACGCCGCTCTCGCGCAGATAGACGTCCTTGACCGCGTCGGCGTGGGCCTTGTGGCGGTTGAAGACCTTCTCCAGGGCGTCGGAGATCTCGCCCAGGGTGGCGCGGGCGCGTGCGGCGTCGACGGAGAGCTCCAGCAGGTTGCCGCCGCCCGCCGCGCCAGTGGTGAGCGCGGTGAGCGCGCGTTTCACGGCGGCCGGGTCGCGCTCGGCCTTCAGCCGCGTCAGCTTGGCGAGCTGTTGCTCTCGCACGGCGGTGTTGTCGACCTTCAGGACCGGGATCTCGTCGGGCGTGTCGGGGCGGTAGCGGTTGACCCCGACCACGCTCTGGATGCCGGCGTCGATGCGCGCTTGCGTGCGGGCGCTGGCCTCCTCGATACGGCGTTTGGGCAGGCCATTCTCGATGGCCTTGGCCATGCCGCCCAGCGCCTCGACCTCGGCGATGTGGGTTAGCGCGCGCGCGGCCAGGTCGGCGGTCAGGCGTTCGATGTAATAGCTGCCGCCCCAGGGGTCGATCACCCGGGTCTGGCCGCTCTCGGCCTGCAGGAAGAGCTGGGTGTTGCGGCTGATGCGGGCGGAGAAATCCGTCGGCAAAGCCAGGGCTTCGTCGAGCGAGTTGGTGTGCAGGCTCTGGGTCTGGCCGCCGACCGCGGCCATGGCCTCGACGGTGGTGCGGGCGACGTTGTTGAAGACGTCGTGGGCGGCCAGCGACCAGCCGGAGGTCTGGGTGTGGGCGCGCAGGGACAGGCTGCGCGCGTCCTTCGGATCGAACTCGTCCTTCACCAGCCTGGCCCAGAGCAGGCGCGCGGCGCGCTGCTTGGCGATCTCCATGAAGGTGTTCATGCCGGCGTTCCAGAAGAACGACAGGCGCGGCGCGAACTGGTCCACCGTCATGCCGGCGGCGACGCCCGCGCGGATATATTCGATGCCGTCGGCCAGGGTATAGGCGAGCTCCAGGTCGAGCGTCGCGCCGGCTTCCTGCATGTGGTAGCCGCTGATCGAGATCGAGTTGAAGCGCGGCATCTCCTTGGAGGTGTAGGCGAAGATATCCGAGACGATCCGCATCGAGGGGCCGGGCGGATAGATGTAGGTGTTCCGGGTCAGGAACTCCTTGAGGATGTCGTTCTGGATGGTGCCGGAGAGCGCCTTGTGCGGCACGCCCTGTTCCTCGCCGGCCACGATGTAGAGCGCCAGGATCGGCAGCACCGCGCCGTTCATGGTCATCGAGACGCTCATCTTGTCGAGCGGGATGCCGTCGAACAGGGTGCGCATGTCGAGAATGGAATCGATGGCCACGCCGGCCATGCCGACGTCGCCCTTCACCCGCGGGTGGTCGCTGTCGTAGCCGCGGTGGGTGGCCAGGTCGAAGGCGATGGAGAGACCCATCTGTCCGGCGGCCAGGTTGCGGCGATAGAAGGCGTTGGAGTCCTCGGCCGTGGAGAAGCCCGCGTACTGGCGGATGGTCCACGGGTTGGTCAGGTACATGGTCGGGTAAGGGCCGCGCAGGAACGGCGCGAGGCCCGGATAGCCGCCCAGGGTGTCGAGGCCGGCGGTGTCGGCGGGGCCATAGGCGGGCCGCACCGCAATGCCTTCGGGCGTCCGCCAGGGATCGCCGGTCTGCAGCCCTTGAAGGGGCGGAGCGCCGAAGGGCAAGGCTGCAAAATCGGGGAAGCGGGTCATTCGAACGCCTCCGAAAGCCGTATGGGCGGGAGCGGCGGGCAGACGCTGTCGGGACCCGGCAACCGGGACGACGGCGCGTCGGCCGGCCGGGCGGCGGCGATCTCGACCTCCACCGGCGTCTCCTTTGCCGGGGGGAAGGCGGTGACGCCGATGATCTTGGGCTCCGGCCGGGCGGCCTTGGCGGACTCGACGGCGGCGGCGATCTGGCCGGAGGTCAGTGCCGGGACGATCCCGCCGGCGGCCTCGATGGCCTGGAAATCCGTCCAGGCGGCGCGCGCGATCTCATCGGTCAGCGCCTCGATGTAGCCGGAGCCGGCGGCGGGGTCGGCGACGCGACCGATGTGGGCCTCTTCCATCAGCACCAGCTGGGAATTGCGGCTCTGGCGGCGGGCGAACTCGGTGGGCAGGCCCAGCGCGTCGGTGAAGTTGCCCAGGATCACGCTGTCGGCGCCGCCGACCGCCGCACCGAAGCCCGCGGCGGTGAGCCGGATCATGTTGGTCCAGGCGTCCTGGGCCGTCAGCATACGGCGGGAAGACCGAGCCTCGATACGCGCCGTCGAGTCGGCCCCGCAAGCCAGGGCGATCTGCGCCCAGACCGCGCGCGCGGCGCGCAGCTTGGCGATGGTCACGAAGTAGTCGGCGTCGGCGCTCAGGCCCAGGGTGATCCGCCCGAAGGCGTCGGCCATGGGCATGCCGGCCCGGACCAGGGCCTTGGCGTAGGCGACCGCGGCGGCGGCGGCGAAGGCGACCTCGCCGGCTTCGCCGCCGCCCGCCTCATGCACGGTGCGGCCGGATGCCAGGAAGAGTTGCGCCAGCGGATAGGTTTGGGCCAGGCGCGCGGCGGTGTTGGCGGCCGCGATCAGGTGGGCCTCGATCGGCCCAGGACTGGCGCCGGTCTCGGCGAAAGCGCTCAGAGGATCGAGGTGAAAGCGGACCAGGGCTGTCGGCGAGGCCTTGGCGGCGGCGCTCAGCCAGTCCGCGGCTACAGGCCCCAGGAAGCCGGCGTCGAGGGCCACGGGCGCGAACTCCAGGATCACGCCGTCGAGGGCGCGGGCCAGGGCGTCTTCGGAACCGATCGCCAGGCCCGCATTGCCGGTCGCATCGATGCGAATGACCGCAGCCGCGGCGCCGCCGCGCAGATCGGCGAGGAGCTCGCAGTTGGCGCGGACCGGATCGGGATGGGCGGTGAGGGTGGCCAGCTCCCAGGCGCGGTCGGCGCAGACCGCGCGCGCCGGCGCGGCCGACGCCGGCGCCGGCGTGTAGAGCGGTTCGATCGCCAGGCCCTCGACCGTGGTCTTTTCGAGCGAACTGAAGGGCGCCTCTCCCAGGGTCTTGTCGACCAAGGCGCGCCAATCGGCGTCGGTGACGGGCGGGAAGTCGCCGGCGAGGGCTAGGGGAGCGGCGTCGGCCATGGCGGGAATTGGTCCTGCCCGGCCCCCGGCGTCAAGATCGCGCTGGGGCGGTTGGCGCTTGGAACGGGCTCTGCTAGTATAGATATACGGTGTAAATATATGACGTGAGAGAGATCCATGGCCCTGCCTTCCGTCCTGCGCGACCGCCTTCGGCTTCCGGTGATCGGCAGCCCGCTGTTCATCATCTCCAACCCGGACCTGGTGATCGCCCAGTGCAAGGCCGGCATCGTCGGCTCGTTCCCGGCGCTGAACGCGCGACCGGTCTCGCTGCTGGACGAGTGGCTGCATCGGATCACCGAAGAGCTGGCGGCCTGGGACCGCGACCATCCGGAGGCGCCGTCTGCCCCCTTCGCGGTCAACCATATCGTCCACAAGTCCAACGACCGGCTGGAACAGGATGTCGAGCTCTCCACCAAGTGGAAGGCGCCGATCGTCATCACCTCGCTGGGCGCCCAGACGCCGGTGAACGACGCGGTGCATTCCTACGGCGGCGTCGTGCTGCACGACGTGATCAACGACCGCTTCGCCAGAAAAGCTATCGAGAAAGGCGCCGATGGCCTGATCCCGGTCGCGGCGGGCGCCGGCGGCCACGCGGGGCATTTGTCGCCCTTCGCCCTGATCCAGGGCCTGCGCGAATGGTTCGACGGGCCGATCGCGCTTTCGGGCGCGATCGCCCACGGCCGCTCGATCCTGGGCGCCCAGGCGATGGGCGCGGACCTGGCCTATGTGGGCTCGGCCTTCATCGCCACCCAGGAGGCCAACGCCAACCCCGCCTACCAGCAGATGATCGTCGAGAGCAGCGGCGAGGACATCACCTACACCAACCTCTTCACGGGCGTTCACGGCAACTACCTGACGCCGTCGATCCTGGCGGCGGGCCTGGACCCGGCCAACCTGCCGGTGTCGGACGCCTCGGCGATGAATTTCGGCTCCGGCGGCAACCAGAAGGCCAAGGCCTGGCGCGACATCTGGGGTTGCGGCCAGGGCATCGGCTCAGTGAAGTCGATCCCGACCGCCGCCGAACTGGTGGAGCGCCTGGCCGGCGAATACGAGGAGGCCAAGGCGGCGCTTGCGGAAAAGACCTCGTTCACTGGGGGCCGGGTGCTGATGGCGGCGGAGTAGGTCTCCGCGCCTTTGTGAGCATCAGATTTTCTGTGGCCTGGGTCAGCTTAATCCCACTCGTGAAGTAGGAATAGGCCGACTAGCTTGATCCCCGCTTTGGGCGAGGGATCGAGCATGCGCGCGGCTGCGCCACGGGATTGTGAAGTGCGCAAACCGCAGATTGCGCCGTTCGCTATGAAACGTCGCTTCAGCTCGCGGGTTATCGGGCGAGGTGAAACCCGGCTGTCAGCGTTCCGGCAAGCGTCCCTGAGCCCCCATTCCTTGAGGACTTGAGACCATGACGAGGCCGCCTCTTTCCCGAAGAGCCATGATGGCGGGCGCCGCGGCGACGGCGCCGTTCCTGGCGGGACGGGCGTTCGCGGACGACAAGCCCATCACTTTGCTGAACGTCAGCTACGATCCCACGCGGGAGCTCTACAAGGAAATCAATGCCGCCTTCGCCAGCTACTGGAAGGGCAAGACCGGCCAGGTGCTGGACATCAAGCAAAGCCATGGGGGCTCCGGCAAGCAGGCCCGTGCGGTGATCGACGGCCTGCAGGCCGACGTGGTGACCCTGGCGCTCGCGGGCGACATCGACGAGATCGCCCAACGAGCCAAGCTCTTGCCGCCCAACTGGCAGTCGCGGCTGCCGAACAATTCGACCCCCTACACCTCGACGATCATCTTCCTGGTGCGCAAGGGCAATCCGAAGGGGATCCGCGACTGGGCCGACCTGGTGAAGCCGGGTGTCGGCGTGATCGTGTCCAACCCAAAGATCTCGGGCGGCGCGCGCTGGGCCTATCTGGCGGCCTACGCCTACGGCCAGAAGCAGGGCGGGGCGGCCGGCGCCAAGGACTACATCACCCGCCTCTACAAGAACGTGCCGGTGCTGGGCGCCGGGGCGCGGGACGCCACCACCACCTTCGCCCAGCGCAACATCGGCGACGTGCTCCTGTCCTGGGAGAACGAGGCGTTCCTGACCATCGACGAGTTCGGGCCGAACTACGACATCGTCTATCCGTCGAGCTCGATCCTGGCCGAGCCGCCGGTCGCCCTGCTGGACAAGAACGTCGACCGCCACAACACCCGCGTGGTCGCCACGGGCTACCTGAACTTCCTCTACAGCCCCCTGGCCCAGGACATCATTGGCAAGCATCACTACCGGCCGCGCGATCCGAAGGCGGTGGCCAAATACGCAGCCTCATTCAAGCAGATCCCGCTCGCCACCATCGACCAGGCGTTCGGCGGCTGGAAGAAGGCCTCGGCCACCCACTTCGCCGATGGCGGCCTGTTCGACCAGATCTACAAGCCCGCGTGACCGCCCACGCGATCCCCGCCGCGCCGGTTAAGGCGCGCAGGCCATGGGTGGTCCATTCCGTGCTGCCGGGGTTCGGGCTGTCGCTTGGGATCACGCTCGCCTATCTGGGGGCGATCGTCGTGCTGCCGCTGGTGGCGCTGGCGATCCGGCCCTGGGAGCTGGGACTGAACGGGGTGGTCCACGCTCTGGCCGCGCCGCGCGTGGCGGCGGCCTTGCGCCTGAGCTTCGGGCTTTCCGCCCTGGCTGCGCTGCTGAACGCGCCGCTGGGCGTGCTGCTGGCCTGGACGCTCACCCGCTATGAGTTCCCCGGCCGGCGCATCCTGGACGCCCTGGTCGACCTGCCCTTCGCCCTGCCGACCGCGGTCGCGGGCATCGCGCTCACCGCCATCTATGCGCCCACGGGGCCGCTGGGGTCGCTGGCGGCGAAGGTTGGGATCAAGACCGCCTATTCGCCCCTCGGCATCTTCATCGCCCTCGTGTTCATCGGCCTGCCTTTCGTGGTCCGCTCGCTGCAGCCGGTGTTGCAGGACCTGGACAAGGAAGTGGAGGAGGCGGCCACGACACTGGGCGCCAACGCCCTGCAGCGCGCGGTCCGCGTGATCCTGCCGGCGCTCGGCCCCTCGCTGGTCTCCGGCGTCAGCCTGGCCTTCGCCCGAGCGGTCGGCGAGTACGGCTCGGTGGTGTTCATCGCCGGGAATTTGCCCGGCAAGACGGAAATTGCTCCGCTGCTGATCGTCATCAAGCTGGAGCAGTATGACTACGCCGGCGCTGCGGCCGTGGGCCTGGCGATGGTGGCGATCTCCTTCGGGTCGCTGGTGGCGATCAACGGGCTGCAGCTGTTCCTGGCGCGGCGGGGCAAGGCATGACCCTCGCAAATCCAGTTGTGGGCGCGCGTCCGGTCTCCAGCGTGCGCCTGCCGGGACTGGCGATCCTGCTGGTGCTGGCGTCGGCCGTGGTCATGGCTGTGCTGGTCCTGTTGCCGCTGTTCGTGGTGTTCCACGACGCCTTCGCCAAGGGGATCGGCAAGTATCTGGCCTCGATCCGCGATCCGGACGCTATCTCGGCCATCCAGCTGACCCTGCTGGTGGCCGCAATCGCCGTGCCGCTGAACGCCGCCTTCGGGATCGCGGCGGCGTGGTGCATCGCCAAGTTCGAGTTCCGCGGAAAGGCGGCCCTGCTGACACTGATCGACCTGCCGTTCTCCATGTCGCCAGTGGTCTCGGGCCTGGTCTGGGTGCTGCTGTTCGGGGCGCAGGGCTGGTTCGGGACCTGGCTGATCGACCATGACATCAAGATCATCTTCGCCACCACGGGCCTGGTGCTGGCGACCATCCTGGTGACCTTCCCCTTCGTCGCCCGCGAGCTGATCCCGCTGATGCAGGACCAGGGCTCGGACGAGGAGGCCGCGGCCCTGACGCTCGGCGCCGGCGGCTTCACCACCTTCTGGCGGATCACGCTGCCGAACATCCGCTGGGCGCTGCTCTATGGCGTGCTGCTGTGCAATGCGCGGGCGATGGGCGAGTTCGGCGCCGTCTCCGTCGTCTCCGGCCACATTCGAGGCCTCACCACCACGCTCCCGCTTCACGTCGAGGTGCTCTACAATGACTATGACTTCGTCGGCGCCTTCGCGGCGGCCAGCCTCCTGGCCTCCCTCGGGCTCATCACCCTGGTCCTCAAGACCGGACTCGAATGGCGACATGCCGGAGAACTCGCTGCCAACCGCCGACACTGATGCCCAAAAACGTGGGAAGTCGCCCCTGTCGCTGGAGATCAGCGGCATATCGAAATCGTTCGGCCGTTTCCCGGCGCTGAATGACGTGTCGCTGCACGCCAGGGACAAGGAATTCCTGGCGCTGCTCGGCCCCTCGGGGTCGGGCAAGACGACGCTGCTACGGGTGCTGGCGGGGCTCGAGCGACCCGACGCCGGCGAAGTGCGCTTCGCGGGCGAGGATTTCCTGAGCCTCCCCGTGCGCAGCCGCAAGGTGGGCATGGTCTTTCAGCACTACGCGCTCTTCCGCCACATGACCGTCGCCCAGAACATCGCCTTCGGCCTGACCGTGCGCCCGCGCCGCGAGCGGCCGTCCAAGTCGGAGACGGCGGACCGGGTGGCCGATCTCTTGAAGCTGGTGCAGCTCGAGGACCTGGGCGCGCGCTTTCCGGCGCAGCTGTCCGGCGGCCAGCGGCAGCGGGTGGCGCTGGCGCGGGCCCTGGCCATCGAGCCGAAGATGCTGCTGCTCGACGAACCGTTCGGAGCGCTGGACGCCCAGGTGCGCCGCGAGCTTCGCCGCTGGCTGCGCGAGCTGCATGACCGCGCGGGCGTGACGACCGTGTTCGTGACCCACGACCAGGAGGAGGCGCTGGACCTGGCCGACCGGGTGGCGATCCTCAAGGACGGGCGGCTGATCCAGCTTGGCACGCCCAACGAGGTCTATGAGAAGCCTGCCGACCCCTTCGTCTACGACTTCCTGGGCGCGGCCTGCCGCCTGCCGGGTGTGATCGAAGGCGGCCGCCTGACCGTCGCCGACTGGGAGAGCAAGGCGCCGGCCGATGCGCCGCAGGGCCGCGTGGACGTGTTCTTCCGCCCCGACGAAGTGATGTTCGCACCCCTGGATGGTGCAGGTCTGGCGGGCGAGGTGAAGGCTGTCGTCCAGCGGGGCCCCGACGCGCGGATCGAGTGCCTGATCGAGGGCCGCCTGTTCGAGCTGGAGGCGCGCGGGCCCGGCGTCCCGAGCGGAGTTGCGCCGGGTTTGTCCCTGCGGATCAAGCCGCTCAGGCCGAAGATCTACGCGGCTGCCTGATCAGCCCGGATGGGCCGCCAGCCAGCGGTCCACCTCGGGCAGGCGGTTCTTGATGATGTCCTGCCGGTAGGTGATCGTCGCAATGGTCCGGGTGATCGACGGCCGCGCCGAGGCGGGTACGGTTTCGGCGAAAGCGTTCAGCTTGGAGACGATGTCCGGGCTGAGCGATCCGCTCGCGAGGCCGGCGAAGAAGTTGGTGCGGCTGGTGGGCTCGACCATGGCGTCGACCTGCGCGCGGTGGGCGATGGCGAAGTCGTAGGCCTTGTCGGGGAAGACGCCTGAAACGCCGCTGATCAGGTTCGGCGCGTCGGTGGGCGGCGGCTCCTTGGTGAGCGACAGCTCCAGCGCCTTTTCGGCCAGCGCCGGGTCGTGGCTGGCGCCAAGGTAGCTGTAGAGCCGGCTCCGGTCGGTGCTCTCGGTAGATTTCTGGGCGAGCGTGTGCAGCTGGTCCCAGGTTGCCGCGTCGGCGTGGGAGGCGACGATCCGCAGCACCGTCAGGCGCGCCGCGCCGCGCAGGCTGTCGGGGTTGGCGAGCAGGCCAGAAAACCGCCGTTGCGCCTCGACGATCACCGCCGGATCGTCGAACTTCCCCAGGGTCGAGAGCAGCGTGCGGCGGACCAGCGCTGTGTTGTCGGACTCGCCGGGCTTTGCGTCCCAGCCGAGCCGCGCGAAGGCGGGCGCCAAACGGGCGCGGGCGAAGGCGCGGAAGGCGGCCTGCGCAGGCAGGCCCTTGTAGTTGTCGTCCACCGCGTCGAGCTGATTGATCAACGCCTGCAGCACGACCGGCTCCTGGGCGTCCTGCGCCTGCCTGGCGACCACCAGGAAGTCGGTGAGCGGCGCATAGCCGGCCTCGCCGAGCGCGCGGCTGTCGTAGACGAGGCCCAACTGGTCCTCCGCCGCCAGCGTCGGGAAGGCCGCGACGATGCGGGTCTCCAGCTGCGGCGAATAGCGGCTGCGGAAATAGCCGATCTGACCGGCGTTCACGAGGGGAGTGGCCGCCGCCGGCGCGGCCTTGATGGCCGAGGATGTCGCGCTGACCACCGTGCGCCAGGGTTGGCCAAGGCCGCCGACGGTCACCGGCGCGCGCCAGCTGCGCGGCGTCTTGGAGACTGCGTCGACGCCAAACCGGCTTTGGCTGAGCCGCACCCCATCGGCGCCACGGTCGATGGTGATCAGCGGCACGCCGGCCTGCAGGGTGAAGTCGTGGGCGATGGCGGTGATCTTCTTGGGCGAGACCTTGTCGATCTCGGTCCAGAGGTCATCGGTGACCGTGTTCGCATAGGCGTGGCGGGCGATGTAGTTGCGGACGCCCGCGCGGAAGACGTCGGGGCCGACATAGTCTTCCAGCATGTGGATGACCGAGTGGCCCTTTTCATAGGTGATGCTGTCGAAGGCGTTGGCGGCGGCGAAGACGTCGTGGATCGGAGTGATCACCGGGTGCGAGCCATTGCGCGCATCGGTGCGCATGGCGCCCTGTTCGCCGGCCTTGGTCTGCAGCCAGATCTTCCACTCCGGGTGGAAGTGGTCGGTGGTCTTGTTCTCCATCCAGGAGGCGAAGCCCTCGTTCAGCCAGAGGTCGTCCCACCAGGCCATGGTCACCAGGTCGCCGAACCACTGGTGGGCCATCTCGTGGGCGATATCGACGTAGACGTTCTGCCTGTCGGCCTCGGTGGATAGCTTCGGATCGATCAAGAGCGCGTAGTCGAAGTAGTAGATCGCGCCCCAGTTCTCCATGGCCGCGAAGAACTGGCTCTGGCCGGGGCCGGCGATGAAATCGAGCTTGGGCAGCGGGTAGGGCGTGCCGAAATAGTCGTTGTAGAACGGCAGGATCTCGGCGGCGGCGTCGAGGGCGAACTGGGCCTGGGCGGCCTTGCCCTTGCGCACGATCACGCCGACATCGGTCTTGCCGACCTGCTTGTGGATGCGTTCGAAGTCGCCCAGCGCGAAGAACAGCAAGTAGGAGCTCATCTTCGGCGTGTCGGCGAAGCGGGTGACGCTGAGGCCGCCAGCCAATGGCTTGGAGTCGATCTCGGGCATGTTCGAGACCGCCATCTGCGCCGCCGGAGCCACGACCGAGAGCGCATAGACCGCCTTTACGCCCGGCTCGTCCCAAGAAGGGATGAAGCGCCGGGCGTCGGAGTTTTCGAACTGGGTGAAGAGGGCGCGCTGCTTCTTCCCGGCCTCGCCGGTGTAGTCGAGGGCGAAGAGGCCCGACGCCTGCTCATAGATCACCCCGGTGTAATCGAGCGCCAAGGTGTAGCGACCGGGAGCCAGCGGATGGTCAAAAATGAAGGTCGCAGTCTGCTGTTCCTTGTCCAGGCTCGTTCTTGGTGTCCGGGCGTGCATCGGCTGCGAGGCGACCGAACCCGCGGCGGCGGGGCTTGGAAGATCAAACAGGGTCACCTTCTTGAATGCGATGTCGGCGGCGTTGAGCTGGATGCGGTCGGTTGGTGATCTGACCGTCAGCGCCACGGTTTCATGGCCGGAGAACTGCAGGTTCGCAGCGTCGGGCGTGATCCTGATGTCGAAGCGCGTAGGCGCCACGTCCTTCGGGAGGGCGACATGCGGCGCGAAGGCCTTCGGCTTGGCGGCGGTCGCAGGCCTCGCGTGGGTCGGCGCAGCCCAGGCCGGGGCGCTGGCGGCCATCAGCGCGGCGGCGAGAGCGAGGATGAATTTCATGAGCTACGTCCTCGATGAGGGCGAAAATTTGCGCCGACCTTAGGCAGGGCGGGACGCTTCGCCTAGGCGCTTTTGCAACCGGCTTTGCATGCTAAGGCTGGGCCGGGGAGGACCACGCAAGATGGACCAACGCAAGGACGCCACGGCGGCCACCATGGCGGCGCACGCCGCGCTGGCGGCCAGCCTGCCGGCGGATGACGGGTCGGACTTCGAGAAGGCCGAGCGGGGCTTCATCGGCACCATTCCGAACGCCGACGTCCCCGGCGCCTGGAGCATGGCGCCCTTTGCTTTCCTGAACGGCGATCGGCCGGACACCGTCAATCCGAGCCTCTGGCGGCAGGCGAAGCTCAACGCCCTGCATGGGCTCTTCGAAGTCGGCCGCGGCGTCTATCAGGTGCGCGGCTTCGACATTTCCAACATCACCTTCATCGAGGGCGAGCGGGGGTACGTCATCATCGACCCGCTGACCTCGGCCCAGCCGGCGGCGGCGGCGCTGAAGCTGATGCGCGAACACCGCGGCGACAAGCCGGTGACTGGCGTGATCTACACCCACAGCCACGTCGACCATTACGGCGGCGTCCGCGGCGTGCTCAGCGACGAGGATATCGCCGGGGGCATGCAGATCGTGGCGCCGGAGGGTTTCCTGAAGGCGGCGGTCAGCGAGAACGTCATGGCCGGCAACGCCATGGGCCGGCGCGCGACCTACATGTACGGCGCGACCCTGATGAAGGACGCCAAGGGCCACGTGGACTCCGGCCTCGGCAAGACCGTGTCCATGGGCCAAGTGAGCCTGGTCCCGCCAACGGTGAGCATCAGCCGAACCGGCGAGCGGCTGACCATCGACGGTGTGGAGATCGTCTTCCAGGTGACGCCGGACACCGAGGCGCCGGCGGAGATGAACTTCTTCTTTCCCCAGTTCGGCGCGCTTTGCATGGCGGAGAACTGCACCTGCCATCTGCACAACATCTACACGCCACGCGGGGCGCAGGTGCGCGACGCGCGGGCTTGGAGCCACTACATCAACGAGGCCGTCGAGATGTTCGCCGGCGACACCGAGGTGCTGTTCGCCAGCCACCACTGGCCCCGCTGGGGTTCCGGCGAGGCGGCGCGGTTCCTGCGCCAGCAGCGCGACCTCTACAAATACATCCACGATCAGGTGCTGCGGATGGCCAACCATGGCCTGACGCCGACGGAGATCGCCGAAGGACTCGCCCTACCGCCGTCCCTGGCGGCGGAGTGGCACACGCGCGGCTACTACGGGACGCTCAATCACAACGCCAAGGCGGTCTACCAGCGCTACCTGGGCTGGTTTGACGGCAATCCCGCCAATCTGCACAGGCTGCCGCCGACAGAGGCGGGCGCCCGTTACGTCGAACTCGCGGGCGGCGCGGAGGCGCTGCTGGCCAAGGCGCAGGCGGCCTATGGGCGCGGCGAGTACCGCTGGGTGGCCGAGCTGGTGAACCACCTTGTGTTCGCCGATCCAGCCAATGCGGAGGCCCGCGCGCTGCAGGCCGATGCGCTGGAGCAGATGGGCTATCAGGCCGAGAGCGGGCCCTGGCGGGCCTTCTACCTGACCGGGGCTCAGGAGCTGCGCAACCCGCGGCCGAAGTCGGAGACGCCGCGGCAAGGGGCGGCCGGGCAACTGCGCTCGCTGCCGGCCGACGACCTCTTGGAAAGCCTGTCGGTGCGACTGAACGGGGTCAGCGCCGGTGAGGCGGGCGATCTTGCTCTGACGGTGGTCTTCACCGACACGGGAGAGAACTTCGCGGTCAGCCTCTCGAACGCGGTGCTGCATCATGAGGCGGGCGAGGGCGGTCCGGGAGTGTCGCTGACCCGCCCCGTTCTGATCGCCCTGGTGATCGGCGAGACGACGCTGGAGGCCGCGCTGGCGGACGGCAAGGTCTCGGGCGACGGCGCGACGGTCCTGGGCCAGCTCCTGCCGCTGCTGGACCGCTTCGATTTCTGGTTCGAGATTGTCGCGCCATGACGGACGGGCCATGTAGGGCGCGGAGCTTCGCTGGAGATCTGAGATGAGCCACGTCACCTATCACATCGTGCAGCACGACGGCGGCTGGGCCTATCAGGTCGATGGCGCCTATTCGGAGACCTTTCCGAGTCACGACGCGGCGCGGAAGGCGGCGCGGCGCGCGGCGGGCGAACAGCGGGTCGCCGGCGACACGCACGGCATCGTCTACGAGGACGCGGGCGGCCAGTGGCGTGAGGAGATGTCCGACGGCCAGGACAGGCCCTGGACGGACGTCGAGGGCTAGGCGGCCTTCGCGAGACCGCGGTTGTTCATCTCGTCGCCGGCGTTGGCCGGCAGGCGGTAGAACCAGTAGAGCGACACCAGGGTGACCGCGCCGATGATGGCGAAGGCCGGGGCGACCGAGGCGCCGGTCAGGTGGGTGTCGCCGCGCCGGACCATCAGGAAATGCACCAGGGTCGCGGCCACGCCGACGCTGACCGACTGCATGAATTGCTGGGCCATCGAGGCCGTGGTGGTGCCGCGGCTCATCTGGGCCTGCTCCAGGTCGGCGTAGGCCATGCCGTTCAGACTGGTGAACTGCAGCGAGCGGAAGAAGCCGCCAACGGCCAGCGTCACCATGATGATCCAGTGCGGCGTGTCGATGCGGAAGAAAGCGTAGATCATGTAGGTCGCCGCGCAGATGAACCCGTTGACGATCAGCACCGAGCGAAAGCCGAAACGGCGCAGGATCGGCGGGGCGGTGGTCTTCATCACCAAGGCCCCGACGGCGGAGATGAAGGTCATCAGGCCCGCGGCGAAGGCGCTCATGCCGAAGCCCACCTGCAGCAGCATGGCCAGCAGGAACGGCGTGGCGCCCGGGACCAGGCGGAAGAAGGCGCCGCCCAGCACCGACGCCCGGAAGGTCGCGATCCGGAAGATGGCGAGGTCAATGATGGCGTGCGGGTTGTTGCGCGCGTGCGCCCAATAGAGCCCCAGACAGGCGAAGCCGCCGGCGAACAGGCCCGCGACGCCAAGGGGCGGCATGCCGCTGCGACCGAGGTTCTCGAAGCCGAAGATCAGGCCCGCCAGACCGAAGCCGGTGAGGAAGATGCCCGGCCAGTCGATGGGCGAGACCTTCTGTTCCTTCACGTTCGGGATAAATACGTAGACCAGGACGACGCCGGCCAAGGCGATCGGCAGGTTCAGGTAGAAAATATAACGCCAGCTCGCGAAGGTGACGATCGCGCCGCCCAGCACAGGTCCGACGACGGGCCCCAGGAGCGCTGGCATGGTGACGACGGACATGGCTCCCACGAGTTCGTTCTTGGGCGTGGTGCGCAGCAGCACCAGACGACCGACAGGCCCCATCATGGCGCCGGCGCAGCCTTGGGCGAGGCGGGCAAGGATCAGTTCCGGCAGGTTGTTGGCGAAGCCGCAGGCCGCGGAGGTCAGCGCGTAGGAGACCATCGCCACCATGAAGATCTTCTTGGCCCCGAACCGGTCGGCCATCCAGCCGGAGATCGGCAGGAACACCGCCGAGGCCAGCAGGTACATGGTGATCGCCAGGTTCAGGCTGAGCGGCTCGACATGCATGGCCTTGGCCATCGAGGGCAGGGCGTTGTTGATCGAGGTGGCGTTCAGCGTCTGCATCATCAGGGCCATCCCGATGATCGCCGGGATCACCCAGCCGCGCAGGGTCGCGTCGCGGCCCTCGTTGAGGACGGCCGCCGCGTCGGCGCCGCCTTCGTCGAGGACGTCGTCGACCAGGACCTCTTCGGCGCGGGTGCTCACGCTTCGCTCGTGAGCTTGAGGAGCGGGCCGGCGGCCTTGGCGAGGCGGGCGCGCTCCTCCGGCGTCAGGCTGGAAAGGCGCGCGGCCAGCCAGTCGTTGCGGTGGCGCTGTGCGGCGGCGTGCTGCCGCAGGCCCGCGGGCGTCACCGTGAGCCCCTGACGGCGTCCGTCGTCGGCGTGGCCCGCGCGGGCGATCCAGCCGGCGCCTTCCAGGCGCTTGATGTGGCTGGACATGGTGGGGCGCGAGATCTGCTCGAAGTCGGCGAGCTCGGAGACGCCGGCGCCCGGATTCTTCTTCAGATAGCCGAGGATCAGGGTCTCCTGTGACGAGAGTCCCGATTTCAGCCCGGCCTGGCGCAGCTTGCGCGAGACCCGCAGCAGCGGGCCGCGGAGCAGTTCGGCGAGGCCGAGCACGTCATCGGTTTCGGGAAGGTCGGCCGCGGCGCCGGGCATGCTAGCTGCACCATATAGTTAGGTCGTCGAACTATCTATACGGAGTTGCGCCGAGGCGATCAAGCGCAGCATATCGGCCCGCTTAGGGGCGCTCGAGAAGCTGGTCGGTGAGGTTGAACGCGTCAGGCCGGTTAATCATCATCTTGAATTCGGCGCGGCGCGGACCAGTGACCTTGAAGCTCGCGTGGATCTTGCCGCCCTTCGGCGTGGCGAACGCGTCAGGGCCGACGCGGTCGAGGGTTACGGTCTCGCCCTTGGCGCGTCCGACAGCCTTGGGGGGCACAGTGACCACCAGCTTGCCCAACGGTCCGGCGGAGACCTGGTAGTCCATGTCAGGCTGGTTCTTGTCGGTGATCCAGCGTCCCATGACATCGCTGTCCTTGGCGGCCGCGGCGACGTGGCTGGGCAGGGCCGCGAGCAGTAGGATCACCGACAGGAGCGCGGTCGCATCCCAAGCGATGCGCACGATGATCCTGTTCGGTGCGACGGCGGCGCGGGCTTTTACCTGCTGCATGGGGCTCCCTCGTTGGAGGGACTATCCGCCCCGGCGCCGGTTCCAGGCAAATTAACTCGCGTTCACGCCTGTCTGCCGCGGGGAGACGGAGAACGGACGGTCGCTGAAACGACCGCCCGCCATCTCGTGCGTCGGGCGCCTACAGAACCCCCAGCATTTCAGCCACCAGCGGGTGGCGGACGATGTCGCGATCGGCAAGGCGGACAACGGCGATGTTGGGGAGGGTGGAGAGCTTCTCGGCGACGGTCCTGAGACCCGAGAACTCCGGCAGCAGGTCCGACTGGTCGGGGTCGCCGGTGACCACCATGGTCGAGTGCCAGCCCAGGCGGGTCAGCAGCATCTTCAGCTGGGTGTAGGTGCAGTTCTGCGCCTCGTCGATCACCACGAAGGCGTTGTTCAGCGTGCGGCCGCGCATGAAGCCGACCGGGGCGATCTCGATGGCGCCCTCGGCCATCAGGGCGCGGACCCGCTTCATCGACAGGCGGTCGGAGAGCGCGTCGTAGAGCGGGCGCAGATAGGGGGCGAGCTTGTCCTCGGCGTCGCCGGGCAGGAAGCCGATGCTCTCGCCGGCTTCGACGGCGGGGCGCGACAGCACGATGCGGCCGACCGAGCCGGCCTCCAGGGCCTCGACGGCCTTGGCGATGGCGAGGTAGGTCTTGCCGGTGCCAGCCGGGCCAAGCGCCATCACCAGGTTCTTGGCGTCGATGGCGTCGATAAGTTCCTGCTGGCCGGGGGACTTGGCCTTGATGGTCTTGACGTAGCTCTGTTCTCGGTCGTCGTTGTGATGCGCCAGCGGAGACCAACCCCTGTCGACCGGGAGCCTGCGGATTTTATCGTCGCCCTCGAATTGGCCGGCGTCGAACGCGCCTTCGCGCAGCTGTCGCTTCAGGGCTCGCTTGCTCATCAAAAGCCTCCGTCGGGGCAAGAAAAAAGGGCGTCTCCGCAATGGAGCGCCCTTGGATGGTCGGGGATGAATCGAAGCAGGCGGCGTGCGAGGCCCGGGGGCTCTTCCCAGGATGCCGGTCCGGATCCGAAGATCCGAGGAGACAACACACTCAGCGCCATCAACTCCGTCCAGCGCGAGACACGGGACCGATGGTTCGGCCCGCAGCGAGCTCCGTGAGGGCTATCGCCCCCTCGAATCGCCCAACTAGAATGAGGGTAGCTTGGTTTCCAGAGTCTTAAACAGGCGGATTGTCGCAAGAAACGGGGTGTGCTGATGAGTGTCTACAACTTGGGCAATGTGACACCTGAATTACCGAACGATGACGAATACTGGATTGCGCCCAGCGCATCCGTTATGGGCCGAGTGATTCTCAAGAAGAACGCCTCCGTCTGGTGGAACGCAACTCTGCGTGGTGACAACGACCCGATCACCGTCGGCGAGGGTTCCAATGTGCAGGATGGCTCGGTGCTGCACACCGACACCGGCTCGCCCCTGATCATCGGGGCCAATGTGACGGTCGGGCACATGGTGATGCTGCACGGCTGCACGATCGGCGACAATTCGCTGGTGGGGATCGGGTCGATCATCCTGAACGGCGCCAGGATCGGGAAGAACTGCCTGATCGGGGCCAACTGCCTGATCACCGAGGGCAAGGAGATTCCTGACAACTCGCTCGTCATGGGCGCACCCGGCAAGGTGGCGCGTGAAATCAGTCCGCAGCAGGCGATGATGCTGGCCGCCGGCTCGGCCCACTACGTGGAGAACTGGAAGCGCTACCGACGAGAGCTTAGGGAGATGTGAGGCAACAAGAAGCAGGAGGACGCCATGGCCTATGAATTCGTGCAGGTGGAGCGGGAAGGCCCGCTGACGATCGTCACCCTCAACCGCCCGGAGGTGATGAACGCGCTGCATTCGCCGGCGCACTTCGAGCTTGCGGAGGTGTTCGACGCCTTCGCCGCCGACCCCGAGCAATGGGTGGCTATCGTCACGGGGGCCGGCGAGCGGGCGTTTTCGGCCGGCAACGACCTGAAGCATCAGGCCGGCGGCGGCCGGATGGGCAACCCGCCGTCGGGGTTCGCCGGCCTGACCACGCGCTTCGACCTGACAAAGCCGCTGATCGCGGCGGTGAACGGGGTGGCGATGGGCGGCGGCTTCGAGATCGCGCTGGCCTGCGACATCATCGTGGCCGCAGATACCGCCGCCTTCGCCCTGCCGGAGCCTCGGGTGGGGCTGGCGGCCCTGGCCGGCGGCCTGCACCGGCTGCCGCGCGCCATCGGGACCAAACAGGCCATGGGCATGATTCTGACCGGACGCCGTGTGCTGGCCTCGGAAGGCCGCGACCTGGGCTTCGTCAACGAGGTGGTCGCGCCGGGCGAGCTGATGGCTGCGGCGCGCCGCTGGGCTGGACAGATCATGGAGCTGTCGCCGATGTCGATCCGGGCGTCGAAGGAGGCGGTGTACCAGGGCCTCGACGAGCCCAGCCTGGAGGCGGCCATGAAGGGGCAGCGCGACTATCCGGCCATCAAGGCGCTGGTCGGGAGCGAGGACTTCGTGGAGGGGCCGCTGGCGTTCTCGCAAAAGCGCGCGCCCGCGTGGAAAGGGCGCTAGGCGCTCCGCGTCTTCCGTCGCCCTTGCCACAAGATGACGCCTGCGTCAGGTTCGCCGCCAACGAACCAAAACTCAGGGACGCGCGCGGGAAGTCTATGGATCGCTACGACTACATCATCATCGGCGCCGGCTCGGCGGGCTGCGTATTGGCCAACCGGCTGACCGAGGACGCGGACAAGACGGTCCTGTTGCTGGAGGCAGGCGGCCAGGACAAGTCGCTGATGATCAAGATGCCGGCCGGCGTCGGCGGCCTGATCGGCAAGGTGGGGCCTGCGAACTGGGGCTTCTGGACGGAGCCGGAGCCGAACCTCAACGACCGCAAGCTCTGGTGGCCGCGGGGCAAGGGCTGGGGCGGCTCGTCCTCGATCAACGGCATGATCTATATCCGCGGCCACGCCCGCGACTACGACCAGTGGCGACAGATGGGCCTTTCAGGGTGGGGCTATGCCGACGTGCTGCCCTATTTCAAGAAGTCCGAGGCGCTTGAGGGCGGCGCCGACGCCTGGCATGGCGGCGAGGGCCCGCTGAAGGTGACCAGGGCGCCGTCGGTCAATCCGGTCTACCAGGCCACGATCCAGGCGGGAGGCGAGGCGGGCCATCCGCTGACTCACGATTTCAACGGCTTCCAGCAGGAGGGTTTCGGGCCCTATCAGCTGACCATCAGCGACGGCGTGCGATGGAGCGCGGCGCGGGGCTACCTGCACCCGGTGCTGGACCGGCCGAACCTCACCTGCCTGACCGGGGTACGCACGACGCGCATCATCGTCGAGGACGGCCGGGCCACCGGCGTCGAGATCTATGACGAGAAGACCAAGGCCAGGCGGATCGTCGGGGCCGACGCCGAGGTGCTGCTGTGCGCTGGCGCGGTGCAGTCGCCGCATATCCTGCAGCTCTCAGGCATCGGCGATCCGGAGGAACTGGCTTCGCACGGGATCAAGGTGGTGAAGGCGCTGAAGGGCGTCGGCGCCAATCTGCAGGACCACCTGGACGTCTGCCTTAGCTGGATCTGCCCCAAACCGATCACGCTCTATTCCATGCGCAAGGGCCTCCTGAAGACCCTGGGCATCGGCCTGAACTACATGCTGTTCGGCAAGGGGCTCGGGCGGACGCAGGGGCTCGAGAGCGGCGCCTTCCTGCGCTCGCGCCCCGATCTCGACCGGCCGGACCTGCAGGTCCACACGGTGCTGGCGATCATGCAGGACCACGGCAAGGTCTCGGTGCCGAAGGATGGCTTCACCTTCCACGTCTGCCAGTTGCGGCCGGAGAGCCGTGGACGGATCGGCCTGAAGTCGGCGGACCCGCTGGCCGATCCGGCGATCTTCGCCAACTACCTGGCCGCCGAGGAAGACCGCCGCGCGCTCCGCGAAGGGGTGAAGATGATGCGCAAGGTGGCGGCGCAATCGGCGCTGGCGCCCTACATCACCGAGGAATATGCGCCGGGCTCGGCGGTGCAGACCGACGCGGAAATCGACGCCTGGATCAAGAAGACGGGCGAGACGATTTATCATCCGGTCGGCACCTGCCGAATGGGCGCCGCGGGCGATCCGATGGCGGTGGTCGACGCCGATTGCCGCGTGCAGGGGATCTCAGGGCTTCGCGTGGTGGACGCCTCGGTCATGCCGACCCTGGTTGGCGGCAATACCAATGCGCCGACCATCATGATCGCCGAGAAGATCGCCGACGCGATCCGGGGGCGGGCCTTCCTGCCGGCGCAAGACGCGCCGGTCTATGGGGACGGGAAGGCTGCAGCGTAACCTCAGCCCGATTGTCCCGGCGAACGCCGGGACGGTCGGGGGTGCTAGTGGGCGAGCGCCTTGCGCCAGGTCTGGCCGTCCTGGCTGAAGCCGTTGTCGGCGTAGAGGTGGCGGACGGGGCCGTTGCGCGGGGTCTCGAGGATCTGGCCCAGGACCTCTGAGCAGCGGTCGGCCAGGGCGTCGAGGATGAAGCCCAGGAATTGGTGCTCGACCTTCAGGCCGATCACTCGGCAGCTCATGGCGAAGGCGGCGATCTCCGAGCCCTCGACGACAGCGGCGGCCACCAGGCCGTAGTCGCCGAACTTGTCTTCGCAGTGGGCGATGAAGACGTTTCCGGCTTCGGTGTGGCGGGCCAGTTCCGCTTCCGAAAACGTGCGCCCGGTGGTGTTGAACTGGGTCGTGCGCTGGAAGAGCTCGGCGACGCGGGTCAGGGTGGCCCCATCCGCGGGGCGCTCGAAGGTCGTGACCACGCCCAGCGAGGTCAAGAAGCCCTCGCCGTCGCTGGCGTCGGCGCGCTGGCGATCGCGGCCCAGTTGGGCTTTCACCAGGTCCGTGCGCGCGGCGCTCTCCTCGGTCAGCTTCAGAACCTGGAAGCGCGGGTCGGCGAGCAGGATGCGGCGCAGCGCGAAGGGGTCCTCGCCCAGAACGTCGACCTGCGGCAGGGCCAGGCGCACGCGCTCACGCTCCACGGGGTGGTCGTCGATGAACACGAAGGCGTCGAGCGCGAAGCCCAGTTCCTCGGCGATCGAGGCGATGTTGGAGGGTTTGTCCTCCCAATTCACCCGCCAGGTGACGAAGTCGTCGGGGGTGAGCAGGCGATCCAGCGGATAGTGGTCGGGGTATTTCCAGAGTTCGCGGACCAGGGCCTCGTCGTTCTTGCTGACGCAGGCCAGAAGAATGCCGCGGCGTTTCAGGGCCTTCAGGGCCTCGTGGAAGCCGAAATAGAGGCCGATGTAGGAGTTGTGGCCGCTGATCTCCGGCGTCCAGGCGAACGGCGCGCCGGTCTCGGCCAGGACCCCCGGCCAGAGCGTGCCGTCGAGGTCGAGGATCACACACTTCTTGCGGCCCAGGCCCATGACCACGGCCAGGAGGTCCATGTGAGCGCGCGCGACGAGGGCCTCGCGGCGATAGAGGTCGGGGCCGACCAGGGCCTCCAGCCGGGCGGTGTCGGGGAAGATGCCGTGGACGGCCTGCAGCTCGACCGACGGCCGTTGCAGCATCCAGCCCGGCGAGCCGAAGTGGGTGAAGCCGACGAGGCCGTCGTCCAACAGGCGACCGGTGCCCTCCGCAGCCAGCGCGGCGGCCACGTCGACGACGTAGACCCCGCCATATTGGTCGGCCAGCGCCTCCAGACCCTGGTTGATGGCGCGGAAGCGCGCGCGGTGGCCGCCGGGACCGCGGTCGGCGAGGCCAAGGGGCTGGACGGTGGGTTCGGGCAGGCCGTCGATCAGGATGGGCGCGTCGCTGACCGCGCGCAGGCCCTCGATCACCTGGCGGGCCTCGGCGAGATATAGCGCGGCCGGATCACCGCCGTGGTCGGCCACCGAACCTTTGGCCACCAGATGCCGCGAGCGCAGGGCGCCGATGAAAATGGCCTGGTGCGGCCGCTCGGCGGCGAGGCGAAGATCGTCCGGGAAGCTCGCGGCGACCCGCAGGTCGACGTCACGGGTGGCGGCCTCGCGGCGCAGGAAGTCGGCCTCCATCTGCAGGTCGCAGTCGCCGAACAGCAGCACGTCCCAGCGATGGGTCTTGGCGCCGCCGAGGTCGCCGGCGCCGAGGGCGGCGGTCACCGACCAGTAGGGATTGGCGCCTTCGCCGGCACGGCGGCGCAGCTGGTCCAGCGCCTCGCCCGGATCGCGGCCGTGCAGTTCGGTGAGCTTTTCGGCCACCGCGGCGGCTTCGCCGGCGGCGTCCTGGTCGGTGAGCACGCCGCGCTCCATCAGGCTGGCCAGGCAACCGGCCAGGGTGTCGACATCGATGGTCAGTGTGGCCCGCAGTTCCGCCAAGTCGCCGGGCATGTCCCGGGGGGTCTCGAACCAGGCGACGATGCCCGCCACCTCGGCGTCCACCACCAGGCGCAGGTGGCTCATGGCGTGGACGATCAGCACGCGGTCTTCGCCGAGTGGAGTCAGGTGGACGTAGGTCGACCGGCGAATCAGCATCGGGCGGGGCTCCGGGAACGTGCGGTGACGCTAGGGCCCGAGACCTGCTTGATGGTTAAGACGCGATAGCTTTCTGGCTCTCGATCCAGGCGTCGAGCTTGGCCTGCGCCGCGGCGCTGCCCAGGAAGGAGAGCAGGACATAGCGGCTGCCCCTGGTCACCGGCGCGGCCTCGTGCAGCAGCGAGGCTGAAAAGACCACGGCTCCGCCGGCCGGCGGGTTGTAGCGGTGGTCGTCAAATTCCGGGAACAGGATCTCGCCACCCTCGTACTCATCGGTGTTCAGGTTGAGCGAGAGGGCGAACTCCCGGAAGGCGGTGTGCGGGGCGGCGTTGTCACGGTGGCGCTTGAAATAGCCGCCGGTGTCGTCATAGCGGGCGATCAGGACGCGATCGGCGAAGGCCATGTCGGTCTGGAAGGCGCGCTTGATCTCCGGGATCACCCGCTTGGCCAGGAGCTCGATCACTTCGCCGTACAGGGCCGTGCCGGGCGCCAGCTCGGTGTCGCGGCGCTTCTTCTTGTCCTCGTCGAGCTTGGCGTAGGCGGCGCCGTCCTTGAAGGAAGCCATAACGCCGGCTTCGTGCGGTGAGGCCTCGAAGTGGTCGATCAGCGCGCGGCAAAGCTCCGGCGGCGCGATGTTGGGGATGATCAGCACCGGGGCGGTCGAGGCGCGGATCTGCGAGGGCTCGGCGTGGATGCGCCGGGCGACGGCGCCCAGCCAGGCGGCGATGTCACTGGTCTCACTGAGCGCGACGATATCCACCACCCGGCCGCTGCGATCGATGAGCACGCCGGCGGCGGCCCCTCCGACGTCGGCCAACTCGACGCCGGCGCCGTTGGTCACATAGAGGAGGTCGTCGCGGACCTGGGGATCGGCCGCGAAGCGGCCGGTGAAGTCGGGGGATGCCGGCGCCAGCGGGACCACGTCGACACCGGCGGCCTGGAAGAGCGTTGCAGAGGCGCGCAGGTGGTCCAGCAGGCGCGCGGCGGCCTCAGGCTGCAGGACGCCAAGGGCGACGACGACCACCGGACGGCCCGCCTGGGCGTCCAAAGAGAAGAAGCGGCCTGACGCCGCGGCGCCCAGCACGACGGGCGCACGGTCTCCAATCGAAAACGGCAAGGCGCTGGCTCCCATCCCCGGAGCATCCAGCGTCAGGGTGAATCAGGGCTTACGAATTTCTCATTCCCTGCGAATCGTCACGGGAGCGAGACCGGCATTGAGGGTTGAACCGAGCGGTACGGGCCTGCCTGGGTTTGGGCGACCTTGTCCTTGCCCTCGGGTTCGACCTCAAGCCGGTAGGCCTTGTCGTCCCTCAGCACCAGCTGGGCGGCGTGCTTCACGTCGGCGGCGGTGATCTTCTCGGTGCCGGGGATGATGTGGCGGATGAAGTCGAGCCGCCGCGGATCGGCCTGGGCGCCGGAAAGCTCCGAAAGCCAGTACTGGTTGGTGACCTGCGACTTTTCGATCTTGTCGATCCGCGGCTTCTTGGCGCGTTCCAGTTCGTCAGGCGTGACGTCCTTGGTGCGCAGGTCGTCGGCGATCTTCCCGACGTCGCGGAAGAAGCCGTCGAGCTTGGAAGGGGGCACCTCGACGCTGGCGGCCAGATAGCCCCAGCCGGTCCAGGTCAGGCTGTGGGTGTAGCTGACCGAGGGCGAATAGGTGACGCCTTGCGCCTCGCGCAGTTCGTCGATCAGCCGCAGGTCCATGACCTCGCCCAGCACATCGTTTTCCAGCGCCTGTTGCGGGTTGGCCCAGAGGTCGTTGGTGGGCCAGGCTACGTAGCCGATCGACTGGTCGGCGCGGCCCTTGTGGGTGAGCAGCACCGGCTTGGCCGTGGCGGCCGGGAAGCCGACCGCCTTCTGGGCGGCGGGCACCGGCTCGGCCGCGCGGCGTGCGGGGAGGGAGCCGAAGGTGCGGGCGACCGCCTCGATGGCCTTGTCCACCGTCACGTCGCCGACGATCACCACCTCGATGGGATCGTTGGCCATGTGCGGGGCGATCTGGGCCTGCAGGTCAGCAAGCTGGGCCTTGGCGATGTCGTCGCGGCTGGGGAAGGTGAAGCGGCGGTCGCCGGCGTGAAGCAGGCCGGAGAGCTCGCGGCCCATCACTCCGCCGTCGGTGCCCTCCATCTGGTCATGGACGGTCTTGCCGGCGGTCTGCTGACGCTTGAACGCCTCGCTGCGCCAGCCGGGATCGGCCACGTAGGCGGTGAGCAACTGCATCTGGGTGGCCAAGTCGTCGGTCCGCGTCGAGCCGGACAGCACGAAGGCGTCCTCGCCGACGCCGAAGCGGGCGGCGTAGACCTTGGAGGCCAGGACGCGTTCGGTGTCCTCGCTGTCGATCTGCTTCAGGCCGCCCTCGATGAAGGCGTTGCCGAACCAGGCGAGGCTCTGGCGGTCCTTGGGCAGGTCCTGCAGGCCGTCGCCGACGTTGACGCGGACCAGCACCTCGTCGTCGCGGAACTTGGTCGGTTTCACGGTCAGGCGCACGCCGTTCTCGAAACGGACGAAGACGGTGTCGAGGTCGGTGACATCCTTGGTCTCGGCGACCTTGCCGGGTTCGCCAAAGCTGGCGTAGGGCCAGGTCGCCTCGTGCGGCGCGCTCGGCGCGGCCACGGCCATCTTCTGGGCCGAGGCGTATTCCGCCAGGATGGCGGGCTCCCCGCCCGGAATGGACTTGGGCGAGGCCATGAACACCAGGGGACCCTGGCCGGCGAAGGCGCTTTTCAGCGCCTCGGAGACGGTGTCGGCCTTCAGCCCCTTCACGGTGGCTTCGAGGAACGCCAGGTCGTCGGCCGGGCTGGTGACCACTTCCTGGTCGGACAGCGAACCCACGATCTCGTCGGCGATCTGCGAGGGGCGGCGAGTGGCCACGCCGGACAGCGCCGCCTGGGCGCTGGCGCGCTCCTCGGCGATCTCGCGGTCGAGCTCGTCCTGGCGCACGCCAAAACGCACGGCGCGGCGTTCCTCCTGGTCGACGGCCGCAAGCGCCGTGCGCCAACCGTCGGGTGACGACACCAGGTTCAGCATTGTGACCTCGGCCGAGTGGCCCTGGTCGGCCTTGAATGCCACGGCGCCCAGGAACGGCGGCTGCGGCGAACGCGCCAGCGCCGACAGCCGGCGGTTCAGCACCGAGAAGCCGAGTTGCTCAATCAGGTCGCTGCGGCGCTTGGCCAGACGATCGGCGCGCAGGTCTGGCGCGCGCACCCAGGCCACCTGGAGGCTGAGCGGTGAGCCCGGCTGGACGATCACCTTGGCCTCGGTCTTGCGATCGATCACCTTTCCGAGGTCGGGCTCGAGGCCGGCGGGGCCCACGGCCTTCCAATCGCCGAACCGGGCTTTGATCTTGGCCTCCATGGCCGCGGGATCGAAGTCGCCCACGGCGACCAGCACGGCGCGTTCCGGGCGGTAGTAGTGGTGATAGAAGTCGGCGATCAGGCTGGCCGGCGCCTGCTGAATGACATCGACCTTGCCGATCGGCAGACGCGTCGGCATGCGCTCGCCGGGCAGCAGGAAGCCGAGGCGCTGCTTGAACACCTGATAGGCGGGGCTGTCGCTGGCGCGCTCCTCAGACAGGACGACGCCGCGTTCGCGGTTGAGGGAGTCGGGAGCGATGGTCAGGTTCGAGGCGGCCTCGCGCAACAACATCAGCGAGGTGTCGACCGTGTCGTCGTCGGTCTTGGGCAGGTCGAGCTTGTAGACGGTCTGGTCGAACTCAGTCTGGGCGTTGGTGTCGGCGCCGAAGGCCAGGCCGTGCCGTTCGAGGATCTTGACCATCTCGCCTTCGGGCACGTTCTTCGAGCCGTTGAAGGCCATGTGTTCGAGGAAGTGGGCCAGGCCCTGCTGGGAGTCGGTCTCCATCAGGGAGCCCGCGTCGAAGCGCAGCCGCAACGCCGCCTGGCCGGGCGGGATGGCCTGGCGCTTGATTGCATAGCGCATGCCGTTGGGCAGCGAACCGAAGCGGATGTCAGGGTCGGGGCGCACGTCGGAGTGGGCTTGCGGCCACTCGCCCGGCGGCAGCTTTTCCATCGCAGGGCCGCCGCTGGAGCCGGGCAGGCTGATCTTCGGCAGATGCGGCAGGCCTATCGCCTGGGCGAAGCTGGGCGCGGTGAGGGACAGAATGGCGGCGAGGGCGGCGCCCGCGCGCAGGGAACGGATCATAGAAATGTCCTGAAGGCGTCCGGAAATGGCAGAGGCTGCACCATCGCCAAGCGAAGTGGCGGCGGCAAGGCAAGAAGGGGGCAGTGTCGCAACTGCGACAAACCGCCTAAATGAGGCCGATGACTGAATCACGTTTCGAAGAGACGCCGCCGCAACCTCCGCAATGGCCGCCGGGACCTGAACCGCAGCCAGCGCAGGAAGAACGCGGACGCGAGCCGGTGTTCAACGCACCCTGGCAGGCCGTGGCGGTCGTGGTCCTGATCGTCGGTGGCTATGCGGTGCAGACCCTTTTCCCGGTCGACGCCATCCTGGCGGCCTACGCCTTCGCGCCGGTCAATCTGGCGCCGGGACGCTGGGAGACGGTGATCACCTCGATCTTCCTGCATGGCGGCTGGGCGCACGCGATGATGAACGGCGCCTTCGCGCTGGCCTTCTCAGCTCCGCTGGCGCGGCTGTTCGGGCCGAAGCTGGAGGGGGCGCTGCTGTTCTTCGGCTTCTATGTGCTGACCGGGGTGCTGGCCAATCTGGGCTATGCGGCGCTGCACCCAGGCGGCCATGTGCTGATCGTGGGCGCCTCGGGCGCGGTCTCGGGCCTGATGGGCGCCGCGGCGCGGCTGATCGGCGGGGAGGGCCGCGTCGGGCCGATGTTCTCCAAGCCAGTGCTGGCCATGGGCGGCGCGTGGCTGGCGATCAACCTGATCATCGCCCTGGTCGGCGGCTGGTTCCTGCCGGGGGCAGGCAATGCGGGCGTCGCCTGGGAGGCCCACATCGCCGGCTTCGCTGTAGGCGTGCTGCTGATCGGCCCGTTCGCACGGCTGGCGCCGAAGGCCTGACGTCAAGGGTTCGCATTTCCGGTGCATCCCCTTGACCCGGCCTGCGGGCTCTGTCCCGCTCCGTCACGGGCAGGCCGGTCCGGGCCAGGGGAGGGACGATGAAGCGGTTTCTGGCTTCGGCATTGGCGGCGTCGATGGCCATGGCGTGGCTCGCCGTCGCCGGCCCGGCCGCTGCTGCGGGAAAGCCGGATAGCGGCCTTTCCAACCTCAAGCACATCATTGTCATCTTCCAGGAGAACCGCTCCTTCGATCACTATTTCGGGGTGCTGCCCTATGCGCCGGGCTCGCCCTATCGCCAGGGCCGGCCGTGCGCGGCCACGGACCATGCCTGCGTCGACGGGTTGAAGTGCCGGCAGTCGGCGGATGGGGCGCTGACCTGCGACGACTGGAACGCCCATGCCGACGGGCGGAAGGTCCACGCTTTCCACGCGGCCAACCGCTGCATCGCGCCCGATCTGGACCACGAGTGGCAGGGCAGCCACCGCGACGCCAACTTCGCCCATCCGGAGCGGTCGCTCACCGACCCCAGGAACGACGGCTTCGTGATGCAGAACGACATCATGGCGCCGGACACCCACCGGACGGGCCCCGCCGACGGCGGCCGCGCCATGGCGTTCTACACCCAGGCCGACATTCCCTTTTACTATGACGTGGCGGAGAAGTTCGCGATCAGCGACCGCTATTTCGGCTCCCTCCTCGGCGCCAGCGACCCGAACCACGCCTTCCACCTGACCGGCAGTTTCTTCGGCCACATCACCGACGAGGAGGTCTCCCCGCCGGCCGGTGGCTACCGGCCGCCGCAGGGCACGATCTACGACCTGCTGAGCGCCGCCCACGTGGACTGGGCCGAGTCCTTCCAGGATGTGCCGGAGGGGCTGGCCTACCTGCGTCTCGGCGACCCGCACTTCATCACGCACGCCGATCTCCTGGATCGGCTGAAGGGCGCCCCGGGCGCCAAGGACCTGCCGTCGGTGGTCTGGGTCAACGCGCGCAAGGGCTACTTCCAGCACAATTCCAACAGCGACGAGCATCCCTCCAGCGACATCCAGCGCGGCCAGGCCTGGGTGTCGGAGCTGCTCAATGACCTGCGCCGCGGGCCCTACTGGAAGGATAGCGCGGTGCTGATCACCTACGACGAGGCCGGCGGCTTCTATGACCACGTCAAGCCGCCGCCGGCGCCGCAGGGCGGCAAGCGCACCCCGGACGGGCTGAACCCGGGCGACTGCGCCGACGGCCCGCTCGTGCCGGCGGCCGCGAAAAAGGGTGGCGGCGTGGTCTGCGCGCGGGAACGCAAGATCGGCACGACCTATGACGAGATTCTGGGGATCTGCCCGCAGTACGATCCGGCCAAGCCCTATCCGGCCGCCTGTCCCAACTTCGACCAGCTTGGGTTCCGCGCGCCGCTGATGGTGATCTCGCCCTTCGCCAAGAAGGCTTATGTGTCGCACCGGATCGCCGATCACACCTCGATGCTGGCCTTGATCGAGAAGCGATTCCTGACCGGGTCCGACGGCGCGACCCAGCACCTTACGGCGCGCGACGCCCATGCATGGACGCTGGAGGACATGTTCGATTTCCGGACCTCGCCCTCGCTGAACACGAACCTTGCACCACCGGCGCCGGCGCCGGCGGTGGACTGCACGCCCAAGGCCTAGACCGCCGAGGCCTCACGCGGGCGTGCATTGTGTGGAACGCTATTCGGCGCGACGCTGTTCTCAACAACAAGAAGAGAAAGCGAGGAACGTCCGATGCTTGTCTCCCAAATCCTGCGCTCGAAGGGCGATAGCGTCTTCACCATCGCCCCCACAGAGACCATCGCGGCGGTGGCGGCGCTGCTGAATTCCAGAAAGGTCGGCGCGCTGGTGGTGCTCGACGCCGAACAGGTCGTCGGCATCGTCTCGGAGCGTGACGTGGTGCGCGCACTTGCCAACGGCGGCGCGGCTGCGCTTGGACGGCCGGTCTCCGGCGTCATGACGAAGGACGTCCTCTTCGCCCAGCCGGGCGAGACGGTCGATTCGCTGCTCGGCCGCATGACCGACCGGCGGATCCGGCACCTGCCGGTCTGCGAAAAGGAGCGGCTCGTCGGCATCGTCTCGATCGGCGACCTGGTAAAGTCGAAGATCAGCGAGGTCGAGGCCGAGGCCGACGGGCTAAAGGCCTATATCGCCGCCAGCTGAACGATCGGACCGCTGCTGGCGGCCACGGCGGCCTCCAGACTATAGGCCTCAAGGACCTCGGCGGTGGCGTCGCGGGCCCGCGCCAGCGCCTCGCGCAGCGCGCAGGCCGCCAGGTCCGGGCAATCGTCGCACTTACGCAGGCCGAGTCGCGGGCTCACGCAGGGGGCCAGCGCCAAGGGGCCGTCCACCACGCGGATCACCTCGGCGAAGCTGATCTCCGCCGGTGCGCGCGCCAGGAGGTAGCCGCCGAACTTGCCGCGCCGGCTGGTGACCAGGTGCTGGCGCGACAGCTCCAGAAGAATCGCCTCCAGGAATTTGCGCGGAGCGTCGGCTCGTAGCGCCAGCTCGCCCGCGGTCAGTTGCGCGCCGTCGGCGCGGGCCAGCTCCACGAGCGCCCGCAGCGCGTACTTCGCCTTTTGCGACAACATTCCCGATGGCTCCGTTCGGCGTCCTTCATAGGCCCCGCGCACGGGGCGGCAAGGGGCGGGGCCGTGTGACGGACCCATGAAATTCATTCCGCTCAAAGACGGCGATTGACAGTCAGGGGGGCGACCCCTAGATACCGCCTCCCGCTCGGGCGGGGCCTAACCGGAGTGGTTCGAAGGGGGAGAAATTCCCCTTGCAATTCCCCTCTAGATGGGTATTTTCCCGAGCCTCAATCGAATCGCTACCGACTGTATGAGGGTTGCCCCTCGGCGGCCCGGTGTGGTTTTTGCGCTTTTTTCTGGGAGACCTTCGGGACTTTCAGAGGTTTGCGGAAAAGTCCGAAAGGACTGATTGACACCAAAGAGGTCGGCCACTAGATAGCCGCCTCCGCCGGCCACCGGCGCTAAACAGTGGGGCGGGCGAAAGCCAGTCGGGTCTTTGACATCGTTGAATTGGAAAGAGAAACGCAGGCGGCGGTGTCCTGGCGGTTACCCTAACCAGGTAACCTCGACACTGACGAAATCTGCGGTCTCTTGAAGACACACCATGAATATCAATTCCCTTGGGCTTCGGCCTCGGGGCATCGATGTGAATGGGAACTCGTCAAGAACTAAAGATGACTATGCCAGTCAGTATCTTCGGATACTGAGGACGCTAGGTCAGTGCTCAACTCAACCTGAGAGTTTGATCCTGGCTCAGAGCGAACGCTGGCGGCAGGCCTAATACATGCAAGTCGAGCGCACCTTCGGGTGAGCGGCGGACGGGTGAGTAACGCGTGGGAATATGCCCTTTGGTACGGAACAACTGAGGGAAACTTCAGCTAATACCGTATGTGCCCTTCGGGGGAAAGATTTATCGCCATTGGAGTAGCCCGCGTTGGATTAGCTAGTTGGTAGGGTAAAGGCCTACCAAGGCTACGATCCATAGCTGGTCTGAGAGGATGATCAGCCACATTGGGACTGAGACACGGCCCAAACTCCTACGGGAGGCAGCAGTAGGGAATCTTGCGCAATGGGCGAAAGCCTGACGCAGCCATGCCGCGTGAATGATGAAGGTCTTAGGATTGTAAAATTCTTTCACCGGGGAAGATAATGACGGTACCCGGAGAAGAAGCCCCGGCTAACTTCGTGCCAGCAGCCGCGGTAATACGAAGGGGGCTAGCGTTGCTCGGAATTACTGGGCGTAAAGGGCGCGTAGGCGGATATTTAAGTTAGAGGTGAAAGCCCAGGGCTCAACCCTGGAACAGCCTTTAATACTGGATATCTTGAGTTCGGGAGAGGTGAGTGGAACTCCGAGTGTAGAGGTGAAATTCGTAGATATTCGGAAGAACACCAGTGGCGAAGGCGACTCACTGGCCCGATACTGACGCTGAGGCGCGAAAGCGTGGGGAGCAAACAGGATTAGATACCCTGGTAGTCCACGCTGTAAACGATGAGTGCTAGTTGTCGGCATGCATGCATGTCGGTGACGCAGCTAACGCAT
>NZ_SSMZ01000200.1 GCF_004799395.1 Phenylobacterium sp.
CGCTGACTGCGGTCGTCACCGCGCCGAGGTCCTTGTAGGTGTCCGGAGTGACCTCCTGATAGACACTGATCGTTCCGTCGAGCCCGTTGGAGCTGAACACACGCTTGCGCTGGGGGTCGAAGGCGATGGCGTCGCTGCCTCGGCCAATGGCCAGCTCGGCCACCACCTTGCCGGAGCGCGCATCGACCACCATCAGCTTGGAATTGATGCAGCCCATGAAGACACGCTGGCTGACCGCGTCCACCGCCAGTCCGTGCGGACTGACACAGTCCGGCGTGGGCCACCGGGCGACGACCTGGTTCGTGCGCGCGTCGATCTTGAGGAGGTCCTTCTTCTCCTCACCCGCCACGTAGATCGTCCCGTGGCCGTCGCCAGCGGCGTACTCCATCTTCTCGCCCGCCTTGATGGTGGCGACGGCGAGGTCGGTCTTGGGGTCGATGACGGTGATCGCGCCCGGGTCGCCCTCAACGACGAAGACGTGGCCCGTGGCCTTATCGGTGGCGATGGCGTCGGCGTCCTTGTCGGCCGGAATCTGCTTGGTGATTTTCAGCGTCTTGAGGTCGAAGGCGACGGCCAGTCCGTCGCGGCCGTTGTCGGTGAAGCCCTGTCCGGTGGCGGCCGAGACGCCCGTGCCGTGGGTGCCGCCGGCGATGCCTTCCACCTGGCCCACCAGGGCGCCGGTCTTGGCGTCAACGACCGCCAGCTTGTCGCCATGGGCCACGAAGACGCGACCGGTCGTGGCGTCGAACACCACATAGTCCCACCGGTCTGGCGCGCCCAGCGGCACGCTCTTGGCCTCGGCGTAAGCCGGCGGCGGGGTCTGCGCGCCGGCGGCGCCCGCCATGAGGAGCGTCATGGCGGTGGCGACCCACGGGGTCGAAAGGCTGGAGCGCGGCATCGAGTATTCCTTTTTTGCTAGGCGGCGAGGCTATGAACGGCCCGCCGGCCGACCGCGCTGCTCGCCAGGGCGGGCGCGAGAAGAAAAAGCCAGCGCAAGTCGTGCGTCAGGCTGTGCGTGTGGATCTCGTAAGCCGGATGAAGGCCGCTCACGGTCTCAAAGCTGTTCACCGCCGCGACCACCACGCCCACCGCCAGTCCCGACACCAGGAACCGGCTTGGCCGAAGAAATCCCAGTCCGAGACCCAGCAGGCAGAGAATCGCCAGGGTGACGACGCTCTCGTCGGCGCTCCATTGGTAGAGCGTCAGGGCGGCTAGCGAGACGGCAAGGACGGCGGCGTAGGAAGGGTCCGCTTCGCCGGGCAGGACGAAGCTGGCCCTGAGCGCGCCGAAGGCCCAGCTCAGCTGGTCCTGCTCGCCCGCCAAGCTGGTGTGCTCGTTGAGCATGGCTTCTGCCCAGTCTGGATAGCGCCGACGCATGCGCTTCGCAGCGGCTTGCGCGCACAAGTTCCCCAGCCATCGCCGCAAGGCCGCCATCAGGCCGGGACCGCGGAGCCGACCGGCGACGCCGGCCACGCGTCCTCAAGCGCCAGCGACCGAGCGCAGGCCAGACCGGCCGCGGACAGCCGATACCCGTGGCGCGGCGGACGGCCCGGCTTGTCGGGTTCGATCCAGCGGGCCTCAAGCAGGCCGCGCTCGTGCAGCCTGATCAGCAAGGGGTATAGCGTGCCCGAACTCAGTTGCGCACCCTTGGTCAGTTCATAGCCATGGCGCCACTCGGTCGGGCGATCGAGCAGCGCGGCCAGCACGCTGCGGGTCTGTCGGGAGGGAGCTCGATTGCGAACCACGTCGTAAGTCTACATAAGTCGAATAAGTGTGCAACAGCAGCGTGAGCTCAATGGTATTGCCCATCATTCGTGTCGGTCTTGCGACGGTGTGCTCAGCCTTGCTCGCGGGCCAAGCCGTCGCCGGCCCTCCCTATCTCACCGACGATCCCCAGCCGACCGACGAGGGGCACTGGGAGATCTACAACTTCGCCACCGGCTCCCACGACCGGAGCGGGCTGGACGGTGAGGCCGGCCTTGATCTGAATTATGGCGGCGCCAAGGATCTCCAGCTCACCGCCGTCCTTCCGCTGGCCTTCGACAATCCGGAGGGCTCCTCCGGCGAGGGGTTTCGCGCCGGCGGGGGCGTCATCGAGCTGGCCGTGAAGTCCAAGATCGTCCACGCCGACGACGAGAGCTGGGTTCCCGACGTCAGCGTCTTCCCGCGCGTCTTCGTGCCCACCGATCATCGCTTTGGGACCGGCCACGTGAGCCTGTTTCTGCCGGTCTGGGCGGAAAAGGACTTCGGCCCCTGGCAGGTGTTCGGCGGCGGCGGCTACCAGATCAATCCAGGGGCCGACCAGCGGAACTTCTGGCAAGGCGGCATCGCCGCGAACCGGACCATCAGCAAGTCCCTGCAACTCGGCGCGGAAGTGTACGGCCAGACCCGCGACACTGTGGATGGACCGGGCTATGTCGCCTTGAATTTCGCCGCGACAATCAAGGTGACGGAGCACTGGTCCATTCTCGCTTCCGCCGGCCCCTCATGGGAGCAAGGCGGCGCGGACGGGCAGGTCTTCTACCTGGCGTTGAAGGCGGACTACTGATCGCAGAGCCCGCAGGCGGCGTCCCGCCCCCATTTTCGCAAGCTCGGAACGCCCGACGCCCTAGCCCTTGGCTGCGCCGGTGGCCGCCTGGGCCTGTTTGGCCGGCGTGGGCTTGGCTGGCGCGGCGGGCGCGAGGGCGGCCTTGGTGGGGCCGGTGGGCGCGGGGCGCGTCTTGAAGCGGTCCTTCATCTTGTCGACCCAGCCGGTGAAGGCCTCGTTGTCGGCGCTGACCCGGCCGAAGTCGGCGACGCTCAGACGATTGGTGGAGACCCCGGTCAGCGCGATGCGCAGCGCCTCCGGATTGTGGGCGGCATCGAAGAAGCCCTTGTACTGGCCCGAGAGCCGCGTCAGGGCGGCGTCATCCCCAGCCAGGCTGTAGGCGACACCGGCGCGCAGCAGCTTACCCTCGTCGTCGGCGGAGAGGGCCGTCGGATCCTTCCAGCGGGCGCCCAGCGCCTTTTCGAACTGCGGCCCGGCCTTGGCCCAATCCTTCTGCTTCCAGGTGATCTCGGCGCGGAGGTCCTGGCCCTCCTTGGTGGTGTCCTTCTCGATGATTTCCAGCGCGGTGTCGTATTTGCCGACACCCATCCAGGCGCGGGATTCGACCAACCGGCGCTCGGCGTTCAGCGCATTGGGCAGCACCGTGGTGCGCGAGCCGTTGATCGCCTGGATCGCCTGCTCGGGCTTCTTGTCCATCAGGTAGATGACCGCCAGATCCGTGGAGACCTGGGCCTTGGCCACGCCGTCGAGGCGGAAGTCGGCCTGGTATTTCAGAAGCTCTGCGGCCTGGTCCAGCAGGTCCACGTCCACCAGCCGGCGCACCAGCTTGCGCACCATCAGGTCGCCGTCGGCGCCTTCCGGGGCTAGCTCCTTGAAGTCATAGAAGAGGGCCAGCGCCTGCACCGGTTCCAGCCCGTCGGCGCTGCCGCTCAGGAACAGCGAGTTGAACGCCGCGTGCAGGTCGGACGAGAGCTGCAGCGCCTCGGGCAGATCCGGCAAACGGGTGCCCGCCGAGCGCAGCGCCTCCAGGGCTTCTCGATAGCGGCCCTGGCTCAGATAGAGCTGGCCGAGGGCGCGGATGGTCTCGAGTTCGGTGGCGTCGCCGCGCCAGCGGTAGCGCAGGCCGTCGAACACGGCGGCCGCCTGGACCGGCGTGGCCTTGCCCATCTCCAACTTGATCTGGGTGGCGCGCAGCAACGCCGGCGAGGACAGCGACTCCCGCGGCGCGCCGGCGATGGCCACGTACATCCTGAGCGCCCGGTCCTTGTGGCCTTCCTGCTCGATGATGCGGGCCTGGACCAGGCGGGTGGCCAGCTCCTCGTAGACGTCGGTCTTGTCGGCGAGCGCCAGGTGGATGCGCGCCTCTGCGCTGGGCAAATCCCCCTGCGCCAACGCCGCCTCGGCGTCGGCGCGGGCGAAGCGCGCGCGCCAGGTCGGCGAGAACATGCTGTAGGCCTCGGCGCCCCTGACGAACTGGGCGCGGGCTTCGGGCCACTGGGCCATCTTGCTGGCGATGTAGGACTTCCACAGCGCGCTCGAGTGGTCCTCGGCGAGGACCGGCGCGGAGAAATCGGCGTCGGCCTCCTTGTAGCGGCGAGACATCACGCGGGCGACGCCGCGCAGGCCGCGGAACTCCGGATTGTCGATCACCTGAGGGCTGGCGCGGGCGGTGTCGTTGAGCACCCCGATGGCCTCGAACGACAGCTCGGAGCCGACGAGGAAGCGGGCCAGCGCCATGCGCGCGCCCACCGGCGCGGCCTTGTCCTTGTTGGCCGACTCGACCGTCGCGGCGTCCAGCAGGTGGTGATAGCGGTCGAGGAAACCCTTCGGCCCGGTCTTGGCCCAGTCGGCGTCGATCAGGGCCGGCATGGTCGCCGGCTTCGGCGCGTCCACCGTCAGGCGGGCGTCTTCCTGGGTGGCGAAGCTGGGCGAGAGCGCCAGGCCGACCTTGCGGCCGATGTGGACGATGTCGCCGTCTCGCGCGACCTCCAGGTCGTCGATATGGCTCTCGATGGCCAGGCCCTGCACCGAGGGCAGGACCGCCATCTGCACATAGTCGCGGCGGCTGGGCAGTCCCTTGGCGGGACCGAGCGCGGTGACCACCTCCAAGGTGTCGCCGGCCTGCGGATCGGCCATCTGCACCACCCGGGTGGCCCCGGCCACAGCGGCCTTCAGCGTCGCGGGCCCTTCGGCCTCGTCGCGCACCACGCGAACGACGCTGGGCGGGCCCTCGTCGCCGGGCCCCAGCGCGATGGTCCAGGTGTTGCCGATGGACGAGGCGAACACCGGCACGCCATGCGCGGCCTCGATCCGCACCGCGGAATAGTCGCCGCCCTTCACGGACGAGATGGCGCTGTACTGGATCAACCCCCGAGGCGAATGGCCGACGTCGATGTTCGCGGCGGCGTCGAACACCACCCAGATCGCGTCGCCCCGGCGAAACACCGCGGCGCCGGCCGGATTGGCCCAGGTGAAGCTGAACTGCACCTGGGCGTTGTTGACGCTCGAGGCCATGCGCACGACGCCGCCGGCCGGGACCGGGTTGGGGCGCACCGGCTCGGGGAGCGCGGCCTTGGCTGCGGCAAGTTCCTCGGGCGTCGGCGGCGGCTTCTGGAAGACATTGACGAAGGTCGCGCCGTCGGCTGAGCCCACCTTGTAGTCGGCGTCATCGGTCAGGGTCAGCGACAGCTGCAGATGGCCGCCGACGTGCTTCTTCTCGGCGGTCTTGATCCACTTGGGCGGCGCGGTGTGCAACCGCGCGATGTCCGGGTCGGCGTCGCGCGGGAAGGTGAAGACCAGCACCTGGCCGGTCCTCTTGACCTGGGCGTCCGGCGCGCCGCGGAACTCGACTCGGGAGAATCCGTCGGCCTGGGCGACGCGCACGTCGATGGACGACGTCGCCGCGCCGGCGGGCGCGACGACGCTGGCGACGGCGATGGCCGCCACACCTGCGCGCAGGGTCTGGCGCAGGTTCATTCTGCTATCCGGCCTTGGCCGGTGGCGGCGCGGCGGGCGCGGCTGCGGCGGGCTTGTCAGCCGCCGGCTTATCAGCGGCGGCGGTGGCGTCATCGGGCGCCTTCTTGCGCGGCGCGGCCTTCTTGGCCGCCCGGGCCGGCTTGGCCTTCGCCGGAGGCTTGGCGTTGGGGTCGTCGGCGACCGCGGTCTTGGTGGCCGCGGCGTCGGCCTGGGCCGAGGCGTTCTGCGCCAGGGTCTGGGCGGCGGTGAAGCGGTGGGCCAGGGACTCAGTGAGCTTCTTGGCGTCCGTAGGCGCCATCAGGCCGACGATGGCGGAGAGCGCGCGCTCCTTCATCTTGGCGGCGATCGGCAGGCGCACGCCGTCGTCGAGGATGGCCATCCGCGCGGCCGCGTCCTTGGGCTTCATGCCCTCGTAGACCTTGACCAGGCGGTCGACCTCGGACTGCTCGCGGCCGTCGGCCTGGGCCAGCAGGCCCTGGATGTCGGACTTCAGCGCGGTCAGCACCTTGGTCTTGGCGTCGAGCTTGGTCTCGGCGGCGGCCAGCAGGGCGAGTTGCGTGGAGAGGTCTTCCTCGCGCTGGTCGAGCTGGCCACGGCGGGCGCCCAGGTTCTGCAGCACTTGCAGTTCGGCTGGCGAGAGGCCGGCTTCCTTGGCCAGTTCCGCGGCCGTGGGGGCGCAAACGGCCTTGGGCTGAATGGTCGGCGGCGGAAGGCCGGCCGTGGCTGCGGCGTCCTTGGCGTCGCCGGTAGGCGCGGCGGCGCCCGGGAGAGCGGGCGCAGCCGGGGTCGCGGCGGCCGCTGTGGCGTCAGCCGGCTTGGCGTCGGCAGATTTCTTGGCGGCGGCCTTCTTGGCCGGTTTGGCTGGCGCGGCGGCGTCCTCGGCCCAGGCCTTGGCGCCGGAGAGCAGGCCCGGCAGGTCTCGGGCGCCGGCCAGCGCGTTGATCGCCAGCACGCCGCCAAGCGCGATGCCGACCAGCGGCAGGATGCGGGGCATGGACTTCACCGGCGGACTCCACGGACGTCGTTCAGGGTCAGGGGCTCGTCGTCGAAGAGGTCATCCTCGGCGAGGCGCCGCGCGCGTGCGATCTGGCGCTCGACCATCGAGCGTTCGCTGGCCTCCCGCTCGGCGGCGGCGGCGCGCAGGGGGGGCATGGCGCGTTCCGGGCGCATCTCGCGCGCGGCGGCCAGCAGGGCGCCCAGGCGGCGCTCGGCCACCGGATCGTCCGGCGTCTGGACGGGCGGCGGCGCGCCGCGCTGCGGTACATTGGCGTGTTCGACCAGGCGCTCCAGCTTCATTGCGAGACTGCGGCCCTTGTCGATGCGGTCGGCCAGCAGGTCGACGGCCTCGTCAGTGGCGGCGCGCAGGTCGGCGAGGCCCTGTTCGGCGCGCAAGGCGGCGGCGTTCAGGTCGATGACCGCCGCGGCGAAGCCCTCGTGGCTGTCGCGCAGCGCCTTCAGCCGGCGGTTCAGACGCCAGCCCATCGTCAGCGCGGCCAGCAACAGCGCGGCCAGCAGCCCGTTCATGGCCAGACCGATCAAGCTCATGAGGTCCTCGTCACGGCTTGCCGCGCGTGGGGCGTCAGCGGCGCCTCCACGCGGACGGCGATGTGGGCGTTGCGGCGGCCCATGCGGCCGCGGGTGAGCGGGATGACGCCGGCGCGCAGCTCGATCAGGCTGTCGGGCGTGGCGTTCAGCATCAAGGTGTCGCCGACCTTCAGGTCGAGCACCTTCTTGAGGCCCATCTGCTGCTCGTCCAGGACGGCGCGGACCTCCATCTGGGTGGTCCACAGCTCAGTGGCCAAGTGGCCTTCCCAGATGTTGTCGCGACCGAATTTCTCGCCCATGAACTGCTGCAGCAGCATCTTGCGGATAGGTTCCAGCGTCGCGTAGGGCAACAGCAGTTCGATGCGCCCGCCGCGGTCTTCCATGTCGATCCGCAGCTTCACCAGGATCGCCGCATTGGCGGGACGCGCGATGGCGGCGAAGCGCGGGTTGGTTTCCAGGCGATCGAGGGTGAAGGTCACCGGGGTCAGGGGCTCGAAGGCCTCGCGGGCGTCGGCCAGCACCACCTCGACCATCCGCTGGACCAGCACGCGCTCGATGGTGGTGTAGGGCCGGCCCTCGATCCGCATGGCCGCGGTGCCGCGGCGGCCGCCGAGCAGCACGTCGACGATCGAATAGATCAGGTTGGAATCGACCGTCAGCAGACCGTAGTTGTTCAGCTCCTCGGCCCGGAACACCGACAGGATCGCCGGCAAGGGGATCGAGTTCAGGTAGTCGCCGAAGCGGATCGACGAGATGTTGTCCAGGCTCACTTCGACGTTGTCGGAGGTGAAGTTCCGCAAGCTTGTGGTCATCAACCGCACCAGGCGGTCGAAGACGATCTCCAGCATCGGCAGGCGCTCGTAGGAGACCAGCGCCGAGTTGATGATCGCGCGGATGCCGGTGCGCTCGCCGCCCTCTTCCTCGGAGAGATCGAAGCCCAGCAGGCTGTCGATCTCGTCCTGATTGAGGATGCGTTCCGACTGGGCGTCGCCGTCGTCGCCCCAACCGGGCGTGGCCTCGCTCTCGGCGCCGGCGGCGGCGTCCATCTCTTCAGCTTTGTCTTCGGGTTCGTCGGCCATGCGTCACTGTGATCGCGGGCGCCTTCGACAGGCGCGCTAGTTGATCAGCATCTCCTCGATCAGGACGGCGTTGGCCTTGGAGGGGGCGATCACCAGATTGACCCGGCGCAGGATTTCCATGCGCAGCTGGAAGGAGCCCTGTGACCCGGACAGGTCCTCGGGGCGCAGCTCGCGCAGGAAGGTCTGGAACATGTCCTGCAGCCTCGGCATGTTCGGCTCGAGCTCGTCGACCGTCGCCTGATCGGGCAGTTCCAGGGTCAGCTTCAGCTTCAGGAAGGTCGGCCGCCCATCCGCGGTCTGCATGTTCACGACGACATCGGGGATCGTGTAGAACAGCACCCCGTCGGGGCCTTCGCGGACCTGGGCGGCGGTCTTGTCGTCCTTCTTGTCCTTGTCGCCCTTCTTCTTGGCCGCAGGCTTCTTCTTGCCGTCCTTGCCGGCCGCCGCTTCGGGCTTGGGCTTCAGGAAAACGAAGTAGGCCGCTCCGCCGCCGCCGCCGAGCACGAGGACAAGCGCCGCCGCGCCGGCGATGAGCATCATCATCGGCAGCTTCTTCTTGGGCTTTGCGCCCTCGCCTTCTTCGCCTTCGGCGGCCTCCCCTTCGGGAGCCTCCTTGACCTTGTCTTCGGCCACGCGCGCGTTCCTTAGAAACCTACACGCTCCCTCATGCGGCCATGTTGGTTAACGCGCGGTTTTTAACGGACGTTAATGAGTGACAAGCCTGCCCGGCATTTTCCGCCGCCGCGCGCCCGTTAACTTTCTTATTTGTTGAATTTGTTCGGGTTTCAAATTGGCCCGAAGCTTGCAGCCCTGGTTCGTCGAAAGTGTCGCGTCCAACCCTGCAAGGATTCCATGGACAACGCCCAATACGTCGGACTGTCGAACCAGATGGTGCTCAAGCGCCAGCTGGACATCGTCGCCAACAACATCGCCAACGCCGACACCACCGGATTCAAGTTTGAATCCCTGATGACCAGGACGGTCCCCGGCGCGCCCGCCTTCACCCAGGGCGGTCCGAGGCCGGTGAAGTTCGTGGGCGCCGACGGCGTGGCCCGCGACTTCAGCCAGGGCGGCCTGCGCCGCACCGACGCCTCGCTCGACGTGGGCATCGAGGGCCAGGGCTTCCTGAAGGTGACCACCAAGGACGGCGACCGCTACACCCGCGACGGCCACCTTCGCACCGACTCAAGCGGCGTCATCACCACCCAGTCCGGCGATCCGGTCGCCGACGACGGCGGCGGCACGATCACCGTCGACCCGCAAAAGCCCGGCGAGATCACCATCACGCCCGACGGCGTGGTCAGCCAGGGCAAGGAGCGGATCGGCAAGCTCGGCGTCTACAAGTTCGACAGCCTGTCGGCGCTCGAGAAGACCGGCAACAACTACTACCAGAACTCGTCCAACCAGACCGCGGTGGCCGCTCCCGACGCCAAGCTGCGCCAGGGGATGCTGGAGAACTCCAACGTCAACCCGATCCTGCAGATCACCAAGATGATCGACGTCAGCCGGGCCTACGAATCTGTCTCCCAAATGATTTCTGCCGAAGCCGACCTGTCGCGCACCTCTGTGTCGCGGCTCGGCAAAGCGAACTAGTGAGGATCTGAGCCATGCAAGCTCTTCGGACCGCCGCGACCGGGATGGCCGCGCAGGACCTCAACGTCGAGGTCATCTCCAACAACATCGCGAACATGAACACGGTCGGCTACAAGAAGCAGCGCGCCGAGTTCCAGGACCTGCTCTACCAGACCCTGGAGACGGCCGGGGCGCAGTCCTCCGACCAGGGCACCATCGTCCCGACCGGCATCCAGGTGGGCGCCGGCGTCAAGACGGGCTCGGTCTACCGGATCGGCACCCAGGGGGCGCTGACCCAGACCGGCAACCAGTACGACCTGGCGATCAACGGCCGCGGCTTCTTCCAGGTGCTGACGCCCACCGGCGACATCGCCTACACCCGGGCCGGCAACTTCTCGGTCAACGACCAGGGCCAGCTCGTCACCCAGGACGGCTACCAGGTGCAGCCGGCGATCTCGATCCCGCAGACTGCGACGGCGGTCACCATCTCGGCGTCGGGCCAGGTGCAGGTGACCCAGCCGGGCACGCCGACCCCGACGGTGGTCGGCCAGCTTGAGCTCGCCAGCTTCATGAACGAGGGCGGCCTGTCCGCCCAGGGCGCCAACCTCTTCCTCGAGACCGGCGCCTCCGGCGCTCCGGTCACCGGCGTTCCCGGCGTCCAGGGGCTGGGCACCCTGACCCAGGGCTACACTGAGGCCTCCAACGTCGACCCGGTGACGGAGATCACCTCCCTGATCGTCGCCCAGCGCGCCTACGAGATGAACTCCAAGGTCATCTCCACCGCCGACAACATGCTCGGCGTCACCAACCAGATGAAGTCCTAGGGGCATGCGTTTCGCCCTGACCCTACTCGCCGCCGCAGCGCTGGCCGGCCCGGCCTTCGCCGGCCAGGCTGTCAGCCTGCGGGCCGACACCGCCAGCAGCGACGCCACCGTCACCCTGGGCGACCTGTTCGAAGGCGCCGGCGCCGCCGCCCGGATCGGCGTGGCCCAACGCAACGGCCAGACGGTTGTGCTCGATGCAGTCGCCGTCCAGGCCGCCGCCCGCCGCGCGGGTCTCGAGTGGGACAATCCGGGCGGCCTGCGCAAGATCGTAGTGCACGCCGGCGTCTCCAGCAGCTCCAGCAGCTCCAGCCCCTCGGGCCTGGGCCGCTCCGACGGCCCCACCAGCGTCGTGCGCGGCAATGTCGAGGTCCTGACCTACACCCGCAGCCTGAACGCCGGCGAAATCGTGCAGCCCACCGACCTGGCCTGGGTCAAGGTCGCCGCCGCCGCCGCGGACAGCCCCTCCGACGCCGCGTCCGTCATCGGCCAGGTCGCCAAGCGGCCGGTCCGCTCCGGCGCCGTGGTGCTGGCCCGCGACATAGGGGCCGCCGCCGTCATCAAGGCTGGCGACGTCATCACCGTCACCTTCGAGGCCGACGGCATCTCGCTCTCGCTCGAGGGCAAGGCGCTGGCGACCGCCGGCGTCGGCGAGTCCCTGCCCGTGCTCAACCCCCAGTCCAAGAAGACGCTCCAGGCGATGGTGACCGGACCCGGCCAGGCCGTGGTGGGCCCGGCCGCCCAGGACATCAAGACCGCCCGCTCACTCCGCTACGCCGCCCGTTAAGAGGAATCCGCTCCATGCGCACCCGTTTCGCCACCGCCGCCGCCCTGCTCGTGCTCGCCCCCCTGGGCGCCTGTTCCAGCATCAAGGAGGCCGTGAAGGGCCCCGAACTGGCCCCGGTGGGTTATCCCGCCGCTCTGGCGCCGCTGGATCAGAAAATCATCGCCCAGGCCAACGCCCCGGTTCCGGCGACCGCCAACTCCCTGTGGCGGAATGGCGCGCGGACCTTCTTCAACGACCAGCGCGCGGCCAAGGTCGGCGACATCCTCACCGTGCTGATCAACATCAACGACTCCGCCAAGACCAGCAACGAGACGACCGCCGGGCGCACCTCGAGCACCACCGCCGGCATCCCGAACCTGCTGGGCCTGGAATCGACGCTGGGGAAAATTCTGCCCAGCGCCTTCAATCCGGCCACCGCGATCTCGACCAACTCGAAGACCAGCAACGATGGCGTCGGCGCGGTGAATCGTCAGGAGCAGATCAGCCTGACCATCGCTGCGGTGGTCTCCGCGGTGCTGCCCAACGGCAACCTGGTGATCCAGGGCACCCAGGAAGTGAAGACCAACACCGACGTGCGCCAGCTGACCGTCGCCGGCATCGTGCGGCCGGAGGACATCTCCGCCAACAACACCATCCTGCACACCCAGATCGCCGAGGCGCGGATCAACTACGGCGGCCGCGGCGACATCGCCCGCGTCCAGAAGACCCCGGCCGGCCAGTCGCTGTTCGAGAAGTTCTGGCCCTTCTAAGGCGCTGGAGATCCAACCGATGCGCGGCTCAATGGCATGGCTCGCGGTCGCGGTCGCGCTCACGGTCGCGCTCGGCGGCTGCGCCACGCACCGCGAACGCATGTCCTGGTTCTTCAGCGAGGACCGCCAGGAGGGCGCCAAGCTCGTCCTGGGGGTCCCCGATACGGACCACCTTCACCTGATGGCCCTATGCCAGCCGCACTCGGGCGAGGTACGCCTGATGATCGTCGGGCGGCAGGGCGATCCGGCCGTCGTGGAGCTGCATTCCGGGAAACTCTGGAAGCGCTACGAGGGCGCGGGGCGCGGAGACGATGAAAGCCTCGGCGCCCTAGACATCCAGTTCCAGCTCCGCGCCGACGATCCGGTGCTGGCGCGGGTGGCCGACACGGGCGAACTGGCGGTTGTTCTGGGTAGGAGGCGGATGATCCTGCCGAACAGCTTCGCGCAGGCCCACGACTTCATCGCGGCCTGCCGGCCGTAGGGCCGCGCGTTTGACAGCTTGGAGTACCGGCATAGTTTCCTGTGGCCCAGGACGGGTCGGGGGACTGCAGAGATGCGCTGGAGCTTTGCTGCGTTCGTGCTTGTTGGACTCACCCTGGCGCTCGGCGCGCCGGCGCGCGCCGAGCCGCTGAAGGTCGTCTCTGACAATCCGCCGGTGCAGCCCGGCTACAGCCGCTTCGTGCTGCATTCCGACCGGATCGGCCGCGATTTCACGGTGACGGTGAACACGCCTGGGGCGATCGCCTTCCTGCCGGGACAGAAGCTGCCGGCCATCTATGCCCTGGATAGCGGCTATGGCCTGGCAGGTCCGCAGGGCGTGGTGCTCAGCAACACCGGGGCGATGGAGCCGGCGATCATCGTCAGCGTCGGCTACCTGCCGGGGCAGGCGCTGTTCCGCAACACCGACCTGCTGCACAACAAGGTAACCGACCACGGCGCGACTTACGGCGGCGGCGGCGCGGCCTTCGAGGCCTTCCTGCTGGAGGACCTGAAGCCGTTCATCGAGGCGAAATTCCCCGCCGATCCGGCGCGCTCGGTGCTGTTCGGCCACTCGTTCGGAGGCCTGTTCGCCGCCAACGTCTTCGCCGACAAGCCGGACGCCTTCTACGGCTACATCATCGGCAGCGCCTCGGCCTGGGCCGACCCGGCCCTGATCGCCCGCGTGGCCGCCGCCGCGCCCAAGGCCCACGGCCAGCGCGTCTACCTGACCGTCGGCGAGAAGGAGGGCGCGGGCAAGCCGGGCGGCGGATCCACCATGACCGACGGCTACAATGGCCTGCTGAAGGCGCTGAAAGGCCAGCCGGGCGTGATCCTGAAGGCCCAAATCTACAAGAGCGAGACCCACCTCTCCTACTACCCGCGGCTGGTGACGGACGGCTTCCCGCATGTGCTGCCGCCGGGCGCGCCGCTCGGCGCCTACCAGGCCAGGCTGCCCGACGCGACCATGGCGAAATACGTCGGCGACTATCGCCTGCCCGATGGTCGGCCGTTCTCGATCACAACCGACAAGGAGGGGGGCCTGTACGGCCACGTGGCAGGATTTCCGCCGATCGGTCTGCTGCAGAACGGCCCCGATCGCTTCTTCACGCCGACCGTGGACGCCAACATCACCTTCGATGCGACGGGCGCGACCTTGGCCGGCGTCGATGGCGGGACGATGCGAGCCGAGCGCGAGAAGGCGAAGCCCTAAGCGCGCCAGCCCTTGGCGATGGCGTTGTCCATGCCCAGAGCCCCCAGCGCCGCGCGGACGATGCCCTCGGCGTCGAGGCCAGCCTGGGCGTACATGACCTCGGGCTTGTCCTGGTCCTGGAAGATGTCGGGCAGAACCAGGGGGCGAACCTTCAAGCCACGGTCGAGCGCGCCGTGCTCGGCCAATGTCTGCAGGACGAAGGCGCCGAAGCCGCCCACCGCGCCCTCTTCCACCGTGATCAGCGCCTCGTGCTCGCGGGCCAGCCGCAGCAGCAGCTGGACATCGAGGGGCTTTGCGAAGCGGGCGTCGGCCACGGTCGCGGAGAGGCCCCGCGCGGCCAGCATGTCGGCGGCCTTCAGGGCTTCGGCCAGCCGCGTGCCAAACGACAGGATGGCCACCGCAGTCCCCTCGCGCAGGATGCGGCCCTTGCCGATCTCATAGGGTTCGGCCAGCGCCGGGATTTCGACGCCGGTGCCCTCGCCGCGCGGATAACGGAAGGCCGACGGGCGGTCGTCGATCTCGACCGCCGTGGCCACGGCGCGGGCCAGCTCGGCCTCGTCGGCCGGGCCCATCAGCACCATGCCCGGCAGCGCGCCCATGAAACCGATGTCGAAGGACCCGGCGTGCGTTGGCCCGTCGGCGCCCACCAGCCCCGCGCGGTCCATGGCGAAGCGCACCGGCAGGCGCTGGATCGCCACGTCGTGGACCACCTGGTCGTAGCCGCGCTGCAGGAACGTCGAATAGATCGTCGCGAACGGTTTCATGCCGTCGGCGGCCATGCCCGCGGCGAAGGTCACCGCGTGCTGCTCGGCGATGCCGACGTCGTAGGTCCGCTCCGGGAAGCGCTGCTGGAAGAGGTCGAGGCCGGTGCCGGAGGGCATGGCCGCGGTGATCGCCACGATCTTCGGGTCGATCTCGGCGCGCTTGATCAGCTCCTGGGCGAAGACCTTCGTGTAGCTCGGCGCGGTCGCCTGGGCCTTGGCTTGCTGGCCGGTCACCACGTCGAACTTGACCACGGCATGCAGCTTGTCGGCCGAGCTCTCTGCCGGCGCGTAGCCCTTGCCCTTCTGGGTGACCACGTGGACCAGGACCGGACGGTCGGTGATATCGCGGGCGTTCTTCAGCACGTGGACCAGGGCGTCCATGTCGTGGCCGTCGATCGGGCCCACGTAGTAGAAGCCCAGCTCTTCAAAGAGGGTGCCGCCGGTCACCATGCCGCGGGCGTATTCCTCGGCCTTGCGGGCGGCCTCGCGCATGGGTCTTGGCAGGGCTTTGGCCACGGTCTTGCCGACCTTGCGCAGCGACTGATAGCCGCCGCCGGAGACCAGACGGGCCATGTAGGCGCTCATCCCCCCCACCGGCGGGGCGATCGACATGTCGTTGTCGTTGAGGATGACGGTCAGCTGCTGGGTGGTCTCGCAGGCCTGGTTCATCGCCTCATAAGCCATGCCGGCGCTCATCGAGCCGTCGCCGATCACGGCCACGACGCGGTTGTCCTCGCCTTTCCGGTCGCGGGCCGCCGCAAAGCCGAGCGCCGCTGAAATCGAGGTCGCCGCGTGCGCGGCGCCGAACGGGTCGTAGGGACTTTCCGCGCGCTTGGTGAAGCCGGACAGGCCGCCGCCCTGGCGCAGGGTGCGGATGCGGTCGCGCCGGCCGGTGAGGATCTTGTGCGGATAGGCCTGGTGCCCGACGTCCCAGATCAGGATGTCCTTGGGCGTCTCATAGACATGGTGCAGGGCCACGGTGAGTTCGACCACACCCAGGCCCGCGCCCAGGTGACCGCCCGTCTGCGAGACCGCGTCGATGGTCTCGACCCGCAGTTCATCGGCCAGTTGTCTGAGCTCGGCGATCGATAGTCCCCGCGTGTCGGCGGGCGATTTGACGGTGTCGAGCAGAGGCGTGGAGGGCATGGGCAAAGCGGACCGCGGACGGGAACTAGTTTCGGCGCTCTAACACGAAATCGACGCTCGCCCGCAGGAAATCGGCCGCTACGCCAAAGGACTCCAGATGCGCCTTTGTCTGGTCAGTGAGCAGGGTCAGACGCTCGCGCGACGCCGCGACGCCGAGCAGGGTGACGAAGTTGGCCTTACCCTTGCCCGCGTCCTTGCCCACCGCCTTGCCGAGCGTCTCCGCGTCGCCCTCGGCGTCCAGCAGGTCGTCGACGATCTGGTAGGCCAGGCCGAGGTCGTGAGCGAAGGCCATCAGGGCGTGGCGCTCCGAATCCTTGGCCCGCGCCAGCACCAGCGGCAGCTCGAAGGCGCAGGCGATCAGCGCGCCGGTCTTCAACCGTTGCATCCGCGCCACGCCGCCCAGGTCATCGCGCACCCCAAGGATGTCGATCATCTGGCCGCCGGCCATGCCCTTGGCGCCCGACGCCTGGGCGAGTCGCATGACCAGCTCGGCGCGAACCGACCCGTCCGGATGCGTGTCGGGGTGGGCCAGGATCTCGAAGGCCGCGGTCTGCAGCGCATCGCCAGCCAGGATGGCGGTCGCTTCATCATAAGCCTTGTGCAGGCTGGGCCGGCCGCGGCGCATGTCGTCGTCGTCCATGCTGGGCAGGTCGTCGTGGATCAGGCTGTAGGCGTGGATGCACTCCAGCGCGCAGGCCGCGCGCAAAGCCGAACGCTCCGCCACGTCGAACATCTTGCTGGTCTCGATGGCGAAATAGGCCCGCAGACGCTTGCCGGGCCCGAGCGCCGAGTAGCGCATGGCCTCGGTGAGTTGAGCCTCCGGGCCTTCGGCGCGCGGCAGCAGCTCATCGAGCGCCACCGTCACCAGGTCGGCCGCCTCGGCCACGCGCTGGGCGAGGGATTGGCCCATCAGCTGAACTCAGCGGGTTCGACTCCCGGCGCTCCGCCTGCGCCCACGACGATCTTCTCCACGCGCAGACGCGCAGCCTCAAGCCGGGTCTCGCAATGGGCCTTGAGCGCCGCACCCCGTTCATACATGGCGATCGAGGCCTCCAGCGGCGCCTGGCCGCTCTCCAGCCGTGCGACGATCTGCTCGAGCTCGGCCAGGGCCTGTTCGAAGCTGAGGGTGGCGATGTCGGCAGGTTCGGACATGGCGCCTTCCTAGAACCGCTCGAAGCGCCGCGTCGACCAGTATTTGTAGCCCTCGCGCACGGTCTGACGCCATCCGAGGCGGCGCAGGGAGCGGGTGATCATCATATTGAAGAAGCCGTGGGCCAGGACGACGACGTTCTGGCCGCTCCGCGCCAGCTCATCGAGGCGGGCCGCGGCCCGGTCGGCGCGCCCCTCGGCCTGGGCGCGCGTCTCCTGGCCCTCGTGGTGGTTGAAGAACCACCACCAGAACCGCGCGAAGAAGCCCCACAGCCGCGGCGACAGACGGATCCAGTCCGGCCAGTTGGGCGGCGGCAATGGCGCCTCGACCAGCAGCACGTCCGGCGTGAAGTCCCGGCCCCGTCCCACCAGCTGCGCGCTCTCGATGGCCCGCAGGCGGGTCGACGAGATCAGGACGTCGCAGCGGTCGACATAGCCGCTCAAGCCCGGTGGCGGCGTCTGGCCGGGAAGCAGGCCCATGATCTCGTAGCGGGCCCAGAACTCGCGGTATTCCGTCGCCGACAGCTTCACCCTGCGCGACAGCGCCGGCTCGCCGTGGCGCGCCAGCGTGATGACGCCCTTGGGGGGCGCACCGGACTTCGGCGGATCGGGAGTCTCCCCGGTCAAAGCGCGGGCCAGCCCATCCGAACCGCTGGCGAACAGCCCCTCACCCGTCGGTCCCTAACCCCCAAGATGGGCCTATCCCTCGGCAAGGGCGCGTACGTGCGCGAGCGCCGACGAGCCCAGAGCCTGCAGGTCGTAGCCGCCCTCAAGCGAGGACACAACCCGGCCCTTGGCGTGGCGGTTGGCCACGTCGGAGATCGCCCGCGTGGCCCAGGCGAAGTCCTCCGCCTCCAGCGCCTGGCCGCCGCCGCCCAGCGGATCGCGCACATGGGCGTCGAAGCCGGCGGAGACGATGATCAGGTCCGGAGCGAAGGCGTCGACGCGCGGCATCAGGCTCTCGAAGGCCCTGCGCCAGACCTCGCGCGGCGCGCCCTCCGGCGAGACGGCGTTGGCGATATTGGCCGAGACCGGCTCATCCGGATGTCCGGTGCCCGGCCACATCGGCCACTGCTGGATCGAGGCGAGGAACAGGCCGTCGCGGCCATTGATGGCGGCCTGGGTGCCGTTGCCGTGGTGGACGTCGAAATCGACGACGGCGACCTTGTTCAGGCCGGCGGCCTGGGCGGCGCGTGCGGCCACCGCCACGTTGGAGAAGATGCAGAACCCCATGGGCAGACCCGGCTCGGCGTGGTGGCCCGGCGGGCGCACGGCGCAGAACGCACGCTGGGTCTCCCCGGCGGCCACGTCGCGCACGGCGGCGACCACGGCCCCGGCCGCGCGGCGCGCGGCGCTCAGGCTGCCGGCCGACATGAAGGTGTCCTCGTCGAGCTTCAGCGGCCGCTCGCCCGGACGGGCGGCGAAGATGGCGTCCAGATAGGCTTGGCCATGGACGGCGGCCAGATCGGCGTCTGCAACCAGCGGCGCGTCGTGGGGCGCGAGCCGCAGGTCGCTGTCGGCCAGGGCGGCGGTCACCGCCGCCAGCCGCTCGGGCCGTTCGGGGTGGCGGTCGCCCGGACGGTGGTCGAGCATATCCAGATGGGTGTAGAGCGCGACAGTCATGCCCCATCCTAGCGTAGATTCCACGACCGCCGATGCCTGAACCTTCGATCCGACGCGCCAGCGCCGCCGACGCCGAAGCCCTGTCCGCCATCGGCGCCGAGACCTTCGTCGAGACCTTCGGCCATCTTTACCCGCCAAGCGACCTGCAGACCTTCCTGGCGGAGGCCTACAACCTGGATCGCACCCGCGCCGACCTCGCCCACCCGGCCAAGGCCTCATGGATCGTCGAGGCGGGCGACGCGGTGGTGGGTTATGCGCTCGCCGGCCCCTGCGGCCTGCCGCATCCCGAGGTGACGCCGGCCTGCGGCGAGCTGAAGCGCATCTATCTGAAGACGGCCTGGCAGAACGGCGGCCTGGGCGCGCGCCTGTTCGCCGAGACCATGGCCTGGCTTCAGGCCACGGGCCCCCGCGCCGTCTGGCTCGGCGTCTGGTCGGAGAACCACGGCGCCCAGCGGTTCTATGGCCGCCACGGCTTCGAGAAGGTCGGCGAATACGGCTTCGCCGTGGGCGATACAGTCGACCACGAATACATTCTCAGGCGACACGGGGCGGACCTTGCCGCTCCGACCGCGAATTCGGCGTCAAACGAACACAATATCGCCTGATTCAGCCCCGTAAGCGGTTGAATATTGCGGAGATTTAACCAATCAGCGCTTGGCCTGAAGCTCTGCTTTTGGGACCCTGTCGGCCGGTCTCGCTTCGGAGGCCAGGCGCGGCGGGGACATGCTCAGGATCGGCTATCTGCGGCTGAGGCCCGCCGAGTTCGGAGGCGATCTTGCGGCGGAGGCCGCGCGGCTGGGCGCGCTCGGCTGCCAGGCGGTGCGCACCGAGAGTCTGGCTGGTCGCGGCGGCGATCCGGTGCTGAACGCCATCCTTGACGACCTGGGCGCTGGCGACGAGTTGGTGGTGGCCCGGCTGGATCAGCTGGGCGACAGCGGGCTCGCCATGCTGCAGGTGTTGCAACGGCTCGAAGAGCGTGGCGCGGCCCTGCAGGTGCTCGACCCCGCCCTGTCCAGCCGCGGCCCGGGCGGGCCAGCGCTGCGCGCGGCGCTTGAGGCGGTCGCGGCGCTGGAGCCGCTGACTGCCGCGAAGCCAAGGCGCGCCGCCGCGGCGCAGGAAATCCGTGACCTGCAACGCGCCGGGGTCGGTCCGGTGGAGATCGCCAGGCGCCTCGGCGTATCGCGCATGACCGTCTGGCGCAAGCTGAAGGCGCTGGAGCGCTGCGCCTAGACCCTGACGCGCCCCTATGGGATCTAGTCCGCCGCCGCGTGGCCGGCGCCGGCGCCGAGCGCCTTCTTGGTCAGCCATACGCAGGGGATCAGCACGATCATCAGCCCTGAGGCGATGCGGAAGATGTCGTCCGTAGCCAGCAGATAGGCCTGGCTGACCACCTGATTGGCGACCGCGCCCACCGCCTGCTGCGCCGTCATGCCCAAGGACTGCAGCCTGCCGATCGCAGCGACGAACGCCGGGTCCTGCGCGCCCATGGCTTCCGAGAGGCGGCTCTGGTGCAGGGTGGCGGTTTGCTCCCACACGGTGGAGACCAGCGAGGCCGCGAAGCTGCCGGCGGTGATCCGCGCGAAGTTGTAAAGGCCGGACGCCTGCGGCACCTGCTGTCCCGGCACGCCGTTCAGGGTGAGCGTCACCATCGAGACGAAGAAGGTGCTCATGGCCACGCCCTGCACCAGCATCGGCACGACGAGGGCGGCGAAGCCCACGTCGGTGGTGTAGCGCGAGCGCAGATAGAAGGACGCGGCGAAGGCCAGCAGCGAGAGGCTGGCGGTCCAGCGGGCGTCCAGCCGGTTCATCAAGCGCGCGGCGAAGGGCGTCAGGAACACCGCCACCACGCCCGAGGGGGCCGCGACCAGACCCGCCCAGGTGGCGATGTAGCCCATCCGCGTCTGCAGCCAGAGCGGCTGCAACAGGTTCGCGCCGAAGAACATGGCGTAGCCCAGGCAGGAGACCACCGTGGCGATGACGAAGTTGCTCGACTTCATCAGGCTGAGGTCGACGATCGGGTTCTGCTCGTTGAGCTCCCAGATCAGCCAGGCGATGAAGCCGATGATGGCGATGATCACCTCGACGATGATCGCCGGCGAATTGAACCAGTCGGCGTCCTTGCCGGTGTCGAGCATGACCTGCAGCGCGCCCACCCAGGTCAACAGCAGGAAGAAGCCGGTGCGGTCGATGGGCACGACGCGGGTCGGGGTCTCACGGCTCAGCATGTTGCGCCAGCAGACGACGGCGCAGACGATCCCGACCGGCACGTTGATCAGGAAGATCCACGGCCAGGAGATGTTGTCGGAGATATAGCCGCCCAGGATCGGGCCGCAGATCGGCGCCACCAGGGTGGTCATCGACCAGATGGCGAGCGCGGTCCCCCTCTGGGCCGCCGGGAAGATCATGATCAGGAGCGCCTGGGAGCCCGGGATCATCGGCCCGGAGACCGCACCCTGCAGCACCCGGCAGATGATCAGCGACGGCAGGTTCCAGGACACCCCGCAAAGGAACGAGGCGATGGTGAACAGCACCACCGAGCCCACGAAGGTCTTCACGACCCCGTAGCGCATCATCAGCCAGCCGGTCAGCGGCACGGAGACGCCGTTGGATACGGCGAACGAGGTGATCACCCAGGTCCCCTGGCTGGTGGAGACGCCGAGGTTGCCGCTGATCGTCGGGATCGAGACGTTGGCGATGGTCGAGTCCAGCACCTGCATGAAGGTGCCGAGCGCCAGCGCGATGGCGGTTATTCCCAGCAGCGAGCCGGTCATCGCCGCTGGTAGGACGGGCCCGCGCAACGGCGCGGCGCCCGCGGCCGGCTTGGCGGATTGTGCGTCGTCGGCCATGACCGTCGCCTTCCTGAACCTTGAGGCCTAGTTCGCGCCGGAGATGTCGACAGCGGCCTTCATCGAGAGGCCGATCCGCAAGGGGTGCTCCGCCAGTTCCTTCCGGTTGAGGTCAATTCGGACCGGCAGCCGCTGCACCACCTTGATCCAGTTGCCCGACGCGTTCTGCGCCGGGATCAGGGAGAAGGCCGCGCCGGTGCCGCCCGAGAGGCCGCGCACCCGGCCGTGGAACTTCACGCCAGAGCCATAGAGGTCGGAGGTCAGGATCACCGGCTGGCCGGGATGCACCTTCTTCAGCTGCACCTCCTTGAAGTTGGCGTCGACATAGGCCTCGCCGGCCGGGACCACGGCCATCAGCGGCGCGCCGACGGCGACCTGCTGGCCGACCTCCACCTGCTTCTTGGAGACTATGCCGTCGACGGGCGCCTTCAGGACGGTGCGCTCCAGCATCAGCTGAGCGGCGTCGAGGCGGGCGCGGGCGGCGGCCACCTCGGGGTTCTGCTCGAGACTGACGCCGGCGATCAGGACGTGATTGGCCTCCCGGGCGCCGACGGCGGCGGCGCGGCTGGCCTGGGCCTGGGCGAGCGCGGACTGGGCTTCGGCGTAGCGGTTCTTGGCGTTGGTCAGTTCGTCGCCGGAGACGGCGCCCGAGGCCGACAGCGCCTGGCGGCGGTCGAGGTCAGTCTTGGCGCGGTCGAGGTCGGATCGGGCGCGGGCAATGTCGGCGTCACGGGCGCTGAGCTGGCCGGCGAGCGCGGTGTCGTTGGCGCCGTAGCCCTGCACCTTGCGTTCGGCCTGGCCCAGGGCGGCCTGCGCCTGGGCCACGGCGATCTTCGCGTCGGCGTCGTCGAGCAGAACCAGCGGCTGGCCAGCCTTCACCGCGTCGGTCTCGCGCACCAGCACCTTGGACACCGGCCCGGAGATCAGCGGCGTGACCTGGGCCACGTCGGCGCCGACGTAGGCATTGTCGGTCGTCACCGTCTTGCCCGTGAAGAGCAATGCGTAGACGCCGTAGATCACGGCGCCCACGACCACCGCGATGGCCAGCCAGATCAACAGGCGCCGGCGGCGCGCCTTGGCGGCGTTGACCTGGGCGGAGACGCCGAAGCTTCCGGCGGCGGGGGCCTTGTCGAGGGTGGCGGCATTGGACATCGGGGTGGTCCTTGAAGACGGCGTGTCGGGTCGTTTGGCGGGAACAGGGATCAGGCCGCGGCGTGGTAGCCGCCGCCCAGCGCGCGGACGAGTTGCACGTCGAGCGCCAGGGCGCGGGCGTCCAGGTCGGCCACGGTGCGCCGGCGGCGCAGGACGCCCTGCTCGGCGAGCAGGACGGTGGGATAAGTGGCGAGCCCGCCCTTGTAGCGCAGGGTGGCGATGCGGAAGGCGTCCTCGCTGGCGGCCAGCGAGGCCCGGCTGTCGACGATCTGCGTCTGCAGCGCACGGCTGGAGGCCACCACGTCGGCCACCTGGCGGAAGGCCTCGGTGACGGCGGCGTCATAGCTGGCCACCGCGGCGTCGCGGTCGGCCTCGGCGCCACGCAGGCCGGCCTTCAGCCGGCCGCCCTCGAAGATCGGCAGGCTGATCGCGGGGCCCAGGGAGCCGATATCGGAGCCGGCGGCGAACACCTTGTCCAGGTGCAGCGCCTGGCCGCCGATGAAGCCGGCCAGGTTGATGTCGGGATAGAAGGCCGCCCGCGCGCCCTTGATGCGCGAGACGGCGGCCTCGGCGCGCCAGCGCGCCGCAGTAACGTCCGGCCGGCGGCCGACGAGGTTGGCGGCCAGCTCGGCTGGCACACCCAGGGGTTTCAGGGCTGCCGCACTCGGCCTGGCCAGGCTGAGGCCCCGGTCGGGGCCGGCCCCCGCGAGCGCGGCCAGGCTGTTGCGGGTCAGCGCGATCTGCTCGTCGATGGCGGCCAGGTCGGCCTTCGACTGCAGCGGGTCGGCTTCGGCCTGGCGCTGCTCGGCCAGGGTGTCGAGACCGTTGGTCACGCGGTCGGTCACCAGCTTGGAGGTCTCGCTCTGCACCTCCAGGGCGCGGGCGGCCACGTCGCGTTCGGCATAGAGGCGGGCGAGGTCGGCATAGGCGGCCGCGACGTTGGTTGAAAGCATCAGCCGCGCCTCGGCGGCGTCGGCCTGCGCGGCCTGGGTGTCGGACACCGCGGCCGAGACTGCCGCGCGGTTCTTGCCCCAGAAGTCGAGCTCCCAGTTGAAGTCCAGCGCGGCCCGGCCATACCAGTTGTAGCCCTGGGGCACGAATTCCGCTGGGATGCCCAGGTTGTAGCTCTGCTTCGCCTGCTGCACCGAGACGTCGCCGGCGACGTTCGGCAGGCTGGCGGCGCGCTGCGAGGCGGCGATCGACTGCGCCTTGCGGATCCGGGCTTCGGCGAGCGCCAGGGTCGGCGAGCCGGCGAGGGCTTCGGTCATCAGACCGTTCAGCTGCGCATCGCCATAGGCCGTCCACCAGGCGTCCCCCGGCCATTCCCCAGCAGGGCCGGCCAGGGACTGGGCGGTGGCGTAGCTGGCCGGCGCCTTGGCGATCCTGGCCGGCGCCGGCGGCGGCAGGGTGGCGCAGGCGCCCAGCGCGGTTGCGGCGAGCAACAGGGCGGGAAGTGTGCGGTAGCGGATCATTCGGCCGACTCTTGTCTAACCGTACAGTACGGTCATATATTGCAGAGGACGATATAGCGAGCGCCACAGTGGCGCGTCAAGACTGACCATACCGTACGGTTGGAAAAAAGATGCAACTGACAAAAACCAAACTGGACCGCGATCAACGCCGCGAGCTGATCCTAGATGTGGCGCAGAGTGTCTTCTTGGAAGAGGGCTTCGCCAACGCCTCGATGTCGGTGATCGCCGCCCGCCTCGGCGGGTCCAAGGGCACGCTCTACAACTACTTCAAAAGCAAGGACGAACTGTTCATCGCCTATGTCGAGCGGCGCTGCCTTTGGCAGGATGAAATCTTCGCCGCGCCGTCCGCCGGCGAGACCGCGCAGGAGACCCTGCGCCGGATTGGCCGGGCCTACCTGACCCGCGTGCTGACCGACTTCAACCTCAGGAATTTCCGCCTGATCGCGGCGGAGGCCGAGCGGTCTCCCGAGATCGGTCAGACCTTCTATGAGGCGGGGCCGCGCAAGGGCGCCGAACGGGTGGCCGAGCTCTTGGAGGGCATGGCCGCGGCGGGCGATCTCGACCTCGACGATCCCTTGGAATGCGCTCACCAGTTCTTGGGGCTCGTGCAGAACCGCTATTTCAAAGCCCGGCTCTGCAACGCCATCCCCGAACTTACGCAAAAGCAGATCGAGGACGAGGCGACGCTGGCCACGCGCACCTTCCTGCGGGCCTTCGGCAAGCGATAGTCACCACCCTTCCCGCCGTCGCCGCTCCTGCACGAAGGTCACGAAAGCCCGCAGGGCTGACGGCGGATGGCGGCGGCTGGGATAGTAGAGCCGTGGCCCCGGAAACGGCTCGGACCAGTCGGCCAGCACCTCCACCAGCCGGCCTGACGCCAGGTGCCCGACCACCGTGCCATCGAAAACCTGCAGGAAGCCGACGCCATCGAGCGCCGCGCGCAACAGCAGCGAGCCGCTGTTGGCGGTGACCGGACCGGTGACCGGAACCCGGATCGTCTCCCCGGCCCGCTCGAATTCCCAGGGCGGCTCAGCGCCGCTGGGAAAACGGATGCGCAGGCAGGGCCGATCGAGCATGTCGCGCGGATGGGCCGGCGCGCCCCAGCGCGCGACAACGGCCGGCGTTGCGACCACGACAAAGCGCTGCGGCGGGCCCAACGGCACGGCCACCATGTCCTGCGCCAGGCTTTCCTCCCAACGCACGCCGGCGTCGAAGCCCTTGGCGACAATGTCCACCATCGACGTCTCGGCGATGACCTCAAGCCGCACCGCCGGATAGGCGGCGAGGAAATCCGCGGCCAACGGCGCCAGCACCAGTTCCACCGCGGGCTCCGGGGCGTTTATCCGGAGCGCGCCCGACGGCGCAGCCTGCGCCGAGCGCGCCTCGTCCACGGCCGCCGAAATCTGCGTCAGCGCCGGCTGAAGGGAGCCCAGCAGCGTTGCGCCCGCGTCGGTCAGGGCCACGCTGCGGGTTGTGCGGTTCAGCAGACGGACGCCCAGTCGGGCCTCCAGGTCCCTCACGGCCTGGCTCAGCGTCGATGGCGAGACGCCCCGTTCCACCGCAGCGCGCCGGAAATTGCCGTGCCGCGCGATGGCCGCGAAGTGGTCGAGGGCGCTCAGGTCGATCCGATCCATTGTTCGCCTCTCCGCACAGTCGGTCTGGGATTATACGGCTCAAGCCGAAAATGCCGAACATCCCGGTCGAGGACACGGTCGGCGCCATCGCCGAGCCGGTGAAATCCGGCTACGTGCGCCACCGTTCGGATTGAAAAAGTCCGGAAACCCAGCGGAAATTCCCGGCGGGGCCGAACAGTGTTAGGCCCTGGGTTCAGGCTGGGAGGTCCATGTCATGTTCAGATACATCGCGCCGATGATCGCCGTCGTCGCTGTTGCGGCGGCCTCGTCCGCCGCGGGGGCCGTGTTGATGCGGCAAGCCGGCGAGTGGCAGACCAGCATCGACAACGGGCCGCCGCGCCTCATCTGCTACACCACCGACGAGACCATCGATCAGAACTACGTCTCCCGCTCGATGGCGAAGCTTCCCGGCGCAAACTGCAAAGTGAGCAACTTCACCACCATCGGCCCGGTCACCTCCTATTCGATGCAATGCACGGTCGGCGGCAGCCTGATGACGACCACCGGAAGCATCACCGTCACCGGGCCTGAGTCCGTGACCGGCAAGGCCCACAGCCATGGCGGAATGATGAAGACGGCCAATGGCCAGTCGGTCGCCGTTCCCGACACCGACATCGTGTCGGTATCGCGCCGGCTGGGCCCCTGCAAACCCGGCGACAAACAGGTCAACTAGGACGGCGGCAGGCCGTGTGGGGTCCGGCGCGCGCCATCGACGCGAGCGGGCGGGCTCTCGGGGCTTCGGCTCGGGGCGAGGGAACTGGACATCGCGGACCCGACGCCGCATCCTCCGCGTTCAAACAGACGTTCGCCACCCGAAAGAACCCCGCATGTTCATGCGTTTCTTCACCGAGCTTCGCCAGGCCAAGGTGCCGGTGACGCTGAAGGAATACCTGATGCTCATGGAGGGCCTGGACAAGCAGGTCATCGACCGCTCCGTCGACGATTTCTACTACCTGTCCCGCGCCGCGCTGGTGAAGGACGAGAAGAACATCGACAAGTTCGACCAGGTCTTCGGCCAGGTGTTCAAGGGCCTGGAACGGATGGGCGACGAGGTCGCCGTCGACATCCCCGCCGAGTGGCTGAAGAAGCTCTCCGACCAGTTCCTCACCGAAGAAGAGAAGGCCCAGATCGAGGCCATGGGCGGCTTCGAGGCGCTGATGGAGGCCTTGGCCAAGCGCGCCAAGGAACAGGCCGAAAGCGACGAGAAGGAAGGCAAGGGCCGCGGCCAGGGCGGCAACAACTCACCCTTCGGCGCCAACGGCTATCATCCCGAGGGCGTGCGCATCGGCCAGGACAAGGGCCGCCACGGCAAGGCGATCAAGGTCTGGGACAAGCGCGAGTACAAGAACCTCGACGATCAGGTCGAGCTCGGCACACGCAACATCAAGGTCGCCCTGCGGCGGTTGCGCAAATGGGTCCGCGAGGGCCATCCCGACGAACTCGACATGAACGGGACCATCAAGGGCACAGCCGAGAAGGGCTACCTCGATATCCAGATGCGCGCCGAGCGCCGCAACAAGATCAGCGTCCTGATCTTCTTCGACATCGGCGGCTCGATGGATAGCCACATCAAGATCTGCGAGGAGCTGTTCAGCGCCGCCCGCTCCGAGTTCAAGAACATGGAGTTCTACTACTTCCACAACTGCCTCTATGAGAGCGTGTGGAAGGACAACCGGCGCCGTCACGCCGAGAAGCTGAACACCTGGGACATTCTTCACAAATTTCCCCACGATTACAAAGTGATCTTCGTGGGCGACGCGACCATGAGCCCCTATGAGATCACCTATCCGGGCGGCTCGGTGGAGCACTGGAACGAGGAGGCCGGCGCGGTGTGGATGGACCGGGTCGCGGGCATCTTCGAGCACATGATCTGGCTGAACCCGACGGCCGAGCGGCATTGGGACTACACCCCCTCGGTGGGCCTCTTAAAGCAGCTGGTCGGCGAGCGGATGTTCCCGCTGACGCTGGCGGGCCTGGAGAAGGCCATGAAGGAGCTCGCCCGCTAGGCGGGGCCGCGATGAGCGACGACCTGACCCACGAGGTCCAAGACGCCGACCAGGACCAGGCGGC
>NZ_SSMZ01000201.1 GCF_004799395.1 Phenylobacterium sp.
GGCGTCGATGGACATCCTGCAGCTCGTCCGATCGCTGGAAGAATTCCTCTACGAGGCGATGACCTGGCTGCTGTTCTTCCCGCGCACCTTTTGGCGGGTGATCACGCGGCCGATGACGCTTGCGGCCGAGGCGGACGCCGAGCTGGGCGAAGGCCTGGAGCGGCAGTTCACCAACCTGATCAGCCCGCCGCTCTTCCTGATGATGTGCGTGCTGATCGCCCATATCTTCGAAGTCAGCATGCACCTGGGCGTGCGGAAGTTCAGCTCGCCGCTGGCCAAGGACATTTTCTCGTCCGATGCGCGCCTGCTGATCTTCCGTTCGGTGACCTTCAGCCTCTATCCGCTGCTGATGGCGCGCGGCACGCTGGTGCGCCAGGGCGTCGCGGTTGACCGCACGACCCTGCGCCGGCCGTTCTTCCTGCAGTGCTACCTGGCCGGTCCGCTGGCGCTGACGACATCCCTCTGCTTCGACATGCTGCGGGTGCCGGAGCCGCCCTGGGAGCTCAGCGGGACGCTGATCGGCCTGGCGGGCGGCCTCTGGTATCTGGCCGCCGAGGGCCAGTGGTTTCACGTGCGCGTGGGCGCGCCGCGCCTGCGGGCCTATTTCGTCGCCCTGAAGCTGATGCTGGGCGGGACCGCCTGCGGCTTCGTCATCGCGCTGGCGGTCTTCGCGCCCGACCTCAGCCGCTCGCTCCTCGCCGCCCGGGACAACACACCCATGGGCGCGGCGGTCTCGACCGTGCGGCGGATCGAGACGATGCCCTGAAGCGGCGGCCGGTCGGTCAGTGGGCCGCCGTGGTCTGCAAGCCTTCGCGAAGCTCGCGCTTGAGGAATTTGCCGCTGGCGTTGCGCGGCAGGGGCGCGTCGAGGATCCAGATGTAGCGAGGGATCTTGTGGCGGGCCATGATCGCCGCGCAGTGCTCGCGCAGTTCGGCGGCGCTCACCGCCTGGCCTGGCCGCATGACCACCGCAGCGCCGACTTCTTCGCCCAGCCGATCGTCGTGGACGCCGAAAACGCTGCATTCGGCGACGCCCGCGTGCTGGTGGATCACCGCCTCGACCTCGGCGCAGTAGATGTTCTCGCCGCCGCGCAGGACCATGTCCTTCTTGCGGTCGACCAGGAAGATGAACTGGTCCTCGTCGATGTAGGCCACGTCGCCGGTGTGCAGCCAGCCCTCGGTGATCGATTCCGCCGTCGCTTCCGGGCGGTTGATGTAGCCCTTGATCACCGCTGCGCCCTTGACCCACAGCTCGCCGGGCTGGCCCGGCCCCAAGGCCTCGCCGTCGTCGCCGACGATCTTGACCTCGAAGGTGGGCATGGCGCGTCCGCAGCTCGCCGGCTTGTCGACGAAGAAGTCGCCAGCCACCGCGGTGATGATCCCGCAGGTCTCGGTCATGCCGTAGCCGGTGTTGGGCCGGGCGGTGGCGACGGTCGAGTCGATCTTGGCGACCAGATCCGGCTGCAGCTGGGCGCCGCCGCCGCCGACGGTGAGCAGGCTGGAGGTGTCGTACTTGGCGAAGTCCGGATGGGTGACCAGCTCGCGCGACATCACCGGCACGCCGCTGACCGCGCTGACCCGCTCGCGGTCGATCAGTTCCAGGGCCGTCGTGGCGTCCCACCGGTACATCAGCACCATCTTGCCGCCCGCCGCGGTGGTCACGTAGGCCGCGCAGTTGTTGGCGGTGACGTGGAACAGCGGCGTGGTGATCAGGGTCACCGGGATCGGCGGCGGCGCATTCGGGTCGATGGCCACGCCGGTGGCGCGGGCCGTGGCCAGGTTCTGCACCTGGCCGGAGAACACCATGTTCATCAGGTTGGTCACGCAGCCCCGGTGGGTCAGCTGAGCGCCCTTCGGGAAGCCGGTGGTGCCGGAGGTGTAGAAGATGCAGGCGTCAGCGTCGGGATCGACCTCGACGGCCGGCAGATCGCCGCCGAAGGCGATCACGTCGGCCCACGCCACGGCGTTCGCGGGCAGGGTCTCGGCGCGCGCCGCCACCAACACCGCCTCGCCCAGCATGGCTGGCTGCTCGGCCAGACGCACGATCCGCTCGCCGTCGGCGAACAGCACCTTGGGCTTGGCGTCGCTGAGGCCATAGGCCATCTCGGCGGAGGTCCACCAGGCGTTCATGCCGACCACCGCGACGCCCAGGCAGACGGCGGCCCAGTAGATCAGCATCCATTCCGGATAGTTGCGCATGGCGATGGCGATCCGGTCGCCCGGCTTCACGCCTACACCCAGCATCCAGTTGGCGATCGAGGCGACTTGGGCGTGCGCCTGGGCGTAGGTGATCCGCTCGTCGCCATAGACCAGGTAGTCGCGGGGCCCGAAGGCGGCCGTGGAGAGCCACAGCGCACGGACACTGGGCGGCACGTTCTTGAAGCTGTGCAATCTGGCGCCGCGCACCTCGATCTCGCCGACCTCGAAGGGCGCCCCCGGCGCCGTGAGATCAGCCCAGGCCTGATTCAGTTCCGCGTAGTGCATCCTACCCTCTACTATGCTGCGCAACATCGCGCCGACGACCGTCTGCCGCGGCCTTAAGACGTCACATAGGCGAAGACAGGGCGCCGAAGGAAGCCACGACGCTACGGCAAGGCGACACGGGTTCAGTCGCCGGTCGGAATCACCCCGGATTTTTCAACCATCAGCACCACCGTGCGGCCCCGGGCGTGGGGGAAGTGCATGACGCCGCGCGGGATGGTGACGCCCTGCCCCGGCGCCAGGCTGACCATCCGGTCCTCCAGTTCGATGTCCAGATGACCCTCGACGACGTAGAAGAACTCGTCTTCCCCGTCATGCTTGTGCCAGTGAAAGTCGCCCTCCAGGACGCCCAGGCGGACGACGGCGTCGTTCACGGCGGTGAGCGTACGGTTCCACCACGGCTGCACGGCGGCGGCCGCGGCGGCCACGTCCATGTGCTCGCCGGCGGCGAACATCACCTCGGTGTCGATGTCGTAGCGGTCGTTCGGCTTGTCCACGATCGCGGCTCCCTCTAAGCAGAGGGCATCGTATTGGGACTTAGCCATTTGGCAATATGCCTATCGTCGACGCCCTGAAGGCGCTCGGAAACGACCGCCGTCTCCTGATCCTGGAGTGGCTGAAGGATCCCCGCGCCCATTTCCGCCCGCAGGTCGACGGCGACCTCGTGGACGACGGGGTCTGTGGCCTGCTGATCGCCGAGAAACTGGGGGTCAGCCAGCCGACGCTCAGCGAGCACATGCGCGTCCTGACCCAGGCTGAACTGGTGATCCCCAAGCGGATCAAGCAGTGGACCTTCTACCGCCGCAACGAAGCGGCCATTGCGGCCCTGAAGGCGACCTTCGCCGCCGAGGTCTAGGCGCCGGCAAGGCAGCCGGGGTACGACTCCCGGGCTTCGGGAGAGCGTCTATGTTCGAAGGCCTCACGACCATCCAGATCGCCGCCGCCGTCGTCGGCGGCTACCTCCTGGGCTCGATCCCCTTCGGGGTCATCGTCATGAAGGCCGCCGGCGCCGGCGATCCGCGCGCCATCGGCTCTGGGAACATTGGGGCGACCAATGTGCTGCGGAGCGGCCGGCGTGGCCTGGCGGCGCTGACCCTGCTGGGCGATGGCGGCAAGGGGGCGATGGCTGTGCTCATGGCCTGGCTGGCGACGCGCGGCGCCAGCGATGAAACGCAGGCGACGCTCACCGCGCTGGCGGGCGGCGCAGCCTTCGTGGGCCACCTGTTCCCGGTCTGGCTCGGCTTCAAGGGCGGCAAGGGCGTGGCGACCTACTTCGGAACCCTGATCGCGGCGGCGTGGCCGGTCGGCCTCCTGGCGGGCGCAACCTGGATCGCAATGGCGGCCCTGTTCCGCTACTCCTCCCTGGCGGCGCTCACGGCCGTGGCGCTTGGCGTCGCCTATTCAGCGCTGCTGTTCCACCGACCCCTGCCTGTGACGATCCTGGCCGCGGGCATGGCCCTGCTGGTTTACATCCGCCATGAGGCCAACATCCGCCGCCTGTTGAAGGGCGATGAGCCGCGCATTGGCGGATCCAAGACGGCGCAACCGCCAGCGGACAACCTCGGTCACAACGGCGGCCCGAAGCTTGAAAGCTAGGCCGACGAAGACGGCGACGACAGGAGCGGCTCATCGAAAGCATGAGTGAACTCTTCGAGGCCGAGCGGCGCGGTCATCGCGGAGCCGATGGAATTGGCGTTGGCCGGGCGTTGTGGGCTGTCGCCGGGGGCATGGCCTCGTCGGCTAACGCCGCAATCTCACCGCAAGGCGCGGAAATAATACGGGTAGGGACCGGGTCTAGGATGAAGACTCAAAAACCAAGTCGGAGACTATCTCTATGAAGCTCAGGATCGCCGTCACCCTCGCCGCGCTGGCCGTCGCCGGCGCCGCCATCGCCCAACCGCCGGGCGGCGGCCAAGCCCCCTCGCCCGAAATGCAGGCCGCCCGTCAAGCGATGATGCAAGCCTGCTCGTCCGACATGAAGACCCTCTGCGACGGCAAGACTGGCCGCGAGGCGATGATGTGCCTGCGCGACAGCGCCGACAAGATCAGCGCGCCCTGCAAGGACGCCATGTCGAAGATGCCGCGCCGCCCGCCGGCGCCCGCCGGCCAATAACCGACACACGTCTGACGTGACGGCCGGGCCGGCGCTCCGCAAGGGCGCCGGCCTATTCGTACCGGCCTCACGAAAAAAGGAGCCCCTTTAGGGGGCTCAGCGGACCGGCCTCGCAAGGGGCGTTGACAGCCCCTAGGCGCCGCCCCCACTTTCCGCGTCCTTTAGGCGGCCCGGACGCTGGGCCGACCGCAGCGGAACGCCAGAACCCCCCACGCATGAACCTCGTCGTCGTCGAGAGCCCGGCCAAGGCCAAGACCATCAACAAGTACCTGGGCTCGGACTACAAGGTCCTGGCGAGCGTCGGGCACGTCCGCGATCTGGTCGAGAAGGACGGATCCGTCCGCCCCGACGAAGACTTCGCCATGACCTGGGAAGTGGGCGCGCGCTCCACCAAGCCGCTGAACGAGATCATCGCGGCCGCCAAGGGCGCCGACAAGATCATCCTGGCCACCGACCCCGACCGCGAGGGCGAGGCGATTTCCTGGCACGTGCTGGAGGTCTTGCAGAAGAAGAAGGTCATCAAGGGCCAGATCGTCCAGCGGGTGGTGTTCAACGCCATCACCAAGTCGGCGGTCACCGAGGCCATGCTGGCGCCCCGCGACATCGACATGGAACTGGTGGACGCCTACCTGGCCCGCCGCGCGCTGGACTATCTGGTGGGCTTCACCCTCTCGCCCGTGCTGTGGCGCAAGCTGCCTGGCTCGCGCTCGGCCGGCCGCGTGCAGTCGGTGGCGCTGCGCCTGGTCGTCGATCGCGAGATCGAGATCGAGCTGTTCCGGACCCAGGAATACTGGACCGTGGAGGCCGACGTCTCAGCCGGCGGCGATCCGTTCCTGGCGCGTCTGACCAAGCACGAGGGCAAGCGCCTCACCAAGTTCGACCTGGCCAACGAGACCTCGGCCTTCGCCGCCCGGGACGCGGTCAAGGCGGCGACCCTGACCATCTCCGCGGTGGAAAAACGCCCGGCCAAGCGCTCACCGCCGCCGCCCTTCACCACCTCGACCCTGCAGCAGGAAGCCTCGCGCAAGCTCGGCTTCAACGCCCAGCGCACCATGCAGGCGGCGCAGCGGCTCTATGAAGGGGTCGACATCGGCGGCGAGACCGTGGGCCTGATCACCTACATGCGGACCGACGGCGTGCAGACCGCGCCCGAGGCGCTGGACGAGGCCCGGACGGTGATCGGCGGGCTCTATGGCCGCGACTACGTGCCGGACAAGCCCAGGATCTATTCCACCAAGGCCAAGAACGCCCAGGAGGCGCACGAGGCGATCCGCCCGACCAGCCTGGCGCGAAACCCCGGCAAGCTCCGGCTCGATCCCGATCTCGGCCGGCTCTACGAGCTGATCTGGAAGCGGATGATCGCCTCGCAGATGGAAAGCGCCCGAATCGAGCGCACGACCATCGACCTGGAGTCGAGCGACGGGAAGACGGCGCTGCGCGCCTCCGGCGACGTGACGCTCTTCGACGGCTATCTGGCCGTCTACGAGGAGGGCCGCGACGACCCTGAGGAAGAGGCTGTCTCCAAGCTGCCGCAGGTGACGCAAGGCGCCGCCGCCAAGACGCTGGCCGCCCGCGCCGACCAGCACTTCACCGAGCCGCCGCCCCGCTATTCGGAAGCCAGCCTGGTAAAGAAGATGGAGGAGCTCGGCATCGGGCGCCCCTCCACCTACGCCTCGGTCCTTACGGTGCTGCGCGACCGCGAATATGTGCGGATGGACAAGAACCGCTTCATTCCGGAGGACAAGGGCCGCCTGGTCACTATCTTCCTCGAGGAGTTCTTCCTTCGCTACGTGGAGTACGACTTCACCGCCGCTCTGGAGGAGAAGCTCGACCTGGTCTCGGCCGGCGAGCTGGACTGGAAGGTGCTGCTTCGGGAGTTCTGGACCGACTTCCATCCGAAGACCGAGGAAGTGCTGAAGGTCTCGACCCGCGAGGTGCTGGACGCGTTGGACGGCGCGCTCGCGACCTTCCTCTATCCGCCGAAGACCGATGGCTCCGACCCGCGCACCTGCCCGACCTGCAACGCCGGCCGGCTCAGCCTGAAGACCAGCCGCTTTGGGCCTTTCGTCGGCTGCTCGAACTATCCCGAATGCCGCTACACCCGGCCGATATCTGAGGCCGAGGACGGCGACAGCCCCTCCGGCGACCGCGAGCTGGGGGTCGATCCTGACACCGGCCTGACCGTCTTCCTGAAGTCCGGCCGCTTCGGCGCCTACGTCCAGCTTGGCGAGGGCGAGAAGCCCAAGCGGTCCAGCCTGCCAAAGGGCTGGTCGGCGCCCGACATGGACCTGGAAAAGGGCCTGCGCCTGCTGCGCCTGCCGCGCGAGGTGGGGCTGCACCCGGAGGACAACCAGCCGATCCTCGCCGGCATCGGCCGCTTCGGGCCCTTCGTGCTGCACGCCGGCACCTACGCCAACCTGACCGGCGCCGACGAGGTGTTCGAGGTGGGCCTGAACCGCGCCGTCGACCTCCTGGCGCAGAAGCGCGCCGGCGGCCGGCCCGGACGCGGCGAGACGGCGGCGCTGAAGGACCTGGGCGCCCATCCAGCGGACGGCGCGCCGGTCAAGGTGCTGTCCGGCCGCTACGGCCCTTACATCAAGCACGGCGCCGTCAACGCCAACGTGCCCCGCGGCACGGATCCGCAGAACGTGACGCTGGAGCAGGCGGTCCTGCTGTTGGCCGAACGCGCGGCCAAACCCTCCAGCGGCAAGAAGAAGCCGGCCAGGGCGGCGAAGGCCAAGGCGGCGCCCAAGGCCGCGGCGGCCAAGAAGGCGCCGGCGAAGAAGACAGCGGCCAAGAAGAAGCCGGCGGCGAAGAAGGCGGCCTCGGCCTAGCCTCTTTCGGGGGATTTGATGGCTTACGCTCAGGCCAACGGGGTCCGCATCTACTTCGAGCGCGCCGGAGCGGGCCCTCCCCTGCTGTTCATCTCCGGCACCGGCGGTGACCTGCGGATGAAGCCGAACGTCTTCGACGGGCCGCTGGCGAAGAGCTTTGACCTCCTGGCCTACGACCAGCGCGGGCTCGGCCAGACCGAGAAGCCGGACGTCCCCTATTCCATGGCCGACTACGCCGACGACGCGGCGGCGCTGATGGCCGACCAGGGCTGGAACGAGGCCCTGGTGATCGGCGCTTCGTTCGGCGGGATGGTGGCCCAGGAGTTGGCGCTGCGGCATCCCATGCGGGTGAAGCGCCTGGTGCTGGCCTGCACCTCGCCCGGCGGGGCCGGCGGCGCATCCTTCCCGTTCCACGAGATCGAGCACCTGACGGGCGAAGCACGCGCCAGGCACATGATCCCGATCAGCGACACGCGCCGTGACGAGCCCTGGGCGGCGGCGCATCCGGACCAGCACAGGCTCTTCGTCGCCATGGGCGCGGCCGACCCCTATGCCGACGAGCCCGGCCACGTCATGGGCGCGCGCCGCCAGTTGGCCGCCCGCAAGGATCACGACACCTGGGACCGGTTGCCTGGGATCGCCTGCCCGACCCTGATCGCCGCTGGCCGCTATGATGGCATCGCGCTCCCGGCCACCCAGGAGAAGATGGCCGCCCGCATTCCGGGCGCGGAGCTGACGTTCTTCGACGGCGGCCACATGTTCATGATCCAGGACCGTACCGCGATCCCGGCCATGGCGGCGTTCCTAAGCGAGGCCTGACGACGCCAGGGGTGCATTCTTAACCCCGAGCGCCTATATACGCCCTGCGCATCGCTGGCCGACCGGCCGCGACGACCGCCCTGCTCCGAAAATCAACAAGAGCCGCGCAGGGGTTCGCGCACCCCATTCCAATCCTCAAGACCACCTACGAAAGGTGCTAAGCACCCCTTATGCCTAAGACTCGCGCCCCTAAGGGCTCACGTTTCCAGAACAACCGCGCCGGCAAGCCTGCCAGCGGTGCTGCGGCCCCCACGGCCGCCAAATCCACTCCCAAATCCGCACCTCGCCCGCCGCGGGGCATCCCCGACCGCGACACCCTGTTGAAATACATCCGCGAAGGCGGCGAGACCGACAAGGCGACGCTGGCCAAGGTCTTCGGCCTGAAGGGCGAAGAGCGCCGGGCGCTGCGCCAGATGCTGCAGACCCTGCAGGAGGACGGCGCCTTGGCCAAGCGCGGCCGCCGCGGCTTCGCCGAGGTGGGCGCCCTGCCCGAAGTCGGCGTCGTCGACGTGATCGAGCGCGACGCCGACGGCGAACTCTACGTCAAACTGACCAAGGGCGAGGACGCCCCGCTGGTGGTCCTGGCCGCCAGCCGCAAGGACGACACCGGCCCCGCGCCGGGCATCGGCGACCGCCTGCTGGTCCGCTTCGTCACGCTGGAGAACGGTGAACACGAGGCGCGGCTCATCAAGGCGCTCGGCGCCGGCGGCCAGCGCATCCTGGGCGTCATCCGCAAGAGCCACCGCGAGGTGCGGGTCGAGCCGGTGGACCGCCGCTCCAAGGACAGCCTGCTGCTCACCGATCCCCAGGCGCAGGAACTGCGCGACGGCGACCTGGTGCTGGCCCAGGCGACCACGGCGGAAACCCGCTACGGCCCCAAGCGCGGCAAGCTCCTGGAGGTCATCGGACGCGAGGACGAGCCGCGCTCGGCCTCCCTGCTGGCGATCTACGCGCACGGCATCCCGACCGGCTTCTCCCCCGTCGCGGAGGCGGAGGCCGAGGCCGCCCAGCCACCGACCCTGGCCGGACGCGAGGACCTGCGCGACGTCCCCTTCATCACCATCGACCCGGCTGACGCCCGCGACCATGACGACGCCGTCTATGCGCAGCCTGACGACGACCCGAAGAACCCCGGCGGCTGGATCGTCTGGGTGGCCATCGCCGATGTCGCGGCCTATGTGCGGCCCAACTCGGCCCTCGACGAGACGGCGCGCGAGAAGGCCAACAGCGTCTATTTCCCCGACCGCGTGGAGCCCATGCTGCCGGAAGTGCTGTCCAACGGCCTCTGCAGCCTGCGTGAGGGCGAGAACCGCGCCTGCATGGCCGTGCGCATGGTCTTCGGCGCCGACGGCCGCAAACGCAGCCACAAGTTCGTCCGCGGCCTGATGCGCTCGGCCGCCAAGCTGTCCTACGAACAGGCCCAGGCCTGCGCCGACGGCCAGCCCGACGACAAGACCGGCCCGATCGCCAAATCGATCATCCAGCCGCTCTACGCGGCCTACGCGGTGCTGAAGAAGGGCCGCGACATCCGCTCGCCCCTGGCCATCGAAAGCGCCGAGCGCCGCATCGTCATCGATCGCGAGGGCGAGGTCGCCTCGATCACGCCGCGCGCCAGCCTCGAAGCCCACAAGCTGATCGAGGAGATGATGATCCAGGCCAACGTCTCGGCCGCCGAGACGCTGGAAGCCAAGCGCATACCGCTGATCTACCGCATCCACGACACGCCGAGCGCCGAGAAGGTCCAGGCCCTGGTCGACTTCCTGCAGACGCTCGACATCGCCTGGTCGAAGGGCGAGGCGCCGCGCACCGACCGGTTCAACAAGCTGCTGGACGAAACGCGGGGCACGCCCAACGGCGACATCGTCAATGAGGTGGTCCTGCGCACCCAGATGCAGGCGATCTATTCGACGGAGAACATCGGCCACTTCGGCCTGAACCTGGCCAAGTACGCCCACTTCACCTCGCCGATCCGCCGCTACGCCGACCTGATCGTCCACCGCGGGCTGATTTCAGCCCTGGGTCTGGGCGCCGACGGTCTTTCGGACCGCGACATCCAGAAGATGAAGGACACCGCCGAGAGCATCACCTTCGCCGAGCGCCGGGCCATGGCCGCCGAGCGCGACGCCACCGACCGCTATGTGGCCGCGTTCCTGGCCGATCGCGTCGGCGCGGAGTTCCCCGGCCGGATCACCGGCGTCACCCGCTTTGGCCTGTTCGTGCGGCTGGACGAGACCGGCGCGGACGGCCTCGTGCCGGTGTCGAAGCTCGGCGGCGAATACTTCGTCCACGACGACCGCTCCCACGCCCTGGTGGGCGAACGCACCGGCGCGCGCTGGCCCCTGGGCATGCCGGTGACGGTCAAGCTGGTGGAAGCCACCCCGATAACCGGCGGCCTGCTCTTCGGCATGGTCAGCGAGCCGGCCGCCCCGGATCCGACGGCCCCGCGGCCGAGGCTCGGCATGCGGGCGCGCGGCGACAATCGTCCCGGAAGCGGCGGCCCCAAGCCGCCTGGCGGCTTCAGGGGCCCGAAGCGCGGGCCTCAAGGCCGGCCGAAGAACATCCGCGCCGGCAAGAAGGGCGGGCCGCGGCGCTAGGCCAGGCGGCTGGCCTGGGCCGGCTTCGGCTTCGGCTTCAGGAGCCGGCCGTAGACGATGATCTGCACCGGGATCAGCACGAAGCTGAACTGTGACAGGTGCAGATGGCCAATGAACAACAGCACCATGCCAGCGCCGAAGGCGACCCCAGGGCTGATGGCGCGCGCGGCCCGGTAGAGGCGTTCGCGCCCGGTGATGCCGCCCATCAGCCGGCCGCGGTCCCGCGTGACGGCCAGGACCAGGGCCAGGTTTCCCAGTGAGCTGGCCATCATGATCCCGCAGTACATCCCCCAGGGAAACGGCGCGTTGAGGTCACGTCCCCACCAGGCTGTGGCGAACGGGATCAGGCAGACCGGGAACATGAAGACCAGGTTGGCGACCGCCGTCAGCCAGTCGAAACGGCGCAGACGCCGCGTCGTCGCCAGGTGTGCGATCCAGAACACCGCGATCACCAGGAAACTCATGATCAGCGCGAAGAAGTGGCTGACCATGCTCTGCAGCGCGTCTTGATTGCCGGCCGGGCTCGTGAACGTCGGCGGCCTGAGGTCGAGGATCATCAGGGTCATGACGATGGCGAAGACCGCGTCGGTGAAGAAGATCACCCGGTTCAGCAACCGCTCGTCGATCGTTTCGTACTTGGTGACATTGCTGTCGCCGCTGTCGCTCATGATCGTCTTCCCCCACCCAGTGGCATGATGGCGCGGCTGGCCGGCTTCCGCGAAGGCGCCCTTCCCTCCGCCCCGGCGCTGGCCATACAGTTGTTTGATGAGTGAACCTGAGACCGTCTTCCGCAAGCCCGAGGGCCCGCCGCGGGTCCCCGGCGCCCGCGCCGTGCGCCCGAAGAACGCCGCCACGGTGATGATCGTCCGCCGCGACGCCAAGAAGCCGCGCGTGCTGATGGGCAAGCGGCATTCGGGCCACAGCTTCATGCCGGACCGCTGGGTATTCCCCGGCGGGCGGATCGACCGGTCCGACTACCGCGCCCCGGCCGCCACCGAAATGAAGCCCGAGGTCGCCGCCCTGTTCGACGCCTACCTGCCCGCCGGGCGCGGACGCGCGCTCGCCGCCGCGGCCGTGCGTGAGACCTGGGAGGAGACGGGCCTGCTGCTGGCCCAGCCCTCGCCCGTGCGCCCAGCCGTCGGCCCCTGGCGCGATTTCACCGCCCAGGGCGCGCTGGCCGACCTCGCCGCCGTGGACGTGATCGCCCGCGCCATCACCCCGCCCAGCGTCGGCAAGCGCTTCGACACCTGGTTCCTGCTGGCCGACGCCGGGCGGCTGATGAGCCTCGACCGCCAGCCCGACTGCGGCGAGCTGGAAGAGATCGCCTGGGTCGACTTCGACGAGGCCCAGACCCTGCCGCTGCCCACCGTCACCCGCATGATGCTGAAGGAGGCTGTCCTGCGGATGGAAGATCCCAGCCGACCCAAGCCCTTCATGCGCTTTCGCCAGGGCGCCATGCGGCCCGATCGGCTCTAGGGCCTGACTGCCGACACACGGCTGTCAGCATGGCCGTGGAAGAAGGCGTCAAAGGGAGACACGCCATGGCCATTCAGGGCAGCTGCCACTGCGGGGCGACAAAGTTCGAATGCGATGCGGCGCCGGAGACGGTGACCCGCTGCACCTGCTCCTTCTGCTCGAAGCGCGGGGTGCTGTGGGCCTACTACACGCCCGACCAATTCCGCGTCCTGGGGCCGGACCAGGACGCCACCTACCGCTGGCAGACCAGGACCGTGGCGCACCACTATTGCCAGATCTGCGGCTGCGGGACCTTCAGCCTGTCGCCCGACTGGTCGACCGGCCAGGCCGACTTCAGCAAGCTCAAGGTGGGCGTCAGCGCCCATCTGTTCGACGATTTCGACCTGCAGGTCGTGCCGGTGGTGGTGGTCGACGGCAAGAACCAATGGTGAGCGCGACAGGCGATGCGTCAGCTCACCATTGACTTTAGGCCGCGGATTCGTATTTTCCGCGGCTCTTCGAACACCCGCCGCCGGCCCCCTTCCTCAAGAATGGCCGTCCGGCCCCGCCCAAGGACATGCCATGGCGAAGCCCGCCTCCATCAAGATCCGCCTGAACTCCTCGGCGGACACCGGCTTCTTCTACGTCACCAAGAAGAACGCCCGCACCAAGACCGACAAGCTGGTCATGAAGAAGTACGATCCGGTCGTGCGCAAACACGTGGAATTCCGCGAAGGCAAGATCAAGTAGCCATCGCACTCCACGGATTTGCAGCGAAAACGCCCGGGTCAGCCCCGGGCGTTTTTCGTTTCGGGCGCTCCCGCAGGGAGGCATCCAGTTGCAGGGACTATCGCCCGATCAGCGCCGCCGCTTCGACGAGCATGGACTCGTGCGGCTTGACGGCCTGATCGCGCGCGACACCGCCGAGGCCATGGCCGATCGGCTCTGGCGCGAGCTGGCGCGCAAGCACGACATCCGCCGGGGAGATCCGGCCAGTTGGCGCAAGGAGCGGCCGGCGCAGTTCGGGGCGTTCCAGAAGACCGGAGCGTTCAACGCCATGGCGACGCCAGAACTGCGGGCGGTCGTGGACAGCCTGATCGGCGCCGACGCCTGGACCGACCCCGGCGGCTGGGGCCTGCCGCTGGTGGCTTTCCCGACCAAGGTCGGCCCCTGGGTGCTGCCTCACAAGATCTGGCACCTCGACCTGACGCCCGAGCCCAGGCATCCCGGCCTCATGGTGGGCCGCGTGTTTGTTCTGCTTGCGCCGATCCGACCGCAGGGCGGCGCCACCCTGGTGGCGACCGGCTCGCATCGGGTCGTCGAGGCCCTCGCCGCGCGACGCGGCGGCCGAATGAGCTCCCTGGAGGTGCGCCAGGCCCTCGTGCGCGACCACGCCTGGTTCGCCGACCTGATGTCCCCGCCGAGCGAGGGCGAGGACCGCATTGCCAGGTTCATGGGCTTGCCGACGCTCGCAAACGGCGTCCCGCTGCAGGTCGAGGAGATCACCGGCGAGCCGGGCGACGTCTTCCTGATGCACCCGCACGCCTTGCACGGTCTGTCCGATAATGTGCTGGAGACGCCGCGACTGGCCCTGACGCAGACGATCTATCCAAAGGCCTGGGCAGGCGCCTACTAGGCCGCCTTGGCGATGACGCGGTTTCGGCCATGCGCCTTGGCCTCGTACATGGCCTCGTCGGCGCGGCGGATCAGCTTGGCCTGGTTGTCGGTGGGCAGGCTGGCGGCCACGCCGATGGAGATGGTGACGGTCAGCAGCTCCTCGCCATCCAGCACCCGGAAGGGCGAGCCGGCCACATGCAGGCGGATGCGCTCGGCGATCCGGTGCGCATCCATCAGTTCGGTCTCCGGCATCACCACAACGAACTCCTCGCCGCCGAAGCGGACCGGCAGATCGATGGCGCGCACGTTGGAGGCCAGGCGCACGGCGAACTCGCGCAGCACCTCGTCGCCGACCCCGTGACCGAAGCTGTCGTTGATTTTCTTGAAGTGGTCGATGTCGATGACCAGCAGGGCCACCGGATCGCCGCCGCCGACCACCGCGCGGCGCACCAGGGCGTCGAGCTGGCTTTCCATGTAGCGGCGGTTGTGCAGGCCGGTGAGCTGGTCGGTGACCGCCAGCTCCAGCGACAGGTCGAGGTTCTCGCGCAGGTAATCGGTGTAGCGCTTGCGGCGGATCTGGGTCTTCACCCGCGCGGCCATCTCCTGCGGATCGATCGGCCGCGGCAGCACGTCGTTGACGCCGATTTCCAGCGCCTTCACCAGCCGCGGACGCTCGTCGAAGTCGACGATGGCCAGGATCGGGATGTTGCGGGTGATCTCGTCCGAACGGATCTGCGCGGCGAAGCGCAGGCCGTCGAAGCCCTTGGCCGCCGTATTGACGATGATCAGGTCGACGGGGCCGCGGGCGGCCAGCAGGGCGTTCTCAGGGCTGCTCTCGACCACCGGGCGATGCTCGATCGCCAGCTCGGCGCAGACCCGTTCGGCCTGGCGGGCATGGTCGTCGACGATAAGGATGCGCCCGCCCGTCCCGCCGAGTCGCGAAGCGACGCCGGCGATCACGCCCATGCGCCGGCCCGAGGCTTCGCGCTGGCGCAGTTCGTCAATCACCGACTTCAGCCGGGTCAGGCTGCGCACACGGGCGAACAGCAGGACGTCGTCGATGGGCTTGGTCAGGAAGTCGTCGGCGCCGGCCTCCAGCCCCGCCACGCGGTCGGCGCGCCCGTCCAGCGCGGTCAGAAGGACCACCGGGATATGGCGGGTCTCGACGTCGTCCTTCAGCCGCCGGCAGACGGTGAAGCCGTCCATGCCGGGCATCATCACGTCCAGCAGGACGATGTCGGGCTTCTCGGAGGCGGCGATGGCCAGCGCGGTCGGGCCGTCCGGCGCGGTCAGCACCTCATAGTACTCGGCCTCGAGCTTCGCCTGTAGCAGGCGAACATTGGCCTCGATATCGTCAACCACCAGGATACGCGCAGTCATGGGTCAGCCCATCAGGCGACGGATAGTTTCAAGGAAATGTACGACCGAGATGGGCTTTGAGATGTAGGCCTCGCAGCCGCCCTCCCGGATCCGCTCCTCGTCGCCCTTCATGGCGAAGGCGGTGACCGCCACCACCGGAATCCAGGCGAGCTCCTCGTCTTCCTTCAGCCACTTGGTGACCTCCAGGCCGGAGATCTCCGGCAGCTGGATATCCATTAGGATCAGGTCGGGGCGATGCTCACGGGCCAGCGCCAACGCCTGGAGACCCTCACGGGTCTGCAGCGTCTCGTAGCCCTGGGCGTCGAGCAGATCATGAAACAGCTTCATGTTCAGCTCGTTATCCTCGACGATGAGGACCTTCTTGGCCATTTAGGACCCGGCTCTGTTTTCGTGGATGCCGCGCAGCGCGGAATTCCCCACCCTCACCTGTACATCCCATGGATATCCTTAAACTTCGTTAGCCTAAGGAGATCGGGTGGCTGAGGCCTCCGCCAAGTTGAGCGTCCCGACGCTGGAAAGCCTGGGCCTGGCGAGGGACCGGCCGCTGGTGATCGTCGATGTTGACGAGGTGCTGGGTCTGTTCATGAAGGGCTTCGGGGCCTTCGTGGCCGAGCGGGGCTATGAGCTGCGGTTCGAGCGCTTCGCCCTGTTCCAGAACCTGTTCCAGCCGGGCGCCAGCGAGCACCTGGACATCGTCGAGGGCCGTAAACTGTTCGACGAGTTCTTCCGCACCGGCTGCGGCGAGATCGAACCGGCGCCCGGCGCGGTGGCGGCGTTGCGCAGGCTGAAACCCCGGGCGGAGCTTCTGATCCTCTCCAACGCCCCCGCCGAGGCCGAACGCCTGCGCGGCGAATGGCTGAAACGCCACGGCCTGCCGCCGGTGCTGATCCTGTCGAGCGGTCCCAAAGGCCCGATCACCGCCGGCCTGGTGGCCCAGACCAACGCCAAGAGCGCCTTCATCGACGACCTGCTCCCCAACCTCGACTCGGTGGCCGAACATTCGCCGCGGACCGCGACCTTTCAGCACGTGGCCGACCTGCGCCTGCGCCCGCTGGCGCCACGCTCCGAACGTCACCCGCGCATCGACGACTGGCGCGAGCTGGGCGAGGCGATCGAGGCGGCGATCAGCTGAGCGCCCGCTCCAGGTCGGTGATCAGGTCGCCGACGTTTTCGACGCCGACGGAGAGGCGGACCAGGGCGTCGGAGATGCCCAGCTCCTCGCGGACGTGCGGCGGGATCGAGGCGTGGGTCATGATCGCCGGATGCTCGATCAGGCTTTCGACCCCGCCCAGGCTCTCGGCCAGGGTGAAGAGCTCGGTGCGCTCCAGCATCCGCCGGGCTGCGGCGAGATCGCCCTTGAGGATCACGGTGATCATGCCGCCGAAGCCATGCATCTGGCGCTTGGCGAGATCGTGCTGCGGATGGGATTTGAGGCCGGGGTAGATCACCTTCTCCACCGCCGGATGCTTTTCGAGGCGTTCGGCGATGGCGGCGGCGTTGGCGCAGTGGCGCTCCATGCGCAGGGCGAGCGTCTTCACGCCGCGCAAGGCCAGGAAGCTGTCGAAGGGGCCCGCCACGGCGCCCACGGCGTTCTGCAGGAAGGTCATCCGGTCGGCGACCTCGCCCTCGGCGCCCGCCACAACGATGCCGCCCACCACGTCGGAGTGGCCGTTCAGGTACTTGGTGGTCGAGTGCATCACCAGATCGAAGCCGTGTTCCAGCGGCCGCTGGCAGTAGGGACTGGCGAAGGTGTTGTCGGCGGCGATCATCACGCCGCACCGCTTGGCCAGCGCGGCGAGCGCATCGAGGTCGGCCAGTCGCAGCATGGGGTTGGTCGGCGTCTCGACCCAGATCAGCCGGGTCTTGGGCCCGATGGCGGCCTCGACAGCGGCCACATCGGCCAGGTCCACGAAGCTGAACGTCAGGCCGGCCGACTTGGAGCGCACCTTGTCGAACAGACGGAAACTGCCGCCGTAGAGGTCGGACGAGGCGATGACGTGGTCGCCGGCCGCCAGCATGTCGAGGATCGTGGCGATGGCGGCCAGGCCGGAGGCGAAGGCGTAGCCCTTCACCCCGCTCTCCAGGTCGGCCACGCAGCGTTCGAAGGCGAAGCGGGTCGGATTGTGGCTGCGGGAATATTCGAAGCCCTTGTGCACGCCGGGGCTTTCCTGGGCGTAGGTCGAGGTGGCGTAGATCGGGACCATGACCGCCCCGGTCGACGGATCCGGATGCTGGCCGGCATGGATGGCGCGCGTCTCGAACGCCAGCCGATTGGAACCGTCGGTCATGGGATCTCCGGTTTTGCCGCAGCCCGCGTCAGGCGCGGCGCAGGTGGTTGATCAGGTCGACCCGGGTGATCAGGCCCAGGAACTCGCGCCCGTCGAGCACGATGGCCACCTCATCGCGTTCGAAGATGGGGATCAGCGCGTCCAGAGGCTCGTGCGCCTGCAGGGTGTTGAGCTTGGCCACCATAGCGGTGGCGACGCGATCGCTGAACCGATCGGGCCCGCCCTCGACCGCGGCCAGCAGATCGCTCTCGTCGAGCAGGCCGATCAGCCGGCCGTCGTCCAGCACCGGCAGCTGGCTGACGTCGGCGGTGCGCATGCGCTTGTAGGCGGTGTCGAGCGTATCGTCGGGACCCACGGTCTCCGCGCCGCCCTGCTGGGCGTTGCGGGCGACGAGGTCGCGCAGCGCCCCAGTGATCGGCCGGTCCGTAAGCCCCTGGTCGGCCAGCCAATGGTCGTTGAAGACCTTGGACAGGTACTTGTTGCCGCTGTCGCAAACGAAGGTCGCCACCCGCTTGGGCGTCGTCTGGGCCTGGCAGTAGCGCAGCGCCGCCGCCAGCAGGGTGCCGCTGGACGAGCCGCCCAGGACGCCGGCCCTCGACAGCAGGTCGCGGGCGGCGTTGACGCTCTCGCGGTCGGTCACCGAATAGGCGGCGCCCTTCTTGAGCAGCGACAGGTCGCAGTTGTCGGGCACGAAGTCCTCGCCGATGCCCTCGACGATCCAGGAGCCGGCCTCGACCTTCTCGTTGCGGTTGACCAGCGGTTCGAGCACCGAGCCGGCCGGGTCGGCCAGGATCATTTCGGTCTTGGGGCTGACGCGCCGGAAATAGTGGCCCAGTCCGGTGAGCGTGCCGCCTGAGCCGACGCCCACGACGATGGCGTCCACGTCGCCCTCAAGCTGTTCGAACAGCTCCGGCCCGGTGGTGGTCTCGTGGGCCTTGGGGTTCGCGGGGTTGCAGAACTGGTTCATGTAGACCGCGCCCGGCATGTCCGAGGCGAGCCGCTGGGCGATGTCCTGATAGTAGTCCGGATGGCCCTTGCCCACGTCGCTGCGGGTGATGCGGACGTCGACGCCCAGGCCGCGCAGGTGCTGGATCTTCTCGCGGGCCATCTTGTCCGGCACCACCAGCACCAGCTTGTAGCCCTTCAGGATGCCCACCTGGGCCAGGCCGAGGCCCGTGTTGCCCGCCGTGGCCTCGATGATCACGCCGCCGGGCTTCAGCCGGCCGTCTGCTTCCGCGGCTTCGATCATGGTGCGCGCGATACGGTCCTTGATCGAACCGCCGGGATTGGCGCTCTCCAGCTTTGTGAAGAGGCGGCACGGACCGCAATCGAACATGCCGGTCAGCTCCAGCACCGGTGTGCGGCCGATCAGGTCCAAGGCCGAGGTCACTGGGGCGGGCGCGTGGGTGTCGGGCGCAGTGGTCTTGGCGGCGGGGATCATCGGGAAACCGACTCCGTGCGAAGGGCTCATCACTACCCCACCTGGGCGCAACGCAACATCCTTGCCCGGAGATGCGGGCGCGAGCGGCTGTTCCTCACCGGCCCTGAGGTGCTAGGGCACGCCCATGTCCATCAACATCCAGATCTGGATCGAAATCTCTCACCAGGCGGCGCACCGCGCCGGCGGCTGGGCCTATGTCCTCAGCGAAGGCAGTTCTCGGCTGGGGGCGGCGGGCGGGGACCGCAGCGTCGCAGCCGAGCGTATCGCGCTCTCAGCCTTGGTTGCGGCCGTGACGGCTGCGCCGGCCGGCGCGAACGTCGAGGTGCGCAGCGCCAGTCCCGCGGTCTTGGCGGCCGCAAGGCGGCTTAACCCCGGCGCGGAGCCGCCGGAGGAAGACCTCGAACTCTGGGCGCCGCTCTCCGCGGCGCTGGCGGCGCGCACGGTGCGCTTCGCGGCCGCCGCCAATGAGCCCCGCTCACCAAGCGCCTTCGCGCTCGCCTGGGCCGAGCTGGCCCGCGACAAGGGCAAGACCGCTCCGTTCCGCGCGGTCATCCCCAAGGCCAACCTGGCGAAGGCCGGGGTCCCGGCCTGACGCCAGCTCACCAGATCCGCACCCGCTCGGCGGGGGCCAGGTAGAGCTTTTCGCCGAGCCTGGCGCCGAAGGCCGCGTACCAGGCGTCCATGTTGCGGACCGTGTCGGCGCGGTACTCCTCCGGCGCGTGGCCGTCGGTGACGATCGCCTGGCGCAGGGCCGCCTCGCGCCGGGTCTCCCGCCAGCTCTGCGAGAAGGCCAAGAAGAACTGCTGGTCGCCGCTGAAGCCCTGCTGGGCGGGGCCCTCCTTGCCTGCGTTGGCCAAACGATAGGCGTCATAGGCGGCGTTGAGCCCGGCGATATCGGCGATGTTCTCCGACAGGATCTGCTCGCCGTTCAGCGCCAGGTCCGGGAACGGATGGTACTTGGAATATTGCTCGGCCAGCGCCTTGCCCGAAGCTTGGAAGTGGGCGAGGTCCGAGGGTGTCCACCAGTTCTTCAGCGCCCCGTCGGCGTTGAACATGGCGCCCTGGTCGTCAAAGCTGTGGCTGATCTCGTGGCCGATGGTGGCCCCGGTCGCCCCCAGGTTCATCGCCACCGGATTGCGCGGATCGAAATAGGGTGCCTGCAGGATCGCGGCCGGGAAGTTCAGCGCATTGCGCACCGGGAGATTCACCGCGTTGACCAGCTGCGGCGTCATCGCCCATTCGCCGCGGTCCACCGGCTTGCCGAACTTGGCGAGGTTGCGGCGGTACTCGAAGAGCTCGGCCCGCTGGGCGTTGCCGAGCGCGTCGCCGGGCACGATCTTCAGCGTCGAATAGTCGATCCAGTGGTCGGGGTAGCCGACGCCCACCTTGAGGGTCGAAAGCTTGCGCTCCGCCTCCTTCTTGGTGGCTGGCGCCATCCAGTCGAGCTTTTCGATGCGGACCCGGAATGCGGCGATCAGGTCGCCAACCATGGCCTGCACCTTGGCCTTCGATTCCGGCGGGAAGTATTTGGCCGCGTAGAGTTTTCCGACTGCCATGCCCAGTGCGTTGTTGGTGGAGTTCACCGCCCGCTTCCAGCGCGCCTGCTGCTGCGGCGTGCCGGAGAGAGTCGTGCCGTAGAAGGCGAACCGCTCGTCGGAGAAGGCTTTGGGCAGGACGCCGGAGTAGTGGTTGATCTGCTGGTAGGCCAGGTAGCTTTTCCAGACGCCAAGCGGCTGGCTGGCCACCAGCGCGCTTTCGCCCGCCGTGGCCTTGGGGTGCCAGACGATGAACCGCGGCCGCTTCTCCAGCCCGGCGGCGGTGAAGAAGGCCGTCCAGTCGAGGCCCGGCGCTTTCCTGGCGAAGTCGGTCCGCGTCCAGGGATTGTTGGCCTTCAGCACGTCCTCGGACTCCACCCGCGGCGCATGGGCCTGAGCGATCTTGAGCTCCAGATCGTAGACCGCCTGCGCCTCGGCCTGCGCGTCCTTGTGACCGGCGAGTTCCAGCACCTTGGCGATGTGGGCCTTATAGGCCGCGCGGATCTTTTCCATCCGCGGGGTGGCCGACAGGTAGTAGTCGCGGTCGGGCATGCCGAGACCGCCCTGCAGCAGATAGGGCGCGTAGCGCCGGGTGTCGTTGAGGTCCTGCTCGACCCACAGCCCGAACAGGTGGTCGGTGTAGAAGTTGGTGGAGTTGAGCGCGTCGACGTCAGCGCGCAGCTCGCGCCCAAATTCGCCGGCCAGAGCCTTCTTGTCCTTGATGGCGGCGATGCGGCTGAGCGTCGGCTGCAGCGGCTTCAGGCCTAGGGACTCGATCTTCGCCTCGTCCAGGTAGCTCGCGTAGTAGTCGCCGATCTTGCGCGCCTCGGTTCCCGGCGCGGCCTTGGCGGCAGTCTGGATCAGGTCCTGCGTGCGGCGGTTGGTGAGCTCGGTCAGGTCCGCGCCAATGCCCCAGCCCGAGCGGTCCGGCGGGATCTCGGTCGTCGCGAGCCAGTGGCCGTTGGCGTAGCGGAAGAAGTCGTCGCCAGGCTTCACCGCCTTGTCCATGCCGGCCAAGTCGAGCCCCGGAGGATAGGTGTTGGCGAGGTCCTGGGCGGAGGGTGTCTGCGCCATGGCGGCGGAGGCCGCGACAGCGAGCGCGGCGCCGAGCGCCAGCAGGTTCTGCGAAGGTTTCATGGCGCGCAACCTAGCGCCTCGGGGTGCGGTGTCCACGGGCCCGAAGTCTTCGCTTCAGCGGGAGAACGGGAGAGGTGTACCAACGCCGGATGATCCGGATCGGCGTTGACTTCGGCGGCACCAAGATCGAGGCGGCGGCGCTGGATGCGCAGGGCCGCTTCCAGGCGCGCGTGCGCGCGGCCTCGCCGGGAAGCTATGAGGCCAGTCTCGAGACCGTGCGCGACCTGATCGCCGAAGCCGAGCGGCAGGCGGGTGTAGCGGGCGCCAGCATCGGAGTGGGTATTCCCGGGTCTCCCTCGCCGGTCACCGGCCTGGTTCGCAACGCCAACACCACGCACCTCAACGGCCAGCCGTTGCAGCCGGACCTTGAGCGGGTGCTGGGCCGGCCGGTGCGGCTGGCCAACGACGCCAACTGCCTGGCCCTGTCGGAGGCGACGGATGGCGCGGGCGCCGACTTCGACGTGGTCTTCGGCGTGATCCTCGGCACCGGCTGCGGCGCAGGGCTAACGGTCGGGCGGCGGGTGATCGCCGGACACAACGGCATCGCCGGCGAATGGGGTCACACGCCCCTGCCCTGGCCGCGGCCGGACGAACTTCCGGGGCCCGGATGTTTCTGCGGTCGGCTGAATTGCCTGGAGAACTGGATCAGCGGCCCCGGATTCGCCCGAGCGCACGGGACCGGCGAAGACGCCCGCCAGATCGCGGCCGCCGCCATGGCCGAGGAGCCTGCGGCCGTCGCCTCTCTGGACGACTATGTGGATCGGCTGGCCCGCGGCCTGGCGGTCATCGGCGACATCCTCGATCCCGACGTGATCGTCCTGGGCGGCGGCATGTCCAATGTGGAGGCGCTATACGAGCGGGTCCCCGACACGATCGGGCTCTATACCTTCTCCAACGTGTTCACGACGCCGGTCCGCAAGGCCGTCCACGGCGACTCCTCTGGCGTTCGCGGCGCGGCGTGGCTCTGGCCTTTGGAAGGCTCCGGGCCATGAAGGCCTTCTGCCGCGACTGCTTCTGGCACGGCGAAGACCCGGTCCGGCGCTGCCCGGCCTGCGCCTCGCCCCGGATCGTGGCGCACGAAGAGCTGGGCGACCTGGCCATCGCCCACATGGACTGCGACGCCTTCTACGCCTCCGTGGAGAAGCGCGACCGGCCGGAGCTTCGCGACCAGGCAGTGATCGTCGGCGGCGGCAAGCGCGGCGTGGTCACCACCTGCTGCTACATCGCCCGCATCAAGGGCGTGCGTTCGGCGATGCCGATGTTCAAGGCGCTGCAGCTCTGCCCCGAGGCGGTGGTCATCAAGCCGGACTTCAGCAAGTACCGGGCCGCGAGCCGCCAGATTCTGGGCATGGCAGGCCAGCTCACCCCGCTCATCCAGAACCTCTCCCTCGACGAGGCGTGGATGGACCTTTCCGGCACCACGCGACTGCACGGCGCGCCGCCCGCGATCACGCTCGCCAGGCTACAGGCGCGCATCGAGGCGCAGACGGGGCTTACGGTTTCGATAGGGCTCGCGCCCAACAAGTTCCTGGCCAAGGTCGCCTCTGACCTCGACAAGCCTCGCGGCTTTTCAGTGATCGGCTCCGAGGCCCAGGCGTTCCTGGCCCCAAAGCCCGTCGGCATCCTGCCTGGCGTCGGGCCCGCCATGGTCGCCAGCCTGGACAAGGCCGGGTTCCGCACCGTCGGCGATCTGGCCCGCGCCGACCTCAAGGCGCTGGCGGAACGGTTCGGCAGCCATGGTCTGCGCCTCTCGCGTCTGGCGCACGGCCAGGACAGCCGCCCGGTGAATCCCAGCGAGGAACGCAAGGGCATCAGCGCCGAGACGACGTTCAACGAAGACCTGTCGGCGCTCGGCGATCTCGAGGACGTGCTGGCGGAGCTGTCGGAGAAGGTCGCCCGTCACGCCCGCGCCGACGGTCTGGCCGGCCGCGTGGTCACCCTGAAGCTGCGGACCACCGATTTCCGCATCCATACGCGCCGCCGCACCATCCCGGTGCCGACCCAGACCGCCAAGACCCTGTTCGCCGTGGGCCGTGAGCTCCTGGCCAAGGAGGCGACGGGCCGGCCCTACCGGCTGATCGGCGTCGGCCTGGCCGAACTCGTCGAGGCCGAGGCGGTCGAGGACGATTTCTTCGCCGGCGACGAGCGCCGCGCCCTGGCCGGAGAGAAGA
>NZ_SSMZ01000202.1 GCF_004799395.1 Phenylobacterium sp.
GATGTTCACCACGGCGGGCGCGGCGTGTCTCACCACGCCTGCGAAAGACTGTTTCATGCCGGCCGCGGTGGTCGGGACCACCCGTCCGGCCTCCGGCAGGGTCGGCTCGGCGCGCGCGGCGCTGAGCGGCGCAGCGGCGGCCAACAGGGTCAGGGCCGGGATCAGGAGACGTTGGGCGCGCATGGTCGCTCCGAGCTTAAACCGTCACCCCAGTTCCGCGAAGTTTTCTGGCGCTTTGATGGCGAGGCTTCAAGCCGCTGCGGCAGGCTCGATCGCGGTTTGCGGACGGTGCGGATGAGCAACGCCCCAGGCCACGGCGAAGGCGAGCGCCAGGAGACCGCCCGCCAGATAGATCGCCAGGCCCGGCATGTGCAGGGTCGCCTCATGGCGGACCGACCAGGCGAAGCTCTCCCCGAACACCAAGGGCCCCAGGAACGAGGCGATGCCCTGCAGGCTCTGATTGGCGCCCTGCAGCTGGCCCTGCTGATTGGGCGCGACGCGCTGGGTCATCAGCCCCTGAAGGCCCGGCATGATGAAGCCGGAGAAGGCGAACAGGGGCGCGCCCAACAGATAGAGCCAGCCGTTCGTCGCCGAGCCGTACCAGAAGAAGCCGAGCGCCCCGGCCACGCAGCCGATCAGCACGATCCGCCGTTCCCCGAACCGCGCCACCGCCGGGCCCACCAGGAACATCTGCACGATCACCCCCATGATGCCGGTGATCGGGAAGGTCAGGCCCAGGATCCAGGTCGGCCAGTGGTAGCGGTAGGTGGTGTAGAGCACAAAGACCTGCGGCAGCACGATCTGCGCCAGCTGGAAGAGGAAGGCGACGCTGGCCAGCGCCAGCAGGCCGCTGTGCGATTGCAGGAGGCGCAGCGACCCCAGTGGATTGGCCCGGGACCAGTTGAAGGCGGCCAACCGACGCTCATCCGGCAGGGACTCCGGCAGGATCAGCAGGCCGTAGAGCCAGTTCAGGGCGGTGATGCCCGCCGCCACGAAGAACGGCAGCCTCAGGCTATAGGCGCCAAGGAAGCCGCCAAGGGTCGGCCCGACCAGGAAGCCGAAGGAGAAGGCCGAGGTCAGCATGCCAAAGCTCTTGGCGCGCTTCTCCGGCGGGGTGACGTCGGCCAGATAGGCGCCGGCCGTGGAGAAGCTCGCCGCCGTCATGCCGTTCAGGATGCGCCCGACGTAGAGCCACCACAGCGTCGGCGCCAAGGCCATGAACAGGAAGTCGACCGCCAGGCCGAAGTTCGAGATCAACAGCACCGGGCGGCGGCCCACCCGGTCCGACAGCATGCCCAGGATCGGACCGACGACGAACTGCATCAGCCCCCAGGTGGTGGCGAACAGCACGTTCCATTCCGACGCGGCGGCCGTGTCGCCGCCGGTGAACTGTTTGATCAGATTGGGCAGGATCGGGATCATCAGGCCGAACGACACGGAGGTCATCAGCGCGCTGGCGAAAATGAACCCGAAGGCCGCCTGCCGGACGGACCGCGCGGCGCTCGGCGGTGACTGGCTCATGCTCTATTCCCTGCCGCGACCTTGAAACAAAACAGGAACTGACGCAACCCGATTATCCCGCCTGCTCACCGACAGCCGCGAGTTGGGCGCGCCAGAAATCGGCCAGACGCATGAGCAGCACCTGGTCCGGGAACCCGTGGCGCGCCGCGCCAGCTGGCACGCGGTCGAAGCCGCGATGCTCGACGCTGACCCGCGTCTCGTCGCCGACGGCCTCGAAACCCACTTCGACCTCGGTGTGAAGATCGGGCGGGAAGTTGGCCTGCCGCCATGAGAAAATCAGCCGACTTGGCGGATCCCAGACTCTGATCCGGCCGATCTCAAAGGCCTTGCCGCCCGCTCGGGTCTCCAGCAGGCGGCCGCCGTCGCCGGGCTCGAACGACAGCACGCCAGGCCTGGGCGTGGTCTGGAACAGCGGGCTCGGCCGCCACCAGGCGCCGATTTCAGCCACGAAGGCTTCGAACGCCCGCTCGGGCGAGGCCTTCACCCGCAGAGCCACATAGACCTTGGACGTCATGCGTCCTTCTCTAGATGGGCCTTGAAGGCGATGAGCTGCTCGCTCCAGAGCCGTTCGGCGTCTTCCAGCCAGCGCAGCAGATGCACCATGGGTTCAGGCCTCAAGGCGTAGATGCGCACCCGCGCATCGAAGGTCGGATGGGACTCTTCCACCAGGCCGCTCTGCCGCAGGGTGCGCAGATGGCGGCTCATGGCCGGCGGGGTCAGGTCGAGCTCGCGCGCCAGGTCGCCGGCCGCGCGCGGACCCCGGCTGAGCAGATCGACCACCCGGCGGCGGTGCGGGTCGGCCAGCGCCGCCAGCGTCCGGTCGAGCGCTTCGGGTGGCGCTTGGACGGCCGCGTTCACGTCCCCCCCGTGACCTTCAGGCCGGTGGCCGACTCCATCTCCTCGCGGGTAACCGTCGCCACCGTCTGGGCGACTGTCCAGATATGGCCCTCCGGATCGCGGCAGCGGTAGGTGCGGTCGCCGTAGAACTGGGTCTGGGGCTCCATGATGATCTCTGCGCCCGCCGCGCGCGCACGCTCGCAGTGGGCGTCGATGTC
>NZ_SSMZ01000203.1 GCF_004799395.1 Phenylobacterium sp.
CAGGACCAGCGACACCGCGAAATAGAAGGCGTGGCTCATCACCGGCGTGTCGAGGAACCAACTCGCATAGTTGTACAGCATCACGTCGGACTGGACGTAACGGTGCTCAAGCCGTAGCGGGGCCATCTTCTCGGCGGGCGCGTCAACGCCGACGTAGACCGGCAGGCACCAGTCGACCACCGGCGGGGCGAAGACCCAGCGGAAATCCTCCCAGCGCACCCGCAGGTAGAGGCCAGGATGGTGGGTGATCAGCTCGACCCATTGCTGCGCGAAAGCCTTATCGGGAATGGCGTTCAGGCCCGCCTGGATGGCGGTGTCGCGGTCGGTGAAGTCGACCCGGCGGCCGGAATAGTCGGCCTTGGCGCGGGACCGCACGACGGCGGCGGCGGCCGGATTGGCCGCGCTCAGCTTTTCGGTCCTGTAGCTGGGGTCCATGGCGATGGCGCCCAGCACGTCGTAGCTTTGGACAATCCTCAGGCCCGTGGAGAGTGCGGTGTCATCGGGCGCCTTGGGCGGTTCGGAGAGCGTGGTCTCGACCTGACCCACCAGCACCAGGGCGATCAGCGCGGCCGCCGTCCAGCCGACCCCGCGCCTCCAACTACCCCGCGCGGCGATCCAGCCCAGGGCGAGCGCCGCAAAACCGCCGGCGATGATGCCGTTCTGGCGCACCTGGGCGCCTGCAGCCATCAACACCAGGGCCGCGATCAGCAACATCCAGCGCCGTGGCCGGTCTGGCCAGATGCGGCCAGCCCACGCCACCATGACGAAACCCGCCACGGCGCAATTGGCGAACATGACGTCCTTCCAGACGATGCCCTGGTAGACCATCACCTGCGGCGTCAAGGCGACCAGGGCGGCCATCGGCACACCCCACCAGCTGGTCCGCGGCCTGAGGTCCGCCATGGCCGCCAGGGCGCCGAAGAACAACGCCGCACTCACTGTCACATAGAGGGAGGTCCCGGGAATGAAACCGTCGAAGAAGCCCAGCACCCAAGCGTAGAGCGCCGGGCCCCACGTCTCGCGGATATGGAAATGGCCCTCATAGAGCTGGGCGACCGAGTCGTAGCTCAGGTGCCCGGGCAGATTGGCGCCCAGCATGACCAGCAGGCCGGTCGCCAGCACAGCCCGCAGCGCCGTGCGCGCGCCGACGTTGACGCTGATGTCGATGGTGAATTTCGCCATCCCCGCGCGGTCCCCCCACCTTGCTTGAGGGTTTGGTACGGCGCGCCCGCGGCAATGAGAAGCTCAAAAGACACCGCCGCTTGGCGGGCTTGGCCAATCATGGTGAGTTGCCGCCATGACAGGTCAGGCGCTCGCGATCCGGCCGGCGGGGACAGCGCCGACCCAGTTGGAGGCCTATGGCCGCCTGCTGAACGCCGCCTTCCAGACCGACAAGTTCAACTCCGCGGCGCTGGCCTGGCGCTATCGCGACAATCCGGCGGGCGCCGTGATCGGAGCCGACGCCTGGGACGGCGACATGCTGGCGGCGCACTATGTGACCTGCCCGCTCGAGGCGAACATCGACGGGGCCGTGGTGAAGGGCCTGCTCTCGCTGAACACCGCCACGCACCCGGACTACCAGGGCCGTGGCCTGTTCACGACCCTCGCCGAGAGGGCTTACGACCTGGGAACCCAAGCCGGCTACAGCTTCGTCATCGGTGTGGCTAACGCCAATTCGACGCCGGGATTCCTGCGCAAGCTGGCCTTCCAGGAGGTGGGCCGGTTGCACGCCGGAGTATTGGCGAGCCTGCCCCGGCGATTCTCGGCCGCCGAGGTCCAATACCAGGGCGCCTGGCGCGACGATCTGCTGGCCTGGCGGCTGGGCAATCCCGAAGGGCGCTACATGATGGCCAAGCATGGCGACCTCACGGGCGTCTGGGCGAGGACCCACCTGCCCTTCGTCCAGTGCGGGGCCTTCCTGCCGGGCGCGACCACGCTGAAGCCCGCCGGCGGCGCGCCGCTGGCCGCGACGCTGTTCCTGGGCCTGGAGCCGCGGATGAACCTCCGCGCCTTCCTGCCGATCCCGGAGCGCTTGCGTCCCTCGCCGCTGAACCTCATCTGGCGCAGCCTGGCGCCGGGCGCGCCCGCCGCGCTGCGCCGCGAAGCCGTGGCGTTCAATTTCCTCGATTTCGACCCGTACTGAGATGACCGTCGTCTACATCCTGGCGCATTTTGACGACGAGTACTGCGGCCTGCCGCTGGTCACCGCCGCCGTAGCCGCGGGCGAGGATCAGCTGTTCCTCTATGTCGCCGACTACCGGACGCCCGACCTGGCGCAACGCCGCCACGCCGAGAGCCAGGCCCTGCTGGCCCATCTCGGCGTCGATCCGGCCAAGGTCGTCCACGCCGGCCGCGGCGCCGGCGCCGTCGACGGGGCCGTCCATCGCGCCCTACCGGCCGCCTACGCGGCGCTGGGAGCGGCCTTGGCGGACGTCGGCCCGATCTCGCGCATCGTCGTCACCGCCTGGGAAGGTGGCCACATGGATCACGACATGTGCGCCCTGATGGCGACCGACATCGCCGCCACGCATGGGAACCCGCCCATCGAGACCATCAGTCTCTACAATGGCCCCCGGCTGCCCAGCATTTTCTTCCATGGCGGCTGGCCACTGCCGCAGAACGGCCCGATCCGAAGGGTGAGGGTCGGGCCCGCCGCGTGGCTCAGTTGGATGGCGGCGGTGCGGTTCTTCCCGTCCCAGACCAAGACCTGGCTGGGTCTGTGGCCGGCGATGTTCTGGAGCTACGCCTGGCGAGGGTTCGGTGTGCAGACCCTCGATCCGGCGCGGGTCCGCGAGCGGCCGCACCCAGGGGCGCTCTTCTACGAGCGGATGTTCAAGG
>NZ_SSMZ01000204.1 GCF_004799395.1 Phenylobacterium sp.
CCTTCGCCCACCACCGCGAGCACCCGACCAACCTGTTCTACGAGAAGCGCCTGGAGGCGTGAGATATCTTGATCCGGGCGGTCAACGGTCTGGAAGCCAATATCACTTAGGCTGCGGGCATGAGATTGGCGGCAAGACCCCTTCTGGCGGCGGCGGCGGCGCTGGCCTGCAGCCTCGCGCCGGGGCAGGCGGCTCTGGCCGCCCACCGCGCCGCGCCTGAGCCCGCGCCGCAGATGATCGCGGTGGTCAGCGCCGACGACGAAGCCGAGAAGGTCAATCCCGGCCGCCATCGCCGCCACGTGGCCGAGGCCGCTGCGCCGGACGACTTCAGGACGCTGATGGACCAGGTGTTCGGCGAGGGCCGCTGGCGTCAGACCAGCGGCTTCCGGACGGTGGCCCAGGAGAACGCCCTGCGCCGGGCCGGGGCCGGAACCGTGCCGGCCGGACGCCTGTCCCGCCACTCCCTCGGCGACCTTGAGGCGCCAGGGGCCTACGACGCGGTGGTGCCTGGTCTCTCGCCGGCCAGCGCCGCGGCAAGGCTGAAACGCGCCGGCGCGCCTTTCAAGGTGGCCGCCGAAGGACCCCACGGCCACCAAGGCCCGCACCTGCACATCGAACTGGTCAGCCCGGCCCCGCGCGGCGCGGCGAACGTCGCCGAGAACTGAGGTCCCGATCGCCTAACGGCGGTCGTCGAATTGTGGCTTCATTACCAGGGCGCAACAAAAACGGTTTTTGACGTCCCTGATAAAATTGACAGGGTAAGCGGCGCAGGCGCGGATGTTTGGAGCGGAGACCGGCTCCAGGCCGCCCTCGGGCGGTCGTAGAATCGCTGGCGCGCATATTCCGTGCGCGGACATCCGCTCCAAGGGGGAACCATGAAAAAACAATACATGGGCGCGAGCCTAGTCGTGCTGTCTGCGCTGCTGTCGTCTCAAGCTCTCGCCGCCGATCCAGCCAGCCAGGTTTCGGAAGTGATCGTCACCGGCACCCGCGTCACCGGCGTGAAAGCCGAGGACAGCGCCGCCCCGGTCCAAGTCGTCGGCGCCCTGGCGCTGAAGCGCGTGGGCCAGCCCGACCTGATCCAGGCGCTCTCTCAGAACCTGCCGTCGTTCAACGCCGAAGGCTATGGCGCCGACACCGCGGCGCTCACGCTGTCGGCGGCGCTGCGCGGCCTGAACCCGAACGACACCCTGGTCCTGGTGAACGGCAAGCGCCGCCACCCGACCGCCAACCTGCACGTCGATCCGAGTTCGTTCCAGGGCGCGGCGACGGCCGACCTGAGCTTCATCCCGGTGGCCGCGATCGACCACGTCGAGGTGCTGACTGACGGCGCGGCGGCGCAATACGGTTCCGACGCCATCGCCGGGGTGGTGAACATCATCCTCAAGGACGCCAACCACGGTGGCGCGGCGAGCATCACAGGCGGCCAGTACTACGAGGGCGACGGGGACACCGGCGCCTGGTCGCTGAACAAGGGCTTCGAGCTCGGCGACAAGGGATTCCTGAACACCACGGTCGAGCAGCGCTATCACGGCTTCAGCCGCCAGGGCGGCGCCGATCGCCGGGTCTTCAACCTGAACGGCACCCTGGCTCCGGGCGACAGCGCCATCGACGTGGCCGGCCTGCCCGGCGCGACGGGCTCGCCCAACGTCAACAACATCTATGGCGACACCCAGTCCGACACCTATGACGGCTTCTACAACGCCGGCTATGACCTGGGCGGCGGAGTCGAGGCCTACAGCACCGGCAGCTACGGGCACCGCAAGGCCTCGGCGTTCGAAAACTATCGCCTGCCAAGCAAGGTGACCCGTACGGTCAATGGCGTCACGACCGTGCCCTTCCCGAACGGCTTCTCGCCGCGCGAACAGCTCGTGGAGGACGACTATAGCTTCACCGGCGGTATTCGCGGGGTGGTCGCCGACTGGAACTGGGACCTTTCGACCACCTATGGACGCGACAAGGACGACATCTCCACCATCAACTCCGCCAACGCCTCGCTCTACGCCGACACCGGCCAGACGCCGCGCAACTTCTTCGACGGGACCTTTGCGGCTTCGGAGTGGACCACGACCCTCGATATCGACCGCGCGTTCGACGTCGGCATGGCGGCGCCGCTAAACGTGGCCCTGGGCGCCGAGAACCGGCAAAGCAAGTTCACCATCGGCCAGGGCGATCCGCTGTCGACCTACAAGGAAGGCGGCCAATCCTATCCCGGCTTCCAGGCGACCGACGCGGCGACCCACACCCGGACCAACTATGCCGGGTACGCCGACGTCGCCCTGACGCCGATCAGCCAGCTGAAGGTCGATGTGGCCGGACGCTACGAACACTACAACGACTTCGGCGACACCACGGTCGGGAAGCTCACCGCCCGCTATGATTTCACCCCGGCCTTCGCGCTGCGCGGCACCATCAGCGACGGCTTCCGCGCCCCGACCCTGGCGGAGGAATACTATTCGGCCACCAACGTGGCGCCGACCTTCGCGGTGGTGCAGCTGCCCGCCAACTCGCCGGCCGCACATCTGGCGGGCTTTCCGAACCTGAAGCCGGAAAAGTCGACGAACTACAGCGTCGGCTTCGTCAGCCATCCGGTCGAAGGCCTGCAGCTGACCTTCGACGCCTATGAGATCGACATCCGCAACCGGATCGTGGCCACCGGCACCTTGCTCGGCCTGAACAACGGGGCTGTGGTCTCACAGGGTGTGCTGAACGCGATCGCTGCGCACGGCAACGTCCTCGATCCGGGGGTGACCTATGTGGGGATCAGCGTCTTCACGAACGGCGCCAACACCCGCACAGACGGCGCGGAGTTCACCGGCAACTATGCCTCGGACTTCGGTGAGATGGGCCACGTGGATTGGTCGGTGGGCGTCAACTACAACAAGACGACGATCACCAAACAGAACGCCCTGCCGGCGGCGGTGACCTCCGTGGCGATCGGCCAGACCGTCCTGCTCGGCGCCAACGCTGTCGACACACTGACTACTGCGGTGCCGCGGGAGAAGGTGGTGCTGGGCGCCTATTGGACGCTCGGCAAATGGAGCGCGAACCTGCGCGACACGGTCTTCGGCGAAAGCTCGGAGCGCTACAGCCTGGACGGCACCGGCAACAACGGGGTCAGGACCACGATCCCGGTCACCAGCATCACCGACCTGGAAGTCGACTATGCGATCCGCGACGACCTGAAGCTGGCGATGGGGGCCAACAACCTCTTCAACCACCGCCCACCGTCCATGCCGAATGTCCCCAACGGCGCCGGCGGCGTACGGCCGGCCGACGGCAACAACGTCTACGGCGAGCCGCTGCAGTACTCCCCGTTCGGAATCAACGGCGGCTACTACTACGGCCGACTGACCTTCACGTTCTGATCGAGCGAGGCGATCGGCGGGCCGGGGAGAAGCCTCGGTCCGCCGTGATGCCTCGACCCGCCGCCTATTGTGATGCGCCGCCCGCCGGCGTCACCGCCAAGTCACCCTTCCGCGGCCCCGCCTTCACGGCCCAGCCCGGCTTCAGCGTCAGGGTCCAGCCCTTGCCCTTCAGGCCAGATGCCTCGACGCCGACCGCCGAGACGCTTAGCGTCTTCTCGTCCTTGGCCATCAGGGCGCCGTCCTCGACCTCGATCACGCCCCATTCGTCGATCAGCCGCAGCGTCGGGTAGACCGTGCCGAGGTCGCCCAGGGCCTGCAGGGTCTGCGGATTGAACGAATAGTTCATGTGCTTCAACGGCACGATCAGGACCGGGCCGTCGACGAGCTTGGCCTGGTTGGCGGCGGCGCGGACCTTCATGGCTTCATCGCGTTTCAGCTCGCCGGCGCGCAGGGACTTGTCAGGGTCGTAGATCTTGGCGCGATCGGCCGCGACATCGGGCTCGGAATCCGGCAGGCGCATCGCCGTGCGAAGGAGCTGATCGAGGCTCCGCCCCGAGGCGAGTTTGCTCCGCCAAGCCGGATCGGCGCGGTCCAGAAGCAGCCCGTAGGCTGGCCCCGTCGCATAGGCGAAGGAGCGCACGAAGGTGGCGTCGGGGATATAGGGCCTGAGGTCGCCGATCGCATAAGCGATGCGGGCCTGCGGGGTCGCCAGGCCCAGGCGCACGCCGGTGTACTCGGCGACGCCCTCGATCAGCTCCAGCGCATTCTCATCCGCCGCGGCGTGGGGGAAGCGGGCGTAGCGGGCGGTTCGGAAGAGCAGAGCGTCGGCGATGGCGGCTTTGCGGGCGGCAGGGCTGGGGGCGCCCAGGGCCTTGGCCAGCGCGCGCCATTCGAGCTGCAGGAGGTAGCGTCCCTCGAGCGTGTCGAGATGGGCGTTGTCGCCGGCCTTCGGCGTGGCGATGGGAAGACCCGGCTGGATGCGGTGGAAGAGCTCATGGGCGATCATCACCTGGCGCTTGTCCGCCTCGTCCGGGATCAGCGGCGAGACCAGCTCGGTCCAGTGGGTCCCAGACCAGTCCATGGGGCTGTTGGCGATGTTGTCGGCCTTGGGCAGGATGCCGGTGAAGAGCCCGCTCGACAGCTTCAGCACGCCGCCGGCGTCGGCCTGGTTGGCGGTGAGCGCGCGGTCGGCCGGCTCGACGATCAGGATCGGGCCGCAAAGCGACTTGCCCCACAGCATGCCGTGGTCGCGTTCGCAGATCGTCTTGGCCTCGTCGAAGACGAGCGTGGCCTTGGCCGGTTCGATGGCGCGGGCCGGGGCGGCGAGGGCGAAGGCGGCGAGCAGGACGAGGCTGGCGCTGGCGCGCCGGAGCGGCATGGGCATGGGTCAAGATTGGAGACGCTGCGGCGCCTGCGCAAGTCGCTAGCGATTCCCGAACGGATAGAGGGTCAGCAGCGTCATGCGGCTGTTCACCGGGAAACGGCGGATGATCAGGCCGCGGCCCCTGCCCTTGCCGGACTGGATGTCGGCTGCCGCCTGCCGGACGTCGCGCAGGTCGTTCATCTTCATCCAGGGCGCCTGGGCCGGCGCGTCGTTGCGGCAGCAATGGGCTCCGTAGATCGTCGTGTCGGCGGGGATCGTGGCAAGCAGGCGGTCGGCGGTCGAGACGTAGGCCGAAAGGCTGGAGTCCGGCATGAAGGCGTAGAGGGTGGTGGTGTAGATCAGGTCGCCGGTGAACAGCAGTTTCGCCGCCGGGTCGTGGATCGAGACCGAAGTGGCGGTGTGGCCGGGGGTCGAGAGCACCTGAACCTGGCGCCCGCCCAGGTCGATGACGCCGTCGGGCTTCACCCATTTTGTGACCGGGAACACCGGCGGGCCGCCGGCTTGGCCCAGGTGCATGAACTGGTAGCGGCTCAGGTGGAAACGTCCCTCGTGGAAGCTGGCTCGGGTCTGGGGCAGATCGATCAGGGCGACGTCGGCGAAGTGGCGCAGGCCGTTGGTGTGGTCGAAATGCAGGTGGGTGGGGATCACGGTCACCGGCAGGCTGGTCAGGCCGGCCAGCACCGGGCGCATGTCCCGCGTCGTCGACCCGGCGTCGATCAGGAGGGCGCGGGTCTTGCCGACCAGCAGGTATTCGTAGTTGTCGGGATCGTTTTGCGGCTCGCCGATGGCCCAGGTCGCCGGCGCGATCTGCTGCACGCGCCAATAGCCCTCCGCCACGGTTCCGGCGGCCGGGCCGGGGCGGGCGTCGTAACCGGCCTGCGAGGGTGGGGCCGTCAACTGGCGCAGCCACGCCGGCCCCATGAAGGCCTCGGCGTAGAGGATTGGCGCGAAGGCCAGCGCCAGCCCGATCAGGACGGCCAGGACCGCCGCAGCGACCGACGCACCCTTCCACAGCTTCATGGCCCGAATCCCCCGTCTCGACGCCCTAGAGTGTCGGATCGGCGCCCACCTGCACCAGCATCTTGCCGAAGTTGCCGCCGCTCAGCATCTCGGCGAAGGCCGCAGGGATGGTCTCCAGTCCCTGGCGGATGTCCTCGCGGTATCTGACCTGGCCGGCGGCGACCCACGGGCCCATCTGGGCCAGGAATTCGTCGTGGTGATCCTTCACGTAGTCGCCGACGAAGAGGTCGCGGACGGTGACGCGGCGGTCGGTGAAGATAGGCTCGCCCTTGGCCATCAGGGCGGCGCGGGCGTCGGCGCCGTCCGGGTCGCCGTACGACGAGATCAGGCCGCAGATGGTCATCCGTGCGCCCGGGTTGAACAGCGGCAGGACGGCGTCGAAGACGGCCCCGCCGACATTCTCGAAATAGACGTCGACGCCGGCCGGGCAGGCGGCCTTCAGGTCGGCGGCGAAGGTCGGGCTGAGGTGCGAGACGCAAGCGTCGAAGCCCAGCTCTTCCGTCACGAAGCGGCACTTCTCCGGCTTGCCGGCGATCCCAACCACGCGGGCGCCCTTCAGCCGGGCGAGCTGGCCCGCGATCTGTCCGACGCCGCCGGAGGCCGCCGAGACAACGGCTGTGTCGCCCGGTGTCGGCTCGCATTGCAGGACCATGCCGGCATAGGCAGTGAGGCCCAGCATCCCCAGCACGCCCACGGCCTGGGAGATGCGGCCCTGAGCGGGATCCAGCTTGCGGGGGATCATGTAGCTGGGCCGCGGTACGTCTTCGCCCATCAACCCCATCTCCGCCCAGCCGTTGGTGTTGAAGACGAAGTCGCCGGCGGCGAGCCCGTCCATGCGGCTTTCCACCACCTGGCTGACAGTGCGGGCATGGCAGGGCGCGCCGGTCGCTTCAACGCCGCGCTTCTTGTAGCCCCACTGATAGGGATCGAGGGAGACGTAGATGGTCCGCGTCAGGGCTTGGCCGGGGCCAGGGGTGGGCGCCTCCGCCTCGCGCAGTTTGAACGTGTCGGGCTGCGGCCAGGCGGGCAGAGGCGCGGTCGAGCGGGTCCAGTAGCGGTAGGTGGGCATGGGCCCCCTCTTACGTCCGCGCGCCGCGGCCGCCTAGGCGGCCACCATACGGATCCTGGCCGGCAGGAACCGCGGGTTGCGTAGCAGGGCGGCGCTGACCAAGGCGATGACGAGGCCAACGGGGAAGATTTCCAGGAAGGTCTCCGGCAGGCGGTGGAGCGGATTGGCGTACTGGCGGCGCATGGTTTCGGCCTCCGCGACGGCTTTGGCGTAGGCCGCGCCGGTGACGCCGGCGGCGCGCTTGGCCGACAGCATGGAGGCCACGTACTTGTCCATAAAGCTGTAGTGGGTGGCGGCCAGATAGACCTCCCAGATGAGCACGTAGGCGACCGACGCCACCAGCGCGATGCCGAGCCCGACCATCAGGGCGGTGCGAAACCTTATCACCCCGCCCAGCGCCTGGTCGCGGTGCTGGCGCACACCCACCAGGATCGAGGACAGCGCCACGAGCATGATCAGATAACCCAGCCACAGGCTGGCGCCGCCGTGGTCGCCGACGGTGAACATCGTGAACATGATGCCGAGGATGATGACGAGCCCCGAGATCAGGCCGTAGGTGAGGATGATGCGGATCACGGCTTTGGCTCCCAGCTGGATCGCCGGGAGTCTGGGGGAGGCAGGGGGCGGATGGTATCGCCCGAATGGGTGAATTCGTGGGTCTGGTCCATTCGGCCGGCCGCCGGTCAGGGGATCAGCTGCAGGTCGCGGGCCCTGGCGATGGCCTGGGTGCGGCGGGCGACCTCCAGCTTGGCGAAGAGGTTGGCCAGGTGGGTCTTCACGGTGTTGGGCGACAGACCCAGCGAGCGGGCGATCTCCTTGTTGGAGAGGCCCGCGGACAGACGCTCCAGCACCTTCATCTCCTGGCCGGTGAGGCCGAGGGAGGCCTGTGCGGCGGTGTTGCGGGCGAAGGGGCCGCTTGCCGAGCGCGCGCTCAGCCGCCAGCCCAGCCAGACGCCGCCGACGGCGAACGCCGTGCCGATCAGGCCCACGTAGATCTCGAAGGAGAACCGCCGGGCCAGGTATTGAAACTCCAGCCACTGAAGCGCGAAGGCTCCCGCGGCGAGGACCAGGGCCCAGATCAGGATGGTTCGCGTCATCGCCACGATGGTGCGTGATCCTGGGCGGCGGTCAACAGGCTCTGGAAACCTGTGTTCGCATCCCGACACAGCCTCGCGCGTTAGGACCGGCGAGAGACCACAGATCGGAACCTGACGATGCGCAACATGCTTGCCCTGAGCGCCCTGGCGGCGCTCATTTCCTTGCCGATGATCGCCGGGCCCACCAGCGCCAACGCCTCATGCGAGCAGCGCAAGAACACCGGCACGCTGCTCGGTGGCGTCGGCGGGGCGTTGATCGGCAACTCGATCTCCAAGGGGGCCGGCGGGGCGATTATTGGCGGCCTGGGCGGCGCAGTGGTCGGCCATGAGATCGCCAAGAGCGGCTGCGGCTCCTATCGCCATGCCTACTACCGCGGACGCCGGGCGCCCTATTCGACGGCGCAATACGGCGGGCCCACGCGCAGGATCTACTACGACCAATACGGCAACGCCGTGCTTCCGCCCGCGCCGACCTACAACCGCTGAGCCCGCGCGTCCGACATCCACCCCTCCACGAGGTCTGATCCATGAAGCGCTTCGCCGCCGCCGCCGTGCTGACCCTAGCCGCCCTGAGCCTTGGAGCCTGCGAGGAACGCCACGAGATGGCCGCCAATCCCAAGCTCTGCGTAGACTTCAAGCAGACCAAAGCGGCTCCGATCGTCGCCGGCGCGGAGGGCGCCGCGCCGGTCGAGGAGTGCGTGAAGCGCTGGGCCTATAGCCTTGCAGGCTCGCGGGACCCAGCCGATACGGTGGCGCAGGCCGCGGTGGCCGCCTGCAACGTCCAGCTGTCCCGCTGGAACCAGCAGACGCTGAGCCAGCCAGGCTCCGACGTCGAGGCCGCCAGCGTGATCACCGGCCAGCCGACCACCCCGCTGGCCGAACACAGCGCCTACGCGAGCGGGCGAGCGCTGCTCTACGTGGTGCAGGCCCGCGCCGGCGCCTGCGCGCCGCCGCCGATCACCAACGGCGTCCCTGACGGGATCAGCTAGCCTTCGGGCCTATTGCGACGCGCCGCGCGCCTCGACGGGCGCGATCTCCACCAGGACATCGCCCCTGACCATGTGGATGATGTCGTAGCGATCGAGCGTCGGGTCGATGTGGCCGGGCGCGAAGTCGACGCGCTCGCCGCGGGCGACCAAGGCGCCGTCCGGACGCCTCAGGCGGCCATGCTCGTCGCCGAAGTAGCCATAGGTTGAAGCGGAGAATTTCGGCGTCAGCGGGACGGGCAGGGGGCCATCTGTGGAGAAGGCCTTCAGGCCGCCGTCGACGGTCACCCAGTCTGGGTGGTTGGCGGTGATCACCGTGGTGGCGATGACCAGGCTCTGTTCGAAGGCGCCGTCGGGATCGTCCTGCAGGGCCTCGCGGTAGTCACGGTCCATGAAGGGATAGGAACCGGGCTGGACCTCGGTCAGCACGCCTTGCGCGGCGTCGGCGGCGAAGGAGCCGGTGCCGCCGCCGGTCACCACGCCGATCTTGGCCCCCGCCGCTCGCAAGGCCGCGATCACGCTGGTCAGGTAGGCCATGCCGTCGGCGACGGCCGCGGCGCGGGCGTTGGCGCCGGCGATGTGCTGCCAGTGGCCGCCGTAGCACTGCACGCCGAGGAACGTCAGGTTCGGTTGGGCGGCGATGGTGTGGAACACCTCGACCGCCTGGGCGGCGTCGTGGACGCCGGTGCGGCCCATCCCGGGGTCGACATCGATCAGCACCTGGATCGGGCTTTGCGCGGCGGCTCCGAGTTCGGCCGCGCCGTCGGAGTGGTCGACGACGATGCGGAAGTCAGCGACGGTCTGGGCGAGGGCCGCGGCCCGCTCGGCCTGGCCCGCGCCGGCAATGGGCGAGGTGACGAGGATGGCGTCTACGCCCGCGGCGGCCATGGCCTCGGCTTCCGCCAGCTTGGCGCAGCAGATCCCGACCGCGCCGGCTTCGATCTGGCGATGGGCGATGGCGGAGGTCTTGTGGGACTTGGAATGTGGGCGCAGGGCCAGGCCGGCGGCCTTGGCGCGCGCCGCCATCTTGGCGATGTTGCGCTCGAAGGCGTCGAGGTCGAGGACCGCGGCGGGAGTCGGGATCTGGGCCCGGGAGCCAGGCTGGCCGATCAGGGCGGTGTCGGCGGGACGGTTGGACATCAGGCTCCCATATATCTGGGCATCCAGCCTTCGTGAGCGCCGCGGAGCGCCTCCAGGCTGAAGCTGAAAAGACCGGGCCGCGCCAGATCATCGCCGCCGGCTTCGCCGACCACGCGGGCCGGGACATCGCTGACCTCGGCGGCGGCGAGCAAGGCTGAGGGCGCACTTGTGGCGACCAGATAGCGAGCCTGATCCTCGCCGAACAGCCAGGCGTGGTCGGGCGCGTCGGCGTCGGCCAGGAGCTGGGCGCCGACCTTGGAAGCCAGCGCCATCTCGGCCAAGGCGGCGATCAGGCCGCCATCAGAAAGATCATGCACTGCAGAGACCTGTCCGGACTGAATGAGATTGCGCACGAAGTCTCCGTTTTGGCGTTCGACGGCAAGGTCCACCGGCGGCGGCGCTCCGGCCTCGCGGCCTAGCACCTCGCGCAGATACATCGAGGCGCCGAGTTCGCCCACGGTCTTGCCGATCAGCACCAGGGCGTCGCCGGACTTCATTGACGAGAAATCCGCGCGTCGGCCGTAGTCGGCGATCAGGCCCACGGCGCCGACCGTGGGCGTCGGCGGAATGGCGGCGCCATTGGTCTCGTTGTAGAGGCTGACGTTGCCGCTCACGACGGGGAAGTCGAGCGCACGGCAGGCCTCCGCCATGCCTTCGATGGCGCGGACGATCTGGCCCATGATCTCCGGGCGCTCGGGATTGCCGAAGTTCAGGTTGTCGGTGATGGCGATGGGCAGCGCGCCCACGGCGGTGAGGTTTCGCCAGGCCTCGGCCACGGCCTGCTTGCCCCCTTCGTAAGGGTCGGCCTGGACATAGCGCGGCGTGACATCGGAGGTGACGGCGAGCGCCTTCTTTGACCCGTGGACCCGCACGATCCCGGCGTCCGCGCCGGTGGAACTGTCCTCCAGGGTGTCGGCCATGACGTGGCGGTCGTACTGCTCCCAGAGCCAGCGCTTGGACGCCATGTCCGGGGCGCTCATCAACTTGAGGATGGCGGCGGCGTAATCGGTCGGCGCGGGCACCTCCGCGGCGCTCAGGCGTGGTTGCGGCGCCGGCGCCGTCCAGGGGCGGTCGTAGAGCGGGGCGTCGTCGAACAGGGGCGCCAGCGGCACGTCGCAGACGGTCTCGCCCTTGTGCTTCAGCACCAGGCGGCCGGTATCGGTGGTTTGGCCGATGGTGGCCGCGTCCAGGCCCCATTTGGCGAAGATGCGCTCGCCGTCGGCCTCGCGGCCGGGCTTCAGGATGGCCAGCATCCGCTCCTGGCTCTCCGAGAGCATCATCTCATAGGCGCTCATGCCCTCTTCGCGCTGCGGCACCATGTCGAGGTCGAGCTCGACGCCGACGCCGCCTTTGCCGGCCATCTCGACCGAGGAGGAGGTGAGGCCGGCTGCGCCCATGTCCTGGATGGCGGCGACGGCGCCCGAGGCCATCAGCTCCAGCGTCGCCTCGATCAACAGCTTCTCGGCGAAGGGGTCGCCGACCTGGACTGTGGGGCGCTTTTCGTCCGAAGCGTCGTCGAACTCGGCTGAGGCCATGGTCGCGCCATGGATGCCGTCGCGGCCGGTCTTGGAGCCGAAATAGACCACCGGCAGGCCGGCGGCGGGCGCAGCCGAGTAAAAGATCTTGTCGGCGTCGGCCAGGCCCACGCACATGGCGTTGACCAGGATGTTGCCGTCGTAGCCGTGGTGGAAGTTGGTCTCGCCGGCCACCGTGGGCACGCCGACGCAGTTGCCGTAGCCGCCGATGCCCGAGACCACGCCGGCCACCAGCCGTTTGGTTTTCGGGTGGCTAGGGTCGCCGAACCGCAGGGCGTTCAAGAGCGCGATGGGTCGTGCGCCCATGGTGAAGACGTCGCGCATGATGCCGCCGACGCCGGTCGCGGCGCCCTGATAGGGCTCGATGTAAGAGGGGTGGTTGTGGCTCTCCATCTTGAAGATGCACGCCTGCCCGTCGCCGATGTCGATGACGCCCGCATTCTCGCCCGGACCGCAGATCACCTTGGGCCCGGTGGTCGGGAATTTGCCCAGATGGATCTTGCTGGATTTGTAGGAGCAGTGCTCGGACCACATCACCGAAAACACGCCCAGTTCGACGTGGTTGGGCTCGCGGTTCAGGCGCTGGACGATGACGCCGTATTCCGCGGCGCTCAGGCCGAATTCGGCGGCCGTATCGGCCATGGTCTTGGAAGGCTCAGCGCTCATGGCGGGCTTCTAGCCGGACTCGTGGGCGAGCGCGATAGGCGCCGGGCCAGCTGATGGCGCCGGCGCACGCCGCAGCTCATGAAGCGGGCTGAATTCGCGCCGCCGCCGCAACTTGGCGGCACGCGCGGTCAGAATTCACAGAACGGTGTTTCCCCTGAGAGGGGAAGATGCTTTCGCCCGCCGTTTTTGACGCTTAGCGTTTCGTTAACCTAGGGGGAGAGCCTGGACCCTCCCACCCCTAGACGGTTCCAATGGCGGGAGGTCGGACCTCCCAGAGGGGTCTGACGATGAAATTCAAGGTAATCGCCCTGGCGACCGCGGCGGCTCTGGCCGTCGGAGGTTCGGCTCATGCGGCCGCGTCCCTGGTGGCCAGCTACGGGTTCAACAGCACGCTCGCTTCGAGCGTCGGCGGACCCGCCCTCACCGCGGTCGATCCAACCGCTGGGGCGTCCTATGTCACCGATACGGTGAACGGGGTGACGCGTACGGTCTACCAGACCGCCGGCAGCACGACGCCTGCGCTGCAGGGCGGGCTGAACTTCGACGGCACGGGCCTGATCAGCAACGCCAATGGCTACTCGGTGGAACTGACCTTCGAATTCCTGACCCGCGATGGCGCATGGCGGCGAATCCTCGATAGCCTGGACCGCACCTCGGACAACGGCTTCTACGCCGATCCCAACAACGATCTCGATGTCTACCCGGTCACCGGCTCGACGGCCGGCTTCGTGGCAGACGCCTATCGCAACGTCGTCATCACCGTGGATCCCAACGCGGTGACGGACAACGTCCACGCCTACATCGACCAGGGCTCCAACCTGGTGGCGACGACTAACGTGATGAACCTCACCGAAGGCAGCCTCACCAATCCCAACGACCTCCTGGGCCTCTTCCTGGACAACACCGCGGGCGGCGGCCAGGGCGAGTGGTCGGCGGTGCGTGTGGCGACGGTCAACGTTTTCTCCGGCGTGCTGACGCAAGACCAGGCCGACGCCTTTGACGGCCAGACCTTCTCGGCCGGCGTGCCGGAGCCGACGGCATGGGCGATGATGCTCGCGGGCTTCGGCGGGCTGGGCGCGCTTTTGCGCCGACGTCGGGCGCAAGCCGCCTTCGCCTGATACGAGGCGCAAGGGTCGACGAAACGAGCCCCGGCGGCGACGTCGGGGCTTTTTCGCGTGGAGCGGAAGGAGGGGCGTCGGCCAACCTGCGCCCAATCAGGGGGCTGGGGGGGCTGTTCAGGATCCGACCGGATGCCGATCAGCCGACGAATGTTATAAACGATGGGGATGTGGCGTCGCCGGGGTCCCAATGGGGCCATTTCACGGCGTGGCCCGGTGGGCACAGGCTCAGGCGAAACCTTGCGTCTGCGGCGTCACGCCTCTTGCACGAGGCTGCGCCTTGGGCGACCACGGTTGGCAACGGCGTCTGGGTCTCCAGACGCTCGGGCTCGGGGGCCCCGCGGCGCTTCCCAGGATTTCGGTCCTGCGCGGTTCAGATGGAAGCGGCAGAGGCCGCCCGCGAGGGCGGCCTTTCTCGCACCTGGCTCGGGCATGAGGTCCGTCCGCGACCCACATTGATATGAACAACGCTCCGGCCGAAATCGGCGCGCCGGACGCGATCGAAGATCTCTTGGTTCCTGGTGCGAGGGTTGTGCTCGACGACTTCGGCGCGCTGCCCTACCGCGCCCAGCAAATCGCGGAGACGGAATGGCTCGCCAAGCGTGGAATCCCGGTGCTCGAGCTGCCGACCAGCCAAGGCTTGGCGATCTGGTGAGCCTGGCGGGCGGGCCGCCAGCAAGGCTGTCCCCGCGCGGTCCGCCACTTGGCGGCTAGGCCGGTCTGACGATTGGAACCGAGACGGCGACCGCCCCGCGCACGCTCTGCGGCTAAGACGACTGCGTCGTGTCCGGCAGGCCCAGGATGCGCTTGGAGATGATGTTGTTCTGGATTTCGGCCGAGCCGCCGTAGATCGACATCGCCTTGCCGGACAGCCAGCCGCGGACGGTCTCGATCTCCTCGCGGGTGAAGGTCTCGCCCTCCCAGCCCAGCCCTTGGGCGCCCATGATCTCGAGCGTGAGCTCGGCGCGGGTCTGGGCGACGTGGGTGGCGGAGTTCTTCAGCACCGAGGCGCCGTTGGTGGCGCCGTTGGCCTCCCGGGATTCCGCCATGACGCGGGCGAGGGTCAGCGCGTGGGTCCTGGCGTCCATCTCGTGGCGAACAAGCCGGGTCCGCAGGTCCGGGTCGGCGATGCGGCCGTCGGCGTCGACCTCGACGTAGCGTTTGGCGACCTGGCTGAGCGGGGCCTGTCGGCCACCGCCGATGGCGCCGGTCTGGCTGGCGCGTTCGTGCTGCAGGAGGCGCTTGCCCACCGTCCAGCCGACGTTCAGCTGGCCGAGCAGGGCGTCCTTGGGCGCGACGGCCTCGGTGAAGAAAGTCTCGCAGAAGGGCGAGGCGCCGGCGATCAGGGCGATGGGCCGCGTCTCGATCCCCGGCTGATGCATGTCGACCAGCATGAAGGAAATGCCGTCGTGCTTCTTTGCGCTCGGGTCTGTTCGGGTGAGCAGGCCGCACCAGTCGGAATACTGCGCCCCGCTGGTCCACGTCTTTTGGCCGTTGATGACCCAATGATCGCCGGCGTCGACCGCCTTGGTCTGCAGGGAGGCCAGGTCCGAGCCGGCGTTGGGCTCGGAATATCCGACGCACCACTGGACGTCGCCGCGGACGATGGGCGGGAGGTGCTTGGCCTTCTGGGCCTCGGTCCCGTAGTCGAGGATGGTCGGCCCGATCATGGTGATCCCCATGCCGAACATCAGGGGATTGAAGGCGCCGATCTTGGCCATCTCCTGGGCGAGGACGCGGGCCTGGGCGGGGGAGAGGCCGCCGCCGCCGTACTGCGTGGGCCACGCAGGCGTCGCCCAGCCCTTTTCGCCGATCGCCTTGCGCCAGGAGACCAAGTCCGCGCTCGCCGACGAGCGCTCGGACATGGCCAGCTGGCCCTTGCCGGACAGCGAGGCGGGGAAGTTGGCCTTCAGCCAGGCCGCCGCTTCGGCGCGGAAGTCCTCAAGCTCGATATCGGCTCCGAAGTCCGCCATGGCCGCACTCCCTGTTGATCGGCAGGCACTCTAGCCCGCGCGGCCGGCGCGGCAAGCTTGCCCATGGCGCGATCAGCTGGGCAGCGTCAGCTTCGGCGCCGGCCGGGTGTCGATCAGCTGGTCGCCGCCCAGGGTGCGGTAAAGGGTGACCAGGTTGTCGGCGCGGGTCAGGCGCGCCGAGGCCAGGGTCTGGCGCGCCGCGTAGAGGGTCCGCTGGGCTTCCAGGGTGTTCAGGAAAGGATCGACGCCCTCGCGGTAGCGGGCGGTGGCCAGGGTCAGCTCGTCCTCGGCGTCGCCGACCAGACGGTTCTGCGCGGCGAGTTGGACGTCGATTGTGCCGCGGCGGGCCAGTCCATCGGCCACCTCGCGGAAGGCGGTCTGGATCGCCTGCTGGTACTGCGCCACCGCCAGCTGGCGCTGGCCCTTGGCGAGGGACAGGTTGGCGATATTGGCGCCGCCGGCGAAGATCGTCTGGGCGGCCGAACCGGAAGCCGTCCAGTTGAAGTTCTGGCCGTTGAACAGCGCGCCGAGCGCCGGGCTCGCCGCGCCCGCGAGCACGGTCAGGTCGATGGTCGGGAAGAAATTGGCGCGCGCGGCCCCGATCTGGGCGTTGGCGGCGCGCAGCCTGTACTCGGCGGCCACCACGTCTGGACGGCGCAACAGGATCCGCGAGTCGAGGCCCGCCGGAACTTCCGCCAGGGAGCCGTCGACGCTCTCGATCGAGGCTGGAAGGTCGGTGTCTGCCACCTTCGCGCCGACCAGCAGCTCCAGGGCGTTGCGGTCCTGGGCGACGATGGTGGTCAGGTTGGCCACGTCGGAGTTGGCCTGCTCCAGAACGGTCTGGGCCAGGCGCAGATCGGTGCGCGGAGCCACGCCGCCGGACAGTCGCGCCTGGGTCAGGTCGACCGTCTTGCTGGCGCTGGCGACGGTGTCCTTGGCGATCGCAAGCAGGCTGCGATCGGTAGCGAGCGTCAGGTAGGCGTCGGCGACCTCGGCCACGAGGGTCAGGCGCGCCTGGTGCACCCCGGCCTCGCTGGCGAAATACTGGCCCTGCGCCGCGTGGGTCAGCGAGCGGATGCGGCCGAAGAGGTCGAGCTCGAAGGCGCTGAAGCCGATGTCGGCGGTATAGGATCGAGCCGTCTCGCGAGGCGTGGTGATGACGCCGCCCGGGTTTATCACCTCGACCTTGCCGTGAGCCTCGGTGGCGCCGCCCGTGGCGTCGATGCGCGGCAGCAGCTCGGCGCGCTGCACGCGGTATTGGGCGCGGGCGATGACCACGTTGGCCATCGCCACCTGCAGGTCCTGGTTGTTGGCGATCGCGCGCACGATGATCGCCTGCAGGTGCGGGTCCTTGAAGACGTCGCGATAGCTGACCGAGGGCAAGGGGGGGGCTTGCGTGGTCGGATAGGCCTCGCCCACCGGCCAGTTCTGGGGGATGGCGGCGGTCGGGCGGACGTAATGCGGCTCAAGCGTGCAGCCGGCCAGGACGGAGCCGCTCAGTAGGACGGCGAGCAGCTTCCTCATGCCGGAGTCTCTTGCGGTGCGGCCTGGTCCGGACCGTGCGCCTCGGCTGAGTGACGGCTCTTGAAGAGCCGGCGCACCAGGACGAAGAACATCGGCACATAGAAGATCGCCAGCACCGTGGCCGTCAGCATGCCGCCGATCACCGCAGTGCCGATGGCGATCCGGCTCTGCGCGCCGGCGCCGGTGGCGATGGCCAGGGGGAAGACGCCGAAAATGAAAGCCAGGCTGGTCATCAGGATGGGGCGCAGCCGCAGGCGCGCGGCCTCGACCGCGGCCTCGAAAGCGTTTTTCCCCTCCCGCTCGGCGCCTTCGGCGAATTCGACGATCAGGATCGCGTTCTTGGCCGAAAGGCCCATGGTGGTGAGCAGGCCGACCTGGAAGTAGACGTCGTTGGTCAGGCCCCGCGCCGCGACCGCGAGCGCCGCCCCCAACAACCCAAGCGGCATCACCAGCATCACCGAGAACGGCACCGACCAGCTCTCGTAGAGGGCGGCCAGGCACAGGAAGACCACCAGGAGCGAGATGGCGTAGAGGACCGGCGCCTGCCCGCCGGACAGCCGCTCCTGATAGGACAGCCCGCTCCAGGCGACAGAGACGCCCGGCAGCTTGGCGGCGATCGCGGAGATGTGGTCCATGGCCTCGCCGGACGAGCGGCCCTCGGCGGAGTCGCCCTGGATCTCGTAGTTGGAGACCCCGTTGAAGCGGCCCAGTGTGTTGGGCGCCTGGGCCCAGCTGATCTGCGAGAAGGCTGAAAATGGCGCCATCTGGCCATTGGCCGATCGCACATACCAGGCCGCCACATCCTCCGGCACGCTGCGGTACTGCTGGTCGGCTTGGACGAAGACCCGTTTCACCCGGCCGCGGTCGACAAAGTCGTTCACGTAATCGCCCCCCAGGGCGACGGCGAGGGTCTGGTCGACCTGGGCCTGGGGAATACCCAAAGCGCCGACCTTTTCCTCGTCGATGTTGACCAGCAGTGTCGGATTGTCGTCGAGCGAGTTCTGGCGCACTCCGGTCAACACCGGGTCGTTGCGCGCCTCGGTGAGCAGTTGGTTCATCTCAGCCTTGAACTGCGCACGGCTGAGGCCGCCGGAGTTGAGCAACTCCATCGTGAAGCCGCTCGACTGGCCGAGCCCGCGCACCGGCGGTGGGTTCAGGGCGAAGAACTGCGCGTCGCGGAGCTGGCCGGCCATGGCCTTGGTGGCCCGCGCGGTGATGGCGGCGGCGGTATGGTCCTTGCCCTTGCGGTCGTCCCAGGGCGCGAAGGATATGAAGCCGCGGCCGGCGTTCTGTCCCGAGCCCTGGTTGCTCTGGCCGAGCACGGCGTAAACCGCGGTGATGTCGGCTTTTTCCTTGGTCAGGAAATACTTCTCGACCTGCTCAACCGCCGCCAGGGTGCGGGGCATGGTCGCGCCGGGCGGCAGGGTGAACTGAAGCTGCGCGGTGCCCTGGTCCTCGACGGGCAGGAAGCTGGTGGGCAAGCGCAGGAAGATCACCACCAGCACCGCGACCAGTGCGGCGTAGACGATCATGGCCAGCCGCATCTTGCCGATCACCCACTTGACCCCGCGCTGGTAGCGGTCGGCGGTCCTGTTGAACCAGGCGTTGAACTGGCCGCCGAACTTGCCGAGCATCCGGTCCAGGGCGCTGCCGCTGTGGTGTTCGGCGTTCGGACGCTTCAGCAAGGTCGCGGCGAGCGCCGGGGACAGGGTCAGGGCCACGAACACCGACAGCACCATCGACGAGACGATGGTGATCGAGAACTGGCGATAGATCACGCCCACCGAACCGCCGAAGAAGGCCATCGGCAGGAACACCGCCGACAGCACCATGGCGATGGCGATCAGGGCGGTCTGCACCTGATCCATGGACTTGATGGTGGCGTCGCGGGGCGAGATTCCGGGCTCCTCGAGCATCACCCGCTCGACGTTCTCCACGACGACGATGGCGTCGTCGACCAAAAGGCCGATGGACAGCACCAGGCCGAACAGGGTCAGCACATTGATGCTGAAATTGAAGATCGCCAGGACCCCGAAGGTGCCCAGGAGCACGACGGGCACGGCGATCGCCGGGATCAGGGTCGCCCGCCAGCTCTGCAGGAAGACGAACATGACGATGACCACCAGGACGATCGCCTCGAGCAGGGTCTGCACCACTTCGCGGACCGACAGCTTGATGAAGTCGGTGGCGTCATTGGGGAAGGCGTACTCGTAGCCGGGCGGGAAGGACTTCGCCCGCTCGGTGATCGCCGCGCGCACCAGTTCGGCGGTCTTCAGGGCGTCGGCGCCGGGAGAGAGGTTCACGGCGATGCCTGAGGCGGGGTGGCCGTTCAGGCGGCTGAGCGTCGAATAGTTCTCGCTGCCCAGCTCCACGCGGGCCACGTCGCTCATCAGCACCTTCGACCCGTCGGTCTGGGTCTTGATGATGATCTTCTTGAACTGGTCGACCGTCGTCAGGCGCGAGTGGGCGGTGACGGTGGCGTTCAGCATCTGGCTGTCGCCGGAGGGCAGGGCGCCGATCTGGCCGGCCGCGACCTGGGTGTTCTGAGCCTGGAGCGCGGCGATCACGTCCCCGGGCACCGCGCCGACGCGGGCCAGCTTGTAGGGGTCCAGCCAGATGCGCATGGCGTACTGTGCGCCGAACACGCGGAAGTCGCCGACGCCGGAGATCCGGCCGATGGGCTCCTGCAGGTTCGACACCACGTAGTCGGACACGTCGGCGCTGCTCTGCCGGTTGGACTTGTCGTAGATCGAGGCGATCAGCAGGAAGTCAGGGTTGGACTTGGCGACGACCAGGCCCTGCTGCTGCACCTCCTGCGGCATGCGCGGGATCGCCTGCTGCACCTTGTTCTGCACCTGGACCTGGGCGATGTCCGGGTTGGTGCCCTTCACGAAGGTGACGGTGACGTTGACGTTGCCTGCCGAGTCCGACGTCGACTGGAAGTAGATCAGCCCGTCGATACCTGTGAGCTGCTGCTCGATGATCTGGGTGACGCTGGCTTCCAACACCTCGGCCGAGGCGCCGGGATAGGTGGTGCGGATGTTCACCTGCGGCGGGGCGATGTCGGGGTACTGCTCAACCGAGAGCGCGCGGATCGAGCCGGCGCCGGCCAGCATGATGACGATCGCGATCACCCAGGCGAAGATCGGTCGGTCGATGAAGATGCGGGAGATCATTGCGGGCTAGCCCCGGCGCCGGTCGCCGGAATTGTCGCCGGAGCCGGGCTTGGGCTGCCGCGGCGCGGAGCCAGCCGGCACGGGATGGATCGGCTG
>NZ_SSMZ01000205.1 GCF_004799395.1 Phenylobacterium sp.
CCGACCGCGGCGAACTTCAGGGCCTGCTGGCGGCGGGCGCCGCGCGCAATGCGCTCGACTGCGCGCTCTGGGACCTGGAAGCCAAGCGGGCCGGGGTCCGCGCCTGGACCCTGGCCGGCCGCGCCCGGCTCGACCCGGTGAAGACGTGCTTCACCATCAGCCTGGGACCGGTTGAGGCGATGGCCGAGGCGGCGCGCGCCAATGCGCGCCGCCCGATGCTCAAGCTCAAGATCGGCGCCCGCGACGACCTCGACGCCGTGGCGGCGGTGCGGGAAGCCGCGCCCCGGACGCGCCTGGTTGTCGACGCCAACGAGGCCCTGACCTTCGAGGAGTTGCGCCGCCTGGCGCCGGAGCTCGCGCGTCTTGGCGTGATGCTGGTCGAACAACCCCTGCCGGCCGGGCAGGACGAGGCGCTGGAAGGCTATGACAGCCCCGTGCCGCTCTGCGCCGACGAGAGCCTGCACACTCGCGCCGAACTGGGGGCCTGCGCGCGCCGCTACAACCTGGTGAACATCAAACTCGACAAGGCCGGCGGACTGACCGAGGCCCTGGCGCTCGCCGCCGAGGCCCGCGCGGCGGGCCTTGGCCTGATGATCGGCTGCATGGTGGCGACGTCGCTGGCCATGGCGCCCGCAATGATCCTCGCACAGGGCGTGGAGGTGGCGGACCTCGACGGACCGCTCCTGCTCATCCGCGACCGCGAACCGGGATTGGTGATCGAAGGCTCGATGATCTCCCCGCCTTCACCCGATCTTTGGGGTTAGGCGCGGCCTACTGGAGCTTCCCGGTCTTCGAGGACGTTCCGGAGGCGCCATGGACGACGAAGCCGACCGCGAGCGGGCGCACCGCGCCTGGCGCAACGCAGAGCGCATCAAGCAACTGTCCGACAACCTGATCCGGATCGGGCCATGGGGGCTTGGGCTCGACGGGGTGCTGGCCTGGGTGCCGGTGGCGGGCACGGTCTACAGCCTGGGGTCCGCGGCCCTGCTGCTCTATGAGGGCGTGAAGGCCAAGGCCGCGCCTTGGACGCTGACGCGGATGGCCGGCTACATGGCGATCAACAGCGCCATGAGCGACGTGCCGGTGGTCGGCTGGGCGATGGACACCCTGTTCCGCGGCCAGGCCATGGCCGCCAATGCGCTGCAGAAGGACATCGTCGCGCGGCATGGGCCGGCGGACGCAGGCGCCCTGGACCCTCGATGGCGCCCGGCCGGACCGCCGATGGGCCGCCCATCGCCCTGAGCGGAAACCGTGCTAGTGACCGGCCACCCGAGCCGGCCACGAGATCCTGATGCTGACCAATCCCTTCACCCGAACGCCCGCGAAGATCGCGGTGATCGGGCTGGGCTATGTGGGGCTGCCGCTGGCGGTGGCGTTTTGCGCCGAGCACGAGGTCGTGGGCTTCGACATCAAGGCCGAGCGGATCGCCGAACTGGCGGCGGGCGAGGACCGGACGCTGGAGGTCACTTCGGCGGAGCTGGCGGCGGCGAAGGGGCTGAAGCTGAGCTCCGACCCGGCGGACCTGGCGGCCTGCAACGTCTTCATCGTCACCGTGCCGACGCCGATCGATGCTGCGAAGCGGCCGGACCTTTCGGCCCTGATGGCGGCCAGCCGCACGGTGGGCGGAGCGATCGGGCAGGGCGGCGTGGTGATCTACGAATCCACCGTTTATCCCGGCGCGACGGAGGAGGACTGCGTGCCGGCGGTGGCGCAGGTCTCAGGTCTCGAGTTCAACCGCGACTTCTTCGCCGGCTACAGCCCCGAGCGGGCCAATCCGGGCGACCCGACCCACCGCCTGGCCAATATCGTCAAGGTGACGGCGGGCTCGACGCCGCAGGCCGCCGCCTTCGTCGATGCGCTCTATGCCTCGGTGGTGACCGCGGGCACGCACCGGGCCAGTTCGATCCGCGTGGCCGAGGCCGCCAAGGTGATCGAGAACACCCAGCGGGACCTGAACATCGCCCTGATCAATGAATTCTCGATGATCTTCCAGCGGCTTGGCCTGGACACCTCAGAAGTGCTGGCCGCGGCCGGGACCAAGTGGAACTTCCTGAACTTCCGTCCGGGCCTGGTCGGCGGCCACTGCATCGGCGTCGATCCCTATTACCTGACCCACAAGGCCGAACAGCTGGGCTACCACCCCGAGGTGATCCTGGCCGGACGGCGGATCAACGACGGGATGGGCCCCTACGTGGCGCGCGAACTGATGGCGCAGATGGACCGGCGCGGCGTCGTAGCGAAGGGTGCGCGGGTGCTGGTGATGGGCCTGGCGTTCAAGGAGAACTGCCCGGACCTGCGCAATACCCGGGTGATCGACATCATCGCCGACCTGCAAGCCCGTGGCGCGGCGGTGGACGTCTGGGACCCCTGGATCGACGCCGGCGAGGCGCGCCACGAGTACGGTCTCGACCTGATCGCAGCGCCCGCGGCGGGCGCCTATGACGCCATCGTCCTGGCCGTGGCGCACCGCCAGTTCGTCGAGCTGGGGCCGGACGCGATCCGGGCCTTCGGGGGCCCGAAGGCGGTGCTGTTCGACGTCAAGAGCGTGTTGCCGAAGGACGCCGCGGACCTGCGCCTCTAGAGCAGGTCCTCGATGCGGATCGGCAGGTCGCGGACCCGCTTTCCGGTGGCGTGGAAGACGGCGTTGGCGACCGCGGCGTTCATGCCGACGATGCCGATCTCGCCGATGCCCTTGACCCCCAACGGGTTCACGCGGGCGTCTTCCTCGGCCACGAAGATCACGTCCAGCTGGCCGATGTCGGCGTTCACCGGCACCAGGTAGTCGGCGAGGTTGGTGTTCACATAGCGCGCGGCGTGCGGATCGATCTCGGTGGCCTCGAAGAGGGCAGAGGAGACACCCCAGATCGCGCCCCCCATGAACTGGCTGTAGGCGGCCAGCGGATTGACGATGGTTCCAGCGGCGAAGGCCGAGACGATGCGCGGCGTGCGGATCTCGCGGGTGCGCTCGTGGATGCGGACCTCGATGAAGTGGGCGCCGAAGGCGTAAGCCGTGACGTCCTTGCGGCCCGTGCCGCGCGACATGGCCATCTTGCCTTGGTAGAGGCCGGCGGCGGAATCCGGCGGCATGCCGGCAGGCACATTCTCCACATAGACCTCAAGAGCGCCGCCAGCCACGCGGGCGAGCGCCGTCGCCAGGGGCTCGGACTTGCCGCCGGGACCGACCAGGGCGCCGTCCCGCAGATGCAGCGCAGAGGCCTCGGCGCCAGCGAAGGGGCCGGCGTTGTTCTGCACGGCGGCCGTGGCCAGGCGGCTGCGGACCTCCTCGCAGGCCTTGGCGGCGACGTTGGTGGTCGAGGCGGCGTTGTTGGAGCCGCCGGCGCCGGGCACCGGCGGCAGGTCGGAATCGCCCATCAGCACGGTGATGTCCTTCAGCGGCAGGCCCAGCTTGTCGGCGACCGTGATGGCCACCACCGTATAGGCGCCGGTGCCGATCTCGTGGCCGGCCATCTGGATGGTGGCCTTGCCCTGCGCCGTCACTGAGAGGCGCGCTGCGGCCGGGCCGATGTTGGACGGATAGCAGGAGGTCGCGCAGCCGTAGCCGACCAGCCAGTCGCCGTCGCGCATCGAGGCGGGCCTGGGATTGCGTTTCGCCCAGCCGAACTTCGCGGCGGCCTGGTCGAAGCATTTCATCAGCGCGCGGCTGGAGAAGGGAAGCCCGCTGATCGGGTCGGTCTGGGTGTCGTTGACGCGGCGCAGCTCGATCGGGTCCATGCCCAGCGCGTAGGCCAGCTCGTCCATGCCGCACTCCAGCGCGAACATGTAGGGCGTGTCCGGCGGGGCGCGCATGAAGCCCGGCGTGTTGCGGTCCGCATGCACGATGTTGACTTTGGTGGCGACGTTCGGGCTCGCATACATGCGCGCGGTCGTCTCGGTGCCCGAGACATTGTACGTCGAGGGCCGCGAGGTGAC
>NZ_SSMZ01000206.1 GCF_004799395.1 Phenylobacterium sp.
CGTATGCCGCCAGCCCATGTTGAGCGTGAAGGTGGGCTCCGTCTCGCCCTGCGTCGCCAGACGCCGGCCGCTCTCGATGGCGTTCAGCTGCACCATGTCGTCGGGCCGCACCTGCCAGTTGAGGTTGGCCCGGCCGCTGACGCCGCCCACTTGATGGTGACCCAGGTCGATGGCCAGGTTGGACGTGTCGGTCCAGTTCACATAGGGGCTCAGGCTCAGGCTGTAGCGCAACGTCGAGGTAAGCTTGCCGTTGGCGTTGAAGTCCGCCCCGGCGGCGCGGCTGATCCCGAAGTTGCCGATGGTCGTCTGGAAGACCCCTCCGCCCAGGTCGGTCAGGATCTGGGCGAAGTCGTGGTTGGCGTTGCGGTAATAGAAGTTCGCCTGGTAGCTCTGGTTGCCGGCGTGCTGCTCGTACCCCACCTCGTAGATCTGCACCTCCTTGACCTTCAGGTCGGGGTTGCCGACCTGGACGTCCTGCGGGCCCTCCACATAGACCAGCGGGTCCAGGAACACCGGCAAGGGGCGCTGCACGCGCACGCTGTAGCTGGCGGTCAGCTTGCGGTCGTCGTCCAGCTTATAGTTCAGGTGCAGCGTCGGATAGGCTCGGTCATAGTGCTGCCCGTCCCGCTCGCCGGAGGTGAGCTGGTCGAGGGTGAAGCGTACATCCTCCGCGCGCAGCCCCGCCTGCACGCTCAGGTCGCCGAAGCTGCGCTGGTAGGTGGCGTAGAACGAGTTCACCAACTGCTCGTAGAGGTAGTGGTTGGCCAGGTTCGGCTGCAGCACCAGGCCGGTTTGCGTCGGGCCCATGGCGTCGGAATAGTTGGCGTCGTTGTCCTCGCGGCGTAGCTCGTAGCCGGTGGTCAGCGACCCGCCGGCCAGCTTCTGGGTGTAGACGACCCGCAGCTCCTCGTGGTGGCGGCTGTCGTCGTCGCGGATCAGCTCCAGCGGGATCGGCGTCGCCGGCAGGGTCGGGAAGACCGTGTTCAGGGTGTGGTCGCGCGCTAGGCCGTCGTTGTAGACCGCGTCCACCGTGAGCTCGTGGCCCTCGCCGAAGGTGTGCTTCCAGCCGGCGGCGATGCTGTTGTCGGTTTCCAGGAAACGCCGGCGGCCCGACCGGTCTTCGATCAGCACCGGGATCCCGCCAATCCCGTCGTCGGTGTATTTGTCGTCAGGGTGGCCGTGGATCAGCAGCGAATTGTAGCTGATCGCCCCGGTGAACTGGTCCTTGTCCTCCGGCGTCCAAGTGAGGTTCACCCGCCCGTTCGGGCCGCGCGTCAGGTTGCGCCCGATGCTGTCGTCGAAGTTCTTCAGGAACTGGCCGCTGGTGGGGTCCAACCCGTCCCGCTCGTTGGTCACGTGGTTCTTGTTGCGCTGATAGTTGCCGGCGAACGAGGCGGTCACCGAAAGCGTCTTGGTGTTGTAGCCGAGGTTCAGCCCGGCGCGCTTCAGTCCGGCGCTGGCGACCGTCGAATAGGCCGAGCCGGTCAGGCCGCCGCCATGGCTGGGTTTGGTGATCAGGTTGATCACCCCGCCGGTGCCCTCCGGATTGAGCGCCGCCGAGGGGTTGGTGATCACCTCCACCCGCGCGATCTGGTCGGCGGGCAGCTGCTGCAGGGCGTCGGCGCGGCCGTTGCCCTCGAAGGCCGGTGAGGGCTTGCCGTCCACCAGGATGGTGACGTTCTGGTCGCCGCGCAGGCTCAAATTCCCCTGCAGGTCCACCTCCACGGCGGGCACGTTGCGCAGCGCATCGGCGATCGAGCCGGTGGTGGCCTGCAGGTCCTGGCCCAGGGTGTAGGTCTTCTTGTCGATGGAGGTCTCGACCTGCGGCGCGGCGGCCCCGGTGACCGTGATGGTCTCGACGGTGTGGGTCTTCGGCGCGGGTTTGGCCGGCGTGGCGGCCTTGGCCTTGTCCGTCGGCTTGGCCGGCGCCGGCGGCTGGGCGGCCTGAACCGCGGGCGGACTGTCCGGCGCCGGCGCGCTCTGGGCCAAAGCGCCGCCCGCACTCAACAACACGCAACCCATGCCCGCCAGGCCAACCCGCCAGATCCCCGAACCTGCCACTGACCGGCCCCTCCCCGATACATCCGCTCACTCGGCCGCAGGTGGCCAAGCGAAGGCTCCATCAGGCGAAATACAGCCGTAAGTTGCTCCGCTTGACGCTGTCAAATGAAGGCTTGGTAAGGTGGCGGTCCGAGGCGCCTAGCGGAAGGGCGGCTCGTCGAAGCTTCGCAGCTTGCGCGAGTGCAGGCGTGGGCCCTCCTGGCGCAGGAGGTCCATGGTGGCGATGCCGATCTGCAGGTGCTGGCCGATGGCGCGGTCGTAAAAGGCGTTGGCCTGGCCGGGCAGCTTGATCTCGCCGTGCAGCGGCTTGTCTGAAACGCACAACAGGGTCCCGTAAGGCACCCGGAAGCGGTAGCCCTGGGTGGCGATGGTGGCGCTTTCCATGTCGATAGCGACCGCGCGGCTCTGATTGAACCTAAGCGCGCTCGACGAATAGCGGAGCTCCCAGTTGCGGTCGTCGGTGGTCACCACCGTGCCCGTCCGCAGGCGGCGTTTCAGCACCTCGCCGGTCTCCCCGGTGACGATCTCGGCGGCGCGGTTCAAGGCCACCTGCACCTCGGCGATCGGCGGGATCGGGATCTCCGTCGGCAGGGCCTCGTCCAGCACGTGGTCATCGCGCAGATAGGCGTGCGCCAGGACGTAGTCGCCGATCGTCTGCGATCCGCGCAGGCCCCCGCAGTGGCCGATCATCAGCCAGGCCTGCGGACGCAGCACCGCCAAGTGGTCGCAGATGGTTTTGGCGTTCGACGGGCCGACGCCGATGTTCACCAGGGTGATGCCGGCGCCGTCCTTGGCCATCAGGTGATAGGCGGGCATCTGGTGCTTGCGCCAGGCGGCGGCCTGCACCACCGCCTCGGGGTCCTCGGTCGAGTCGTCGACCAGCACATTGCCCGCCGCCGAAAGCGCCGTATACGGACCACCGGCCTTGATCTGCTCGCAGCCCCAGCGGACGAACTCGTCGACGTAGCGGATGTAGTTGGTGAACAGGATGTACTGCTGGACATGGGTCGCCGGCGTCCCGGTGTAATGCGCCAGGCGCGCTAAGGAGAAATCCGTCCGCAGGCCGTCGAACAGGGCCATGGGCCGGGGTTCGTCGGCGTGCTGCGACCAGGACCCATCGACGATCTCGTCGCCGATGAAGGCCAGCTCCGTGGTCGGGAAATGCCGCGCGATCTCCGCCGAGCCGATGTCGGCGAGCGCGGTGTCCGCCTGGCCGTCCAGCACATAGGGGAATGGCATCTCCTGCTTCGAGCGG
>NZ_SSMZ01000207.1 GCF_004799395.1 Phenylobacterium sp.
CTCGTCCCAGCATCGAACTTGCGACTTCACCCCCATCCGATCCCGTTGGGGCAATTTTCTACCCTTGGATTTTCTCGATTTTGACTACGGAGTCAGGCTCCTAGGGCGGCGGCGGTTGCGACGCCAGCCGTGTCCCGGCGTCACAGGGGTCCGTGCCGTGGCGGACCACGCCCCGGAGATCCTTGCTGACATCGCTGTTCGGCGCACGCGGTGGGGCGATGATCAGCGACCTGAAGCGACCGGTGAAAACAGCACGGTGAAGCGGGCGCCTTGCCCGGTCTCCCGGGCGCCGACAACCAGCTCCCCGGCGATGTCCCTCACAAGCGATGCGATGATCTTCATGCCCAGGCCCGTTGAGGCTTTGGGATCGAAGCCTCGGGCAAGGCCGGGGCCGCCGTCGGTGACAGCCAGGGCGTAGCGGCCGCCGCCGGCGTCGCTGAGGCGGACTTCGATGTCCCCGTTGGCGTGCTTGGCCGCGTTGGTCAGCAGCTCGGCGCAGATGAACCCGAGCGGGATGGCCACGGTCCTGGGCGTCTGCAGGGCGATACCGCCGAAGCTGATCGCGCCTGCGCGCCCCTCTACCGCCAGCATCTCGACGATCTCGTGACAGACGCTTTCAAGGTATTTGGTCAGGTCCACGACGTCTTCCTGGTCCATGCCGTGAAGCCTGCGATGCAGGTTCCCGATGGTCGCGACCCGACGCGCCGCGATGCCGAGTTCGACGGCTGCCTCCGGGCTGGTCGTCTTGCGCGCCTGAACGGACAGCAGGCTGGCCACGAGCTGCAGGCCGTTCAGCAGACGGTGGTCGGATTCCTGCGCCAGCAACTGCATCTGCTGGATGACCTGCCGTTGTTCTTCAAGCTTTTGAGATTCCTCCACCGCTGAGGTGCGTAGCTCGCTCAGGCTGCGCTGGAGCGTCTTGAGCTCGTTTTGTCCCTCGATAATGCTCGGACAGGACTGCGCCCCACACGCCGCAGCCGCGGCAAGGTCAAAGGCTTCGGTTAGTCCGGGGACGCTACTGGCGATCACGGTTTCGGCGCCGGCCATACGGAAATCCCCATCGGGCCGCAGGTTTGAGCCAAGTGGCCGCCTCTCGCCCTCTGTTGGCAAATGAAATCTTAAGTCGAGTGTTCGACATTGATCCAGGTCAGGCTTCGACGTCGGGCCGTCTTTTCTCGTTTGCGCGGAAGCCGGTAAGGTGAGTGATCTGCTGGAGCTGACCATGGTCCTTTGCCGCCCGTTGATCCTCTGCCCCCTCGTCCTCGCCCTGCTTCTTGCCGCGCCTGCCGTTTACGCCGCCCAGGCGCCTGAGCCGGCGCCGGCCGCCCATCCGCCCACCGGCCGCAGCGCCAAGGGCGTGGGCGTGGTCACCGAGATCAACGCGGAGGAGGCGGTGGTCACCCTGCGGCACGAACCGATCCCGGCGTTGGGCTGGCCGTCGATGGTCATGCCCTTCCACCTGGCCTCGCCGGATCTGCTGAAGGGCCTGAAGGTCGGCCAGAGGGTCGCCTTCGACACCAGGGAGGCCGAGGGCCTCCCGGAGATCACCGCCATCCGCAAGCCGTGATGGCGCACGAGAAAGGGCCGCTCCTTCTGGAGCGGCCCTTCCTTAGGTCCCCAACGGTTGAGCTTTAAGCCGTCGGCGGGGTCTGGGTCGGCGGCGGAGCCGTGGTCGGCGCGGGGGCCGACTGCACGGGCGCCGGAGTGTCGGCGGGCGCGGTGCTCTGCGGCGCGCTCGACGGCGGCAAGGTCAGGACCAGCGGCGCGGCCGGAGCGGGCGTCGGCGCCGCGGCGGGCGCAGCCGCGGCAGGCGACGCGGGTTGGGGCGCCGGCGCAGCTCGCGGCATGGGCGCGGTGGTGCTGGCGTCCGCGGCGGTGTCCGACGCGGCGTGCGAGCGGACCGTCGTGGTGGTCCTGTGCGTCACTCCGCCGTCGCGGCTACGGGCCGTGGTGGTGGTCGTGGTTGCCTTCCCGGCCGGGGCCGCAGGCGTCGCCGGCGTCGTCGCCTCGGCCACCTGCGTCGTCACCGAACCGTCGGGCGTCGTGGTCGTGGTCGCCGAGCCGGGGGTCAGCTCGGCCACGCCCTGGCCGCCGTGCGGTTGCATGGCGTACCAACCGGCCGCGCCAACGCCGCCGATGACGATGAGACCCGCCACGATGGCGATCGGCACATTGCTCGACGCCGTCTTCTTGGTGCGGTTGGCGAAGGTCGGGCCGGCCGCGAAGGCGTCGTCGGTGGGCTCAAGCGGACCCAGCGCGTCGGAGACCGGGGTGGCGGCAAGGGGTTCGTCGGCCGGCGCAAAGCTGCGCGGCTCGGACGCCCGGCCTCCGCCGAAGCCCCGGCGCTTCTTGTTGCGTTCCCACGCCGGAACCGGCGCGAACATCGGGCCGTCGGCGGTGTTGTTGGTCGGACTGTCGTCCGGAGTGGCGCTAAAATCGATGGTCATCTGAAGTCCCTCCAGGGGATGTGTTCGGATGACCCAAACGGGAACACGCCGGTCGGGTTCCGGATCTGAAACGCGCAAGCTTGGCCGCGCGCGGGGGGTTGAGACCGCTCAGCGTCCCGGAAGGTTCCCAACATAAAGGTAGTAAAATCAATAAGATAATCTCAGTCCGGCGGGGTTGGCCCGGAAGGGACGCGGGCGCCTTCATTTTCGGCGCCGGCGCCAAATGACCTTATTTGCGCAGTCAGGTCATTCTTGACAGTATCCGCCGTCAGGGATTACCTGACAGTCAGGATCACCCTGACATGGAGGCCGGTATGAGCGAGGCCAACTCGAAGCGCACCCGCGAAGAGATCAAGGCGCGGCGTAAGCTTGAGCGCGCCACCAAACTCAAGCTTCCGGACGCCTTGCACTGCTCGTTCTGCGGCAAATCTCAGCGTGACGTGGGCAAACTCATCGCCGGGCCCTTCGTCTTCATCTGCGACGAGTGCGTGGAGATGTGTAACGACGTGATCGCCGGCCGCCCGATCCCCGACAAGGGCTACCAGAAGCCGCTGGGGCGTTCCACCGACCAGCTTCTCTTGCTGATGGGCTCGGTGAACTTCGCCGCCGAGGCCAGCCGCGACTTCCTGCAGCAGGTCGTCGACACCCTGCGCGGCCGCGAGGTCAGTTGGGCCGACATCGGCGCGCACCTGGGCGTGTCGCGCCAGTCAGCCTGGGAGCGCTTCTCCTGAGCCCAATTCGCGCGAGCCGCGAACTCCTGGAAAGGTCCGATTAATCAATTGTGTCCCCGGCGCCGCGTTCCCAAGGCGCCCGGAGCTTTGCTGTCGATCCCGCGCCTGCAATTGCTTGACCCCGCGCGCGCCGCATCCCCAAGTTGGCGGTGTCGTCGGAGCCCCGTATGCCGCTCAAGGCCAATCTGCAGAGAGAGTGGCGCTTCCTGCGCGGGCTGAACCGGACGCTGAAACGCGTGAAGTCGATCGCGGCCGACAGCCCCAATCTGATCTGCGACGACATCCAGGCCGCGGTCGACCAGTGGCGCGACCGCACGGCCATGACCTTCGAAGGCCGCACGGTCACCTACGCCGAGCTCGACGCCATCGCCAACCGCTTCGCCCACTGGGGCAAGGGGGTCAACCTGCGGCGCGGCCAGACGGTGGCGCTGTTCATGCCCAACCGGCTGGAATACTTCGCCATCTGGTACGGACTGTCAAAGATCGGCGTGGTCACCGCGCTGATCAACAACCAGCTCTCCGGCCAGGCGCTGGCCCACTGCCTGAACATCTCCCAGGCGGTCTGCGTGATCGTCGACGCCGAGACCTCGCCGGTTTTCGAGACCGCCAAGCCTCTCTTGGAAAAACCCTTGCCGCAGTGGGTGTTCGGTCCCGCGCACGGCGACCAGCGCGATCTGGTCCAGGCGCTGAAGAGCTGCAGCCAGCTGCCGCCTGACAAGATCGTCCGCGAGGACATCCGCGCGCGCGACACTGCGCTTCTGATCTTCACCTCCGGCACCACCGGCATGCCTAAGGCCGCGCGGATCACCCACGTGCGGGCGCAGCTCTACATGCGCGGGTTTGCGGGCTCGACAGGCGCCAGGATGTCGGACCGCATCTATGTGGCCCTGCCGCTCTATCACGCCACCGGCGGGCTCTGCGCGCTCGGCGCGGCCCTGCTGACCGGCGGCTCGGTATTCCTGCGGCGCAAGTTCTCGGCCAGCCACTTCTGGGGGGAGGCGATCGCCGAGGGCTGCACCATGTTCGTCTACATCGGCGAGCTCTGCCGCTATCTGGTGAACCAGCCGCCCAGCGACGACGAGACGCGCCACAAGGTCCGCATGGCTTTCGGCAACGGCCTGCGCCCCGACATCTGGCCGGTAATGAAGCAGCGCTTCAAGATCCCCGAGATCCTGGAGTTCTACGGCTCGACCGAGGGCAATGTCTCGATGTTCAACTTCGATGGCCGCGAGGGCGCCATCGGCCGCGCGCCCAAGTGGCTGCGCAACAGGTTCAACATCCGCCTGATCCAGTTCGACGTGGAAACCGAAGAGCCGATCCGCGGGATCAACGGCCTCTGCATCGAGGCCGGCGCCGGCCAGACCGGCGAGTGCATCGGCCAGATCGGCCATGACGCGCGCAGCGAATATTCCGGCTACGTCGACAAGGCCGCGTCCGAAAGGAAGGTGCTGCACGACGTGTTCGAAAAGGGCGACGCCTGGTTCGCCACCGGTGACCTGATGAGAACCGACGCCGACGGCTATTTCTATTTCATCGACCGGATCGGCGACACCTTCCGCTGGAAGGGCGAGAACGTCTCCACCAACGAGGTGGCCGAGCGCCTGCTGAGCTGTCCGGGGGTGAAGGAGGCCAACGTCTATGGCGTGGCGGTCGAGGGCGCCGAGGGCCGCGCCGGGATGGCCGGCCTGGTGGTCGGCCCCGAGTTCGACATCAAGATCTTCGACGAGTGCGTCGCCCGCGAACTGCCGCCCTACGCCCAGCCGCTGTTCGTCCGTGTCCTGCCGGCGCTGGAAACCACCGGCACCTTCAAGACCCGCAAGATGGACCTGATCGCCGACGGCTACGACCCCGGCAAGATCAAGGGCCCGCTTTTCTTCCACGATGCGAAGCGCGGCTACGTGAAGGTCACCAGGAGCGTCTACGATAAGATCGCAACCGGCATGGTGAAGCTCTAGCGCGCAGAAATAACGGGCGTACACGGCGCGCGTAGCTAAGGTGCGGCTCATTCAGCTTTCGGGGGTGAGCCGCATGAATTCCGTACTTCGATCCGTTCTGTTCGCGGGCGCTGCGGCGCTTCTGGCCACCTCGGCCCAAGCCGCCCCGGGCACACTCGACGTCGCCAAGGCCAAGGCGCAGATCGATGCGGGCCTCGACAAGGCCTATCCGCACCTCGACGCCCTCTACAAGGACATCCACCAGCACCCGGAGCTCGGCTTCCAGGAGGTCGAAACCTCCGCCAAGCTGGCCAAGGAGATGCGCGCCCTCGGCTTCGAGGTCACCGAACACGTCGGCAAGACGGGCATCGTCGCCATCTACAAGAACGGCCCCGGCCCGACGGTGATGGTCCGCACCGAGCTCGACGCCCTGCCGATGGAGGAGAAGACCGGCCTGCCCTACGCCAGCCATGCAGTCACCAATTGGCAGGGCAAACCCACGCCGGTGGCGCACAGCTGCGGCCACGACATCCACATGGCCGCCTGGGTCGGCGCGGCGCAGCAGCTGGTGGCGATGAAGGCCCAGTGGCGCGGCACGCTGATGTTCATCGGCCAGCCGTCGGAGGAGACGGTGGGCGGCGCCCGGGCTATGATCGCCGACGGCCTCTTCACCCGCTTCCCAAAGCCGGACATCGGCTTCGCCCAGCATGTGGGGCCGTTCCAGACGCTGGGGATTTCCTATCGGGCGGGCGCCAATTCCTCGAGCGCCGACGGTTTCGAGATCACCTTCCAGGGCCGCGGCGCCCATGGCTCGCGGCCGCAGCTCAGCATCGATCCGGTGATGGAGGCGGCCCGCTTCACCGTCGAGGTGCAGACCATCGTCAGCCGCGAGAAGGATCCCGCGGCGTTCGGCGTGCTGGGCGTGGGTTCGATCGTCTCCGGCAGCGCCGGCAACATCATCCCCGACCAGGCGGTTCTGCGCGGCACCATCCGCAGCTACGACGACGCCACCCGCACCCTCCTCAAGGAGGGCTTGGCCCGCACCGCCAAGGCGGTGGCCGAGATGGCCCGCGCGCCGGCGCCGACCGTCGTCTTCGACCAGGGCGCCTCGGCGGTGGTCAATGACGCGGCCGTCACTGCGCGCACCGCCCCGGTGTTCAAGGCGGCGTTCGGCGCCCATGCGGTAGAGGCGACCAGCCCCGGCTCGGCCAGCGAGGACTATTCGGAGTACATCATCGCCGGCGTGCCCTCGCTGTTCTGGGGCCTCGGCGGCTACGATCCGAAGGTGATCGCCGACTACCGCGCCAAGGGCCAAGAGCCTCCGGGCAACCACACCCCGCAGTTCGCGCCGACGCCCGAACCCACCATCCGCACCGGTGTGGAGGCTATGACGCTGGCTGTGCTGAACGTCCTGAGCTGACGCCCCCGCGCACTGGGGCAAGCGAATCCGCCACCACCCAGGCGACGCCGGTGAGCGCGAGGTTGGTGGCGTTTTCGCTCCAGAACCAGTGGTTGGCGGGGTCGCCGATGAGCATCGGCAGGTGCACCAGCGGGGTGAAAGCCGCGTACATGACCGTGAGCAGGATCGCGGCGAGCCGGTCCTTGAAGCGGATCAGGATCGCGACGCCGCCCAGGATGTGGAAGACCCCGGTGGCGTCGCCCCAGAAGACGCCGCCCAGGGGCAGCCACTTCGGAACCAGCGGCGCGGTCAGGTTCATGTAGGCGAAGTGCGCCCCGCCGAAGAGGATGGCGCAGACGCCGAACCCCGCTTGGCCGAGGCGGGTCAGCCGCGCCGCCAGCGCCGGCTCGATCCGCGCGGACCGGGCGAAGACGATCAGCCCGCCGGCGGCGATCGCCAGCTGCTCGGCGAGGTTGCTGTAGGCGCCGTACTCCGCCCGGTGGCGCACCGTCACTGGCACGTCCATCAGGCCGCACACCACGACGCCGAAGTACACCGTCAGCGCCCCGGCGGCCCACGCCGCGGTCCGCCGCCATTCCACCGCCGCGCCGGCGACCAGCAGGAACCCCGCCGCCGCATAGGCCAGCGCCGTGCGTTCGGGGAAACCCTTGGGAACGGCTTGGCCCGGCAGGAAGTCCTTCAGCAGGAAGGCTGCCACCGCGAGCGCGACGGCGCCCAGCCCATAGACGCGCCAGCCCAGCGCGATCGGCGGCGTCTCCGCGGTCATGGCTTTCCCCCGTCCGTCGCGACCCGGCGCAGTCTTGCGCGCGATCCCGGCCGCGTCGCCACGAAGGGCGTCGAAGCGTTGCATCGGCTCGACGAACGGTCGCTCGAAGCGCCTAGCCCCGCGCCAGAGGCAGGCGGATGTGGCAGCGCACGCCGTCTGGGGCGTAGTCCAGCCTGGACTCGCCGCCCAGCTGGCCCTGCAGACTGCGCTCGATCAGCCGCGAGCCGAAGCCTTGCCGGCTTGGCGGGATCACCGGCGGGCCATCATGCTCCTTCCAGTCGATCTCCAGGTCCGTGCGCTCGCCCTGCCGCCGAGCCCGCCAGACGACCTCCACCTGGCCGTCGCCGTGGGCCAGCGCGCCGTACTTGGCTGCGTTGGTCGCCAGTTCGTGGAACAGCAGCCCCAGCGCCAGGGCCTGGGCCGGCGACAGCGCCACGGAGGGGCCCTCCAGCCGGTAGCGCTCGGGCCCGTAGGGATGGAATTCCAGCTGCGCCACCTCGCGCAGGTCGGCGCTCGTCCAGTTAGTGGCGGTCAGCAGGTTGTGGGTCGCCGAGAGCGCCATCAACCGGGACTCGAAGGCGGCGCGGAACCCCGCCGGATCGGCGTTGGTGCGCAGGGTCTGGCTGGCGATCGCCTGAACGGTGGAGAGCGTGTTCTTCACCCGGTGGTTCAGCTCGTCCAGCAGCAGCTTCTGCTGGCGCTCGCCCAGCACCCGGTCGGTGACGTCGCTGCCCTCCACGAACACGCCCACCGCCTCCCCGTCCACACCGAGGATCGGCTGGAAGATGAAATCGCAGAAGCGCTCCTCCAGCGGAGCCCCCGGCTCGCGCTGCAGCAGTACGCTCGTCGCCTGGCCGATGTGCGGCTTGCGATCGCGCATCACGCCCAGCAACAGGTCCTCGAAGCCCTGCTCCACCACCTCCGGCAGGGCCTCGGCGAGCCTGCGGCCGATCACCTGGCGATGGCCGATCAGTTGCAGGTATGCGGTGTTGGCCAGCGCGAAGGTCAGCTCCGGCCCGGTGAAGACGGTCATGAACCCCGGCGCCTGCATGAACAGGTCGCGCAGACTCTGCGTCTCCGCCACCAGGTGTTTGTTGACCGTGGTGATCTCCTGCGCGCGCTGGAAAAGGTCGTTCTCGCCGCGCGCTGGGACCCCCGGATTCGGCCCGTAGGCGATGGTCTTCAGTTGCTGCAGCTCGGTCACGTCGACGGCGTTCTGCGCCACATAGCCGACATCGCCGGCCGCATCGAACAGGGGCAGGTGCACGCACGACCAGTACTTCATCGTGAAGCCGCCGCCGCGCGCCGGGATCGGATAGGCGACCAGTGGCAGGGTCTCGGCCACCCCGGTCACCAGCACCCGGCGCAGGGACTCCTCGACCTGGCGGGCGCCGTCGCCGGTGGGCGGGAACCTCTCGAAGACGTTGCGCCCGAGGATCTCCTCGAGCGTGCACTCGGTGCTGAGGCAATAGGCGGGATTGGCGTCCACGTAGCGGAGGTCGCGGTCCAGGATCATGTACTGGCCCGGCATGGTGCGGAACAGTTGCGACAGGTCCGGTCCGGCCTTGGCGGGCTTCGCGGTCTCGGCGGTGTCTGACTCGGCAGAATCCCCGCGCAATGGTCAAGCTCCCCTACCCGACGATAATGCACTGAAGGCGCAGGCGGTTCCAGCGCGGCGGGAGGTAGGGCCCACGCCCTGACTCACCTATATTCGCCGCATGCCCGACGACATCGCCGCGCCGGCCGCCCTGAAGGG
>NZ_SSMZ01000208.1 GCF_004799395.1 Phenylobacterium sp.
GGTCGGAGACGGTCGTGTCGAAGGCGCCTAACGCCTGCGACATCTCACTGGCAACATCCGCAGCCTGAAAGGGCTTAGCTGGGGTGCAGTAGGTCCCCTTGGGTGAAGCCGTGACGCTAGGCTGCAGCGCGAGCTCGTTCACATCGACGCTCGCACAGCCTCCGAGGAGGGCGGACAGCGACATGCACGCGATGAGAGCGGGTCCAATCTTCATGGCGCAGTTCCAGCTTGCGGACGGGTACAGACGCAAACTCAGACGAGTGCACTCAATGCGAGAACTTTCGGAGCATTCCATCGAAAATGGAACGACGCAAGGTCAAGCTTGACAGCGTCTCAGCTGCAACGTCGGCGCCAGGTTGCGGGTCCGCCTCCGTCGTCAGCGTCGCGCCATGAGCGGACGGTGGGTGACGGTCAGGAAGCAGACGCTCACGCTGATTTGCTCTATGGCAAATGGAGTTCATACGTAGGCGAGCAGCAATGGTCCTGGAAGAAATCGACGCGAACTTGGATGCCCTCGCCAAGGCTCATCCAACCGTCAAAGTGATCCGATTGGGCGATGGTGTCGTTCCCGTCTTTATCGCCGAGATGATTGCCAGAGGCGAAGTTCTTCCCATGGACGGCACGCCGACCTCCTACGCCGGCATTCCGGTTGAAGTCAGCGCGATCGATCCCACTGGTGTCGCGATTGAAAGCGAACCGTCTGACTGAGGCGCAGACTTCAGTCCGAGCCGAGACTTCTGCGCCGCGCCAGCGGCGGCCATTGGGATTTCAGCGGACTTCGTACTTCCGGCGAGTGGGCCCCAGCGGCGACGCTCCGAGACTCAGCAGTCCCCCTCAGGCGCCATCATCTTCTGCTGCACCGGCCGATTGGCCGAACCTTTCCCACCAAGGCAGCACCTCGACCATGCGGTCGATAAACGGATATGGCCTGAGCTCATCGGTCTTTCGGTTACCATCGAGCAGACGTGCAGAGAGCATCTTGCCGCCCTCATCGAGTTCCGATGACTCTTTGATCGCCGCGAGCAGAACGTCGGGTTCGCCTCGCCGCCAGGAGCAGGCATTGAGATCGATCCTGAAACTGCACTTTTGACTGGAGGTCATTTCGCCTCTCGAACCAGATCGATGAATGCCCGCAACCGCGCCGGCATATTGCGGCGGCTGGGATAGTAGAGACAAAGGCCCGGATAGGCCGGTGACCAGTCTTCTAACACTGCGACCAGCCGCCCGGCGGCGATGTGCTCGGCTGTGGCGGGATCGGAGAGATAGGCTAGCCCCTGGCCGGCCAGAGCGGCCTGAAGCATCAGGTCGCTCTCGTCCAGCGTCAGGTCACCGGGCACGTCGAGTTCCAGGCTCTGCCCGCGCTTCTCGAACTCCCAGCGATAGATCGCCCCGCTGGCCATGCGCGCACGGATGCAGCGGTGCGTCATCAGGTCCTGCGGCGTCTTCGGTCGCGCCCGACCTTCGAAGTAAGCCGGGGAGCCGACGACGATCGAGCGCATCGTGCGGGTGATGGGCACGGCGACCATGTCCGGCGGCAGGAATTCCGCCAGCCGCACGCCGGCGTCGAAGCCCTGGCCCACGACGTCGACCAGGGCGCCCTCGGTGACGACCTCGACGTCCACCTGCGGGTAGAGCCGCATGAACTCGAAGATCAAAGGCGCCAGGATCACGCGCGCAGCGCCCGGCGCCATGTTCAGCCGAAGCAGCCCCGACGGCTCTGCGCGATGTTCCTCGATCCGCGCGATCGCTGCGCCGATCGCCGCCAACGCCGGCACGACATCGGCGACGAATTGCTCGCCTTCCGCCGACAGGGCGACGCTGCGGGTCGTGCGGTTGAACAGGCGCACGCCCAACCGCGTCTCAAGCGCCGCCACCGCGTGGCTGAGCGCCGATGACGCCATCCCCAGTTCGCGCGCCGCCGCCCGGAAGCCGCCCCTGCGCGCCACCGCCACCACCGCTTCGAGCTCGATCTGACTGGCTCTCATTGCGCGATTTTCTGTATCAGTCTGTGCCGATTTGATCGGCTTATCAGATCATCTGCGCGAGGTCACCTTTCCGGACATTGGACAAGGAAGGAGATCCCTATGCGCACCCTCGATAAGATCTACATCGACGGCCAGTTCGTCACGCCGCACGGCGAGGAGCTGTTCGACCTTTTCAACCCCGCCACTGAGGAACAGATCGGCCAGGTCCGTCTGGGCGATGCGGAAGACGCCCGGGCAGCGGTCGCCGCGGCGAAGCGGGCCTTCCCCGCCTTCTCACACACGAGCAAGGCAGAGCGGATCGCGATGCTGCATCGCCTGCACGACGCGGTCGCCCCGCACGCCGAGGCGTTGGCCGCGGCCATGGTCGCGGAATATGGCGCGCCGGCCTATTTCGTGGACTTCTCCGCGCGGCGATCGGCGAGCGTCTTCCTCGACATGGCCAAGACGCTGGAGGACTTTGACTTCAGCCAAACGATCGGCCGGGCCGAGGTCACCCTCCAGCCGCTGGGCGTTGTGGCCGCAATCACGCCCTGGAACAGCAACTACGGCTTCATCTGCGGCAAGCTCGCCGGCGCAATCGCCGCCGGCTGCACCGTCGTCATCAAGCCCAGCGAGATGAGCGCCACCCAGACCGACGTCCTGATGCAGGCCCTGCACGAGGCCGGGCTGCCCCCGGGGGTCTTCAACATCGTCAACGGCCGCGGCGACGTGGTCGGCGCAGAACTCAGCTCGCATCCCGACATCGCCAAGGTCACCTTCACCGGCTCGACCGCGGTGGGCCGCACGATCCTGCGCGCCGCCTCGGAGACCATGAAGCGGGTGACCCTGGAGCTGGGCGGCAAGGGCCCGAACATCATCCTGGAGGACGCCGACCTGGAGGCCGCGATACCGACCGCGGCGATGATGGGTTTCGGCAACAGCGGCCAGGCCTGCGTGGCGGGCACGCGGATCCTCGCGCCGAAATCGCGCCTGCCGGAGATCCTGGAGCGGCTGAAGACCACTGTCGCAGCCGTGAAGGTCGGTGACACCACCGATCCGTCGGTCATGATCGGCCCGATGGTCAGCCGCAAGCAGTGGGACCGCGTTCAGGGCTACATCCGCCTGGGTCAGGAGGAAGGCGCCCAACTGCTGATCGGCGGTGAGGGCCGGCCGGACGGGTTGGATCGCGGCTGGTTCGTGCGGCCGACGGTCTTCATCGGCGTCACCAACGACATGCGCATCGCCCGCGAGGAGATCTTCGGGCCCGTGCTCAGCGTCATTCCGTTTGAGAATGAGGAAGAGGCGATCGCCATCGCCAACGACACGATCTACGGCTTGCAGGCTTATGTGGCGAGCTCCGACCTGGCCCATGCCCGCGCCGTGGCCGATCGGCTGGAAAGCGGCCGGGTGGTGATCAACGGCGCACCGCACGAGCCACTCGCGCCCTTCGGCGGCTTCAAGCAGTCCGGCATCGGCCGCGAGTATGGCCGGTTCGGGTTGGAGGCCTATCTGGAGCCCCGCGCGGTCCTTGCGTGAACCCGAAGCGGTGGGCCCGAGGTGGATCCCTTGGGCCCGGCAGGACTCGAACTGCCGAGGAGAATTGACCAACTCGAAAGATGAATACCAACAATTGTACCAACACCAAGATTCTGGCGCACGCGCGCCCTGCGTCAGGTCCGAATAGTGCGACGAGCGGACTTCGACTTTCGGCCTTTGAGTTGCCTGAAGACTTCGAAGCCGGAAGCGGGGGCTCGCCGGTCGCCGGTCCAGGCAGCGGTGATCAAGGGCAGCCGTCAACGCCGCTGCACCGCCGGCGTGCGGCGCTGCAAGCAACCGGGCGCAGCGTGAAGATCGGCGCCCAGCCGGCGGACATCGTCGTCCCGCAGTTCGGTCCGGCGGTCCGGATCGCGCGCGATGAGCTGGCGGTCGCGCCGCGCGGCGCGCCTAGATCGAACCGGCCGAAGGAGCAGACGTAGTGATCCCCGCGAACCACGACACGCGCCTCTACCGGCCCTCCCGCCCCGCACGGTTGCGTCGGATCCTCCAGGGCCTTGGCTGCTTGGCGCTCGCGCTCCTGACCGCGGGGGCGCCCGCCTCGCCCGAGGCGCCCTTCCTGGCGGAGAACGCAGCCGCCATGGACCGCATGATGGCCGGCATGGCGGTCAAGCCGACCGGCGACACCGACCAGGATTTCGTCTCGATAATGGAGCCGCATCACCGCGGCGCCGTCGAGATGGCGCAGGCTGAACTCCGCCACGGCCACAACGAACAGCTCCGCCGCATCGCCCAGGAGATCATTGTCGAGCAGCAGCAGGAGATCGTCGCCATGCGGGTCGCCACGGGCCGGCCGTTGCCGCCCTCGGCGCCGGCGCCGGACCAGCAACAGCCCGTTCCCATGGCCGGCATGGCTATGACCCACAAGCAGCCATGAGGCGCGCGATGAACCATCCTCTGACCCCAGTTCTCCTGGTGATCGCCCTTGGCGTCGCGGGCGGTGCGCTCGGCGCGCAGGTCCCCGGGCCCGCCAGGGCGCCGGACATCCCGGTAAGCCACCGCGACCGCGTCTACGCCTCCGAACAGTTCTCCAACACGGTCTCGGTGATCGACCCCGCGGACAACACCCTGCTCGGCGTCATCCGGCTGGGGGATCCGCAGCCCGGCAACTTCAGCCCCCTCTACAAGGGCCAGGTCCTGGTCCACGGCATGGGCTTTTCGCCGGATCATCGAACGCTGGCCGTGGTCTCGATAGGGTCTAATTCCGTGACCTTCATCGACACCGCCACCAACGCCGTGAAGCACACGGCCTATGTCGGCCGCTCGCCACACGAGGCCTTCTTCACCCAGGACGGAACGGAGGTCTGGGTCACGGTCCGCGGCGAGAACTATGTTGCGGTGCTGGACAGCCGGACCTACCGGGAGAAGACGCGGATCATCACCCAGCCTGGGCCGGGCATGACGATCTTCTCGCCTGGCGGCCGCTACGGCTTTGTGTGCAGCTCGTTCAATCCCGAGCTGGCGGTCGTCGATGTGAAGGCCCACGTCATCGTCGCGCGCGTCCCGCAACCCAGCCCGTTCTGCCCGGACCTGGCGGCCAGCCCGCAGGGCGACCAGCTCTGGTACACCCTGAAGGACGTGGGCAAGGTGGTGGTGATCAGCGCCCGCCCGCCCTTCGCGACGCTCAAGGTCATCGATAGCGGCCCCATCACCAATCACGTCAACCTGGTCGACAACGCCCACGGGCGCTTCGCCTATGTGACCGTTGGCGGCCGCAACGCGGTGCAGG
>NZ_SSMZ01000209.1 GCF_004799395.1 Phenylobacterium sp.
TCCACGGCCTTCGCCGTCGAGGCCAAGCACGTGATCTCGCACAACGTCGTGGGCGTGCTGCCGGGAACCAAGCATCCCAATGAGCGGATCATCTACACCGCCCACTGGGACCACCTGGGCGTCGGCCTGCCGGACGCCAAGGGCGACCGCATCTACAACGGCGCCGTCGACAACGCCTCGGGCGTCTCGAGCCTGATCGAACTGGCGCGGGCTTTCGCCCACGCGCCGCGCACTCAACGGACCGTTCAGTTCATGGCGGTGACCGCCGAGGAAAAGGGCCTGCTGGGTTCGGAGTACTACGCCACCACGCCGCTCTATCCGCTGGCCACCACGGTCGCCAACCTCAACACCGACGGCGCAGCGGTGAACGGCCCGGCCAAGGACATCAGCGTCTCCGGCGACGCGGGCCTCACCCTGCAGGACGACCTGATCGCCGTGGGCAAGGCGCACGGCCGCTATTTCACGCCGGACGCGCGGCCGGAGGCGGGGAGCTTCTTCCGCTCCGACCACTTCTCATTCGCCAAGCAGGGGGTGCCGGCGCTCTCCTTCCACTCCGGCCAGGATCTGGTGAAGGGCGGCGTCGCGGCCGGCAAGGCGGCCGGCGAGGCCTACGTCCGCGACAAATATCACCAGCCCGCCGACGAGTGGGATCCCAACTGGGACTTGAGCGGCATGAGCGCCGACCTGTCGATCCTCTTCGACCTCGGGACCCAGCTCGCCAACTCCCGCGAATGGCCGGACTGGAAACCGGGCTCGGAGTTCAAGGCGGCGCGGGACAAGACCGCGGCCCTGCGCAAGACGGAATAGGACGATGGCGGCCGGCAAGATCCGCTGTGGCGTCGGCGGCTGGACCTTCGAGCCCTGGCGCGGGGTCTTCTATCCGGAGGGCCTGCGCCAGGCCGATGAGCTGAGCTACGCGGCCTCCAAGCTCACCGCCATCGAGATCAACGGCACCTACTATTCCAGCTTCAAGCCGGACAGCTGGGCCAGGTGGCGGGCCTCGACGCCGGAGGGCTTCAAGTTCGCGGTCAAGGCCTCGCGCTTCTGCACCAACCGCAAAGTGCTGGCCGACGGCGCCGAGAGCATGGGCAAATTCCTGAACCAGGGCCTCTCCGAACTTGGCGATCGCCTGGGTCCAATCCTCTGGCAGTTCGCCAACACCAAGAAGTTCGACGCCGCCGACTTCGAGGGCTTCCTGAAGCTGTTGCCCGCCACCCAGGACGGTCTGCCCCTGGCCCACGTGCTGGAGGTCCGTCACCCGACCTTCATCGACCCGGCCTTCGTGGCGCTGGCCCGCAGGTACGGCGCGACCATCTGCCTGGCCGAACATTTCACCTATCCGATGATCCCCGATGTCACGGGCGACGTGGTCTACGCGCGGTTGCAGACCGGCTCCGACGACAACCTGACGGCCTATCCGCCCGCCGACCTGGACCTGTGGGTGGATCGTCTGAAGACCTATGCGACCGGCGGCGCGCCGACCGACCTGCCCATGGCCGACGCCGCAACGCCCGCGCCGGCGAAGCCCCGCGACGTCTACGCCTTCGTCATCCACGAGGGGAAGGTCCGCGCCCCAGCGGCCGCCATGGCGCTGATCGAACGGGCCGCCGCCGCGGCTTGACCGCCCTTAGGTCAGGGCGCTTCGCTGAAACCCACAAGAACGACACCCAAGGGAGGATGCGGCCATGGCCGAGCTTGCGATGGACGACCTGATGTTCCGGCCGGGCCTGATGAAGGGCCAGCGCATCCTGATCACCGGCGGCGGCACGGGCCTGGGCAAGGTGATGGCCGAGGGCTGCCTGATGCTGGGCGCTGAGGTCTACATCTGCGGCCGTCGGGGCGGGGTGGTGGACGCCGCCGCCAAGGACCTCACCGACGCCCACGGGGGCAAGTGCGTGGGGCTGGCCTGCGACATCCGCGTGCCCGAAGCCATCGCCGAGATGGTCGACACGGTCTGGGCCGATGGCGGGGCCATCACCGGCCTGGTGAACAACGCCGCCGGCAACTTCATCAGCCGCACCGAGGACTTAAGCCCCCGGGGCTTTGACGCCATCGCCAACATCGTCTTCCGGGGTTCGTTCTTCGTCACCCAGGAGTGCGGCAAGCGCTGGCTGGCTGAGGGCAAGCACGCCTCGGTGGTCTCGATCCTCACCACCTGGGTCTGGCACGGCGGGCCGTTCACGGTGCCGTCGGCCATGTCCAAGGCCGGCTTGAACGTCATGACCCAGTCGCTGGCCGTGGAGTGGGGCAACCGCGGCATCCGCTTCAACGCCATCGCCCCGGGGCCCTTCCCGACCGAAGGCGCCTGGGCGCGGCTGAACCCCGGCGCCGGCACGGAGTCGGAGGCGAAGGATCCCACCGTACCCCTCGATCGCAACGGCGAGATGCGCGAACTGGCCAACCTGGCGGTCTATCTGCTCGACCCGGGGTCGGCCTATGTGAACGGCCAGACCATCGCCATCGACGGCGGCAGCCACCTGCGCGGCGGCGGAGGCTTCAACCGCCTGGCCGCATGGGGCGACGCCGAATGGGAGGCGGCCCGGGATTCGATCCGCTCGACGAATGAGAAGGACCGGGCTCAGCGGACGGTGTGATCCTTCCCTTCCCGCGCGGAGGAACCAAGGTATTGGCTTTCCGGGTCGACACCCCCTAGAGTGACGCGCGTCACTTTTGAGTTTCTCCAAAAGAGTCCATGTCCGCTTCAATGTCCCAGGTCGCCTACCTCAATCCCGGCAAGCGCGAGCAGACCAAGGTCGCCAATCGCCAGGCGATCCTCGACGCGGCGCGCGAGGTGTTCGGGGAGCTTGGCTACGAGACCGCCACGGTGCGCGACATCATCCGCCGCACCGGGCTCGCGGCGGGCACCTTCTACAACTACTACCGCTCCAAGGAGGAGGTGTTCGCCGCCCTCGCCGACGACGGTGCGCGGCGCTTCGCCCCGATCCTGAAAAGCCTGCGCGGCAAGGGCTACAGCTTCGAGGAGTTCGTCCATCGCGCGATCGACGCCTACTTCGGCTTCATCGCCAACGAGCACAACAACTGGGCGGCCAAGCGTCCCGCCGGCGAACCGCACCTGCACGTCCAGGGCGAGACCCCGGAGATGGCCGCCGTCTTCGCCGAGATCCGCGACGCGCTCGCCGAGGACATCGCTCAGCGCAAGGGCCCCTTCGCCGACCCGGACTACATGGCCGCCGCCTGCATCGCCATCGCCCGCGACGTCGGCGACAAGATGCTGGAGCGCCGCCCGGTCGACACCGCCGGCGCCACCGAGTTCGCCGTCACCATGATCCTGGGCGGGCTGAAGGGCCTGCCCAAGGCGCAGGTCTAGGGGGCCATGCCCAGCCCCGCCACCCAGCGCATGATGGTCCGCAAGCTGCTCAGCCTGCCGACCTCCATGTTGCGCCTGATGGCCGGCGGCGGGGTGGTCTACCAGGGCGGTCGGACCCTCGACCCGCGCCTGCAGTACCTGGCGGCACAGTCGCGCGGCGCGCCGCCCATGACGACGCTCTCGCCAGAGGAAGCGCGGC
>NZ_SSMZ01000021.1 GCF_004799395.1 Phenylobacterium sp.
GCCTGACCGACGTTCATGGTCACCGTGCCGACCCGCGGGTTCGGCATCAGGCCGCGCGGGCCCAGCACCTTACCGAGACGCCCGACGAGGGCCATCATGTCCGGCGTGGCGATCACGCGGTCGAAGTCCATGAAGCCGCCCTGGATGCGTTCCACAAGGTCCTCGGCGCCGACGACGTCGGCTCCCGCGGCGGTGGCTTCGGCGGCCTTGGCGTCCTTGGCGATGACGGCCACGCGGACGTCGCGTCCGGTGCCCGAGGGCAGCGAGACCACGCCACGGACCTGCTGGTCGGCGTGGCGCGGGTCGACGCCCAGGTTGACGGCGATCTCGACGCTTTCGTCGAACTTGGCGGTGGCGTTGGCCTTCACCAGCTTGACGGCTTCTTCGACCGGATGGGCCACCGTGCGGTCGCCGGTCCAGGCCTTAATGCGCTTTGCAGTCGCCATCTCTTAGGCCTCCACGATCTGAAGACCCATCGAGCGCGCGGAGCCCTCGATGATCTTGGCGGCGGACTCGACGTCGTTGGCGTTGAGGTCCTTCATCTTCTTGGTGGCGATGTCGCGCAGCTGGGTGCGGGTGATCTTGCCCGCCACCGAACGGCCCGGCTCCTTGGAGCCCGACTTCAGCCCGATCGCCTGCTTGATGTAGTAGGACGCCGGCGGGGTCTTGGTGACGAAGGTGAAGCTCTTGTCCTGATAGACGGTGATCACCGTCGGCAGGGGCGTACCCTTCTGTTCCTTCTCGGTGCGGGCGTTGAATTCCTTGCAGAAGCCCATGATGTTGACGCCGCGCTGGCCCAGCGCCGGCCCGATGGGCGGCGAGGGCGTCGCAGCGCCCGCGGGCACCTGCAGCTTGATATAGCCCAAGATCTTCTTGGCCATGCCTGTCTCCAATGCGGCGGCTGGTCAAAGCCGCCTATGTGGCCGTGGTGCGGGCAGCCCCTCCCACGGATTTGATCGCTGGCCGAAGCCGACGAAGCGCGGGCGTGTAGCAGCAAGAGGCCGGCGGAGCAACCTTAGCGGTCAGCCGACTCGCCACGTCGGGGGCCGCGTGTCGGCGAGCTGGCGGCCGGCCATGCTGGCGGTGATCGGCGCGCCATAGGCCTGGGCCTCGCGGACCAGCGGCCAGGTGATCGGGGAGAGCCTGGCCTTCAGGCGATTGATCCAGGCGCCGGTCGCGGTGTCCTTCCAGGACAGGTAGACGAAGCGTTCGGCAGGCGTGCCTGAGGCGAACTCGCCGCTGAACACCGGGCGGTTGGGATCGGCGCCCGGCTTCACCCGCAGCTCGAAGTCGTAGGCGTAGAGGCTGCCCTCGAGCGGTGCGCCATCATGCAGGCCGCCGCGGGTGTCCTGCAGACCGAAGGCCCAAGGCTGGCCTTCGTGCGAGAGCGGCGGTCCGGGCACGTAGAGCAGCCGCAATCTGACTGCATCCACGGCCATCGATCAGGAGGTCTTCTCGACCTGGTTGTATTCCAGCTCGACCGGGGTGGCGCGGCCGAAGATCGAGACGGTGACCCGCAGGCGGGCGCGTTCCTCGTCGACCTGTTCCACCGAGCCATTGAAGCTGGCGAACGGCCCGTCGGTGACGCGCACCTGCTCGCCGATCTCGAACTGGATCGTGGGCTTCGGACGCTCGACGCCTTCTTCGATGGCGCCGATGATGCGGGCCACTTCCTTCTCGGAGACCGGCATCGGCTTGGAGCCGGAGCCCAGGAAGCCGGTCACCTTCGGGGTGTTCTTGATCAGGTGATAGGCTTCGTCGGTGAGCTCCATCTTCACCAGGACGTAGCCCGGGAAGAACTTGCGCTCGGCGTTGACCTTGCGGCCACGGCGGATCTCAACGACGTCCTCGGTGGGCACCAGGATGTCGGAGAAGCAGTCTTCGAGGCCTTGCGTCTTGGCCTGCTCGCGAATGGACTCGGCCACCTTCTTCTCGAAATTCGAGTAGGCGTGGACGATGTACCACTTGTGGCGCGGGTTCGACGGGGCGGTGGTTTCAGCGGCTTCGGACATGATCTCTAGTTTCTAACCCCCGGCCGTGAGCTTGAGCACCTGATTGATGCTGAAGCTGACGCCGAAATCGACGACCCAGAAGAAGATCATGGCGACGACGACCATGATGGCGACCATCACCGAGGTGATCCAGGTTTCGCGGCGGGTGGTCCAGGTGACCTTGCGGGCCTCGGAACGGACCTCGCGGGCGAATTGGGCGATGCTCGTGCGCTTCTTGGGCGGCGCGAGCGCGGCGGCGGACGGGCTGGCCATGACCGCAGCGGTCTTGGCGGCCCGGTGGCGGATTGCGGACGGGCTGTTGCCCGGTTTCTTGGCCATGGCGGCTCTTCGAACTCTCGTTTGGGGCGGCGGACGTCGCGCCCTCTTCTCACGTATATAGGATGGCAGGAGTGGAGGGACTCGAACCCCCGGCCCTCGGTTTTGGAGACCGATGCTCTACCAGCTGAGCTACACTCCTTCGGCCCGCCGGACCTGGCGGTCCCCCGACAATGAAACAGCGCGCCGGAAGGCGGCAAGCCCTTCGGCGCGCGCGGCTCATCGCCGGAGCCGGGTCGTTTAGCAGGGGCGCCCCCCTTGAGCAAGGGAGGCCATGGGCGGGGAAGACGGATCGATCGCCACAGCAGGCCGTTCGAAGGACGAGCCACCAGTCACTCCGGAGTCCCCGATGCCCGACACTGACGCCCGCTACAATCGCGACGATGACCAGAAGCCGGGCGCCCCGCCGCGCTCCGCCACCGAGCCGGCCGGCGCCAAAGGCTCGGCCCGCTCGGACAAGACCCGGACCGATCCCGCCACCGGCGAGCCGAAAAAGTCCCCGCCGAAGCCCAACCGCGCCGACTGATCCGAACCCCCTGCGAACCGTTCGTCGCCGGACGAAACGGCTCCGTCGCACCTGACTGGCGCTGCCCCGGCGGCGATTCTAGGCTCCCGCGGTCGGAGGAGCCCTCGCCATGGCCGCCATCCATCGTCGCCGGTTCCTGGGCGCAGCCGCCGCTTTGGGCGCCTCGGCCGCCTGGGTGGGCGCGCGGGCGGCGCCATCGAGGCTGGCCTGGAGCGAACGCCGCGACCTCTTCCCCGAAGGCGTGGCCTCCGCGGACCCGCAGGGCGACAGCGTGATCCTCTGGACCCGTCGGCCGCCTGGCCCGGACGGGGCAGCGGCGCGCCTCACCGTCGAGGTCGCGGAGGACGACGGCTTCCAGCGGGTGATCGCCGCGGCGCCCGCGCCCTCGTCAGCTGACGCCGACTGGACCGTGCGGGTGCTGGTCGGCGGATTGAACCCCGGCCGCGAATATTGGTACCGCTTCACCGGCGCGGACGGCTTCGGCAGCCGCATCGGCCGGACCACCACCGCGCCGGCCCTGGAAGACCCGCGCGAGGTCCGTTTCGCCTTCGTCTCCTGCC